>CAZKNG010000090.1:0-8774 GCA_964554125.1 uncultured bacterium | reverse complement strand
AAAATGATAGTCATTGAGATAATCTATTCTTGAAGCATACTTCTTCTTCAAAATGAGGAACCCCAGCCATCTGCCTTTGAAAAGAAGCGGAATTACAGTATTATTCCATGCTTTTTCCGCCGCAAGACAGGTATCTATTCTTTTATCGCATGACTCCAAACAGAAAATCTCCTGCTGCAGCAAATCCATTTCCTGAGCTTTTAACAACTTGCGCAAAGCCGTATCAAGAAATTTATCAGTTACCTGATAGTAAGCTCTGGGTTTAAGCGAAGTCCCTTCATTACTGAAAAGCAATATTCCAGCCCCGTCCGCCTGCAGATATTTGCACAATGCCATGAGGAATCTGTCAAGGGCATCATCCCAATTCTCATTAGAACTGATATCTCTTCCCAGATGGTAGAGCATTTTCAACCTTGTAACATGTCTCTTCAATGATTCATTCGCGCGAGCCAATTGTTCATTAGTAGTCAGCACTTTACGATTAAGCCGGGTTCTGCTGTCTTCAAGTTCCCGGTTGGCTTTCTGAAGCTTGTTTATTATCATAGCGTTTTCTCTGATTAACAGATTGTTGTTACAGGCCGCTTCGACAGCTTCCCCTATCCTTAAAATATCAAATGGTTTCTGAATGTAATCAAAGACATTTAACCTGAGAGCTGAAATCGTCGATTCTACAGAAGCAAACGCGGTTATAATTATACACTTCATATTGGGATATATTTTATTGAATTCTTCCACAAGGTCCAGGCCGGAACAATCCGGTAGTTTGAGATCAATCAGGGCCACATCACATTTTATATCTTTAAGAATTGCATGTGCTTTACGGCCGTTAGAAACTTTGTAAACGTCATATTTCTTCTCAGATAAATAATCCTCGAGTATCTCCAGGATAGATTCTTCATCATCAATAACAATAATAGAAGCCTTAGAATTCAATATTTGTTCCTCTGCGGAAAAATAAGTATAACTGTGCAGGTCCTTTGCTACTTAATACAGCGAATTATAAACATATACCCCTGATGACTTCAACAAGAAAGAAGTATCTAACTGTATTAAAAAAACCTTCTCTACCGGCCGTACTTTCATAAATTTTTATAAAAAAAGATCGCTGATCTCTGACGATATAAGTATCAGATAAGTTTATAAAATCAGATATGTAGAATCTGAATCCATTTAAGATCTTATGTTTGGAAAAAACGTCAGAGTAAATCGTTTATGTATTCTGATAAAGCCTTTTTTGATCTCTTAGAGAGAAAGGTTATAAACACGGCAACCCTGTATTCATTACAATCCGGATCTTCTTTCGGCGGTTCAGTTCTTACAACAACCCCGTCGAATTCAACTTGCCTGGTATCAGGGCTCTCATCTCCTTTGCCGTCTTCGGGCAGCATGAATCCCATCTTGACTTTTTTAAGAGGTTCAATGAAAACTTCCGAAGAAAAATACACACCTTTCATGCTCAGGTTGATCGTTTCCCCAAAGTATTCTTTTTCACGGCCCGATAAAACAACAGGAATTTGTGACTCTACTCTTACTGACTTTCTTCTTTCTTTATAATCCATTTAATACCACTTATAGAAAATCAAATAGTTACCGTTAAAATCATACAGAACAGAGATATGGCTGCGTATAAAATATGCCGGTTAAACCCCGCAGATTATCATGTCAGATTATTTTTTCTTCTTGTGTCTATTTTTATGTAATCTCTTCTTTCTTTTATGTTTCGCGATTTTTTTTCTCTTTTTCTTCTTTCCACTCGGCATATTCCTCACCCTCTCATTTAATACAAATTTGACTTTGTATCGAAATATACACTCCCGGCGAATATATGCAACCGCATTCTGCTAAAAACCGGATATGAGATTACGTCAACTGATAGAATTAACCTTTTCCTTTAAAGCTTTTGATACTTTGAAAAACGGTACAAGTTTTGCCGGAACGTCAACTGTTTCGCCGGTTCTTGGATTTCTTGCTTTTCTCTGCTTTCTCATTTTCACTTTAAAGCTGCCAAACCCTCTTAATTCAATCTTGTCACCTTCAGAAAGTGCTTTTTTGATATTTTCGATTATAAGATCAACAACCACAAAAGCCTCTTTCTTATTGAGATCTGTACTCTCAGCTATTTCTTCAACTATATCCGCTTTGGTCATTCTCATTCACCCCCATTATTGGCTGCAAACATTGATCTTATCTTTCAACTATTCATTCAATAGATTAAATCACAGCAAGGTATTTGTTGTCAAAAGATAAATTAAATAATTTTGTGAATATAAATAGAGATCATTCCCCTTTCTATTCTCTGGGAAATTTATATTAGAAATATTTTTGTATTGACCCCAACCCCAAATTAGGGTCTTAAGAATATTACTTGTGAGTTTACTAAGATTTATGTTACAATTAGATGTGGGTTGAGGAAAATGAGTTCCCCGTATGAAACGTGTACCATTGCATGTATTAACTTGTGGATTGAGAAACACATCAATGATAACCCACGAAACTACAGGGAACTATCCGCGTGCTGACCGTTATTTAATCAAGACTCGTGCCATATTCATACTTAAACTACCCTGCGCTATAACATCCTATATAACAATATGTTATGATTAGCGTAAATATATCATCACATTTAACAAAAGGAAAATATTCGCAATATACTAATCTGTTTGCAATTGAGCTCTTAGCTTATGGCTTGAAAATAACGGCAGGATTTTATCAAATTCCCTACTACTGTATTAAAAAAACGCAAATCCAGAGTTGGAATTATTTATTGATATTCCTGTAATATGCGAGGAAATCTCTGCATCCGGGGTCAGCACCCGCGATAGCTTCCGCCGCCCTGAGTGTTTCTAATAATTTTCTGTCAGTTGGATCACATATTACAGCGTTCATCCCCCTTGCGATTGCCATTGAGAGAAAAGTTCTATTCAACAGCTTCCTGAGAGGTAATCCAAAAGATATATTAGACAACCCTCCCAGGCGTTGGTATGCCGGATAGTATTCTTCAAGCTTCGCGAAACAATCCAGAACTAACTTCCCCCCATTCGTGTCAGTTCCGATTGTCGTAATAATAGGGTCCAGATAAACATCTTCAGGAGGAATACCGGCTTCCTCTATCAGATTGACAGCTCTTCCGGCAAGTTTCAAACGCCCTTTTGAATCCTCGGGAATTCCGCTCCTGTTTTTTAAAATAATGACAACCCCGGATTGATATTCTGATATAATTGCCAGCATTCTCCCGAGAACTTCAGTGTCGGCCGGGAGCGAATTTGCTATAACCCTATTCCCAAACTCTTTAATACATCTTTCCAGAACACCTGAATCGGGACTGTCAATTGATATCTTAACATCAAATTTATCTATCAATAAACGAACAGCCCACAGCATCGCATTCAATTCATCTTTCATCAAAAGAGCCGTATTGATATCAATAACTGAGGCGCCCGCCGATATCTGTTCTTCGGCCATCTCAAAAAGGGTTTTACTGTCCTTATGAATCAGCATTTTTTCGACATCAGCATTGCTGCTGATTATCTTTTCGCCGAACAATGTTATCTTATTCATTGGATATCCCCGAGACACGGACAAGATTCAAATCAATTAAAATGCTAAAACCGGTTTCCTTGAAAACAGGTTAAATTGTGTGACCACTCTGTTTGCAGTGTCTGAATACAGTTCGGAATAATTCTTTTCCAGCAGAAGTCATGGACACATCTCTTCTATCCATCATTAATTCAGCTGTATCAATTGCTTTGTCCAGATCATATTCAATGAATTCCGGTTCAAAAGCCCATGTGAAACTGGGAGTAAATTTAGGAGGAAAATTAGTAGTAACTATATTTGAATTAAAACCGATAACGGTACCTGGGTTTATTTTTGTATTTATAGCAATTTTTGAATGGTCTCCGATTACAGTGCCGAGAAATCTGCGGCCGGTTCGGCGTATTATACCAGAGTTCCAGGCATCTATCTTTGTATAATTGTTTCTAAGATCGCTGTTGCATGTTCCAGCACCTATATTAACCCATGAACCAATGTAAGAATGCCCGATAAATCCTTCATGCTGTTTATTTGAATATGAGGCAATTATAGTCTTTTCTATTTTGCCCCCAGCCTTACACTCAATCCCGAGAGAACTTCCGGCACTTATTCTGGCGCCTGCTCGTATGACAGACTTCTTGCCGATAAAGCAAGGTCCCTTTATTACAGCGTTAGGTTCTATTTTAACATTATCATCGATCAATATAGGGCCGTCAGAAGCATCCAGAACGGTCCCGGATCTGACTTCAACCTCAGAACCAATCACAATATCATCATCATTAATCAATTTAACACCTTTGAACAATGCAGATTCAGGATCATTACCTCTGAGCGGAATTTTAGAAAAATCATCATTAATACAATCAGAGTTTAATCCTATCAACTGCCAATGTCTGGAAATCAGTTTCTGATTTGTCTCTTGGACCTTTATATTGTTTTTCGCGGTCCATTCCTTTATTAAATCATCTGTTTTACTATACTTTGCCCAATCAATAGTATCGATTTTATTTGAATTCTCGGAAATTTCCTTTATGTAACTGCATTTTGCTTCTGTCTTACTGTCCGATACCATCTCATTTAGTAGATCCATAAAATATTCAGCTTTTCTGTCAGCAAATCTGGCTGCGACTGGAATACCGTTTTTTATAAGAAGATGGTTTTTCTTAACATTATTAAAGAGATCTGTCATTTCAGTGCCAAAAGCCATTATCCTACCATTAACGAAGAATACATCACCCCCGGCTAATTCATTTATACCCACATCGTATTCGGTTTCTTCAAGGGATAACTGTTCTTTGAGTACATCAGAAAGATATTGCCTGCATTGCAGATATACTCTTTCCGGATTCAATTCTTTAACTATTCTCGCTCTGAGTGTATCGGTACCCAGAAATAACTCAAAGACTGCTTTATTTAATGAAAGGGGAAAAAGATCGGGATACTTGACATCCTCAAATATGCAAAGCGAAATAGGTTTTTTTTCCTTTACCATAATGAACCATACTGTAGAATCAGATTTGCCTTCCCTATGTTCAATCAAGGCATAATAAAAATGGTGGAGTTGACGGGGCTCGAACCCGTGACCTCTTGTCTGCCAGACAAGCGCTCTCCCAGCTGAGCTACAACCCCCACTTAGGTGATATTAGCAATTAAGTTGAACAGGTCAAGAATAAAATCGTTATCAATGTAATAAAGATCCTGGTATTTAAAATAATAATAAGCTATTAGTTAAAAACCGCTTCATATAATTACTCTTATCACATCGGTTATTTTATATACAAAAATCCCTGTTCTTAAAGCATTTCTCTTACTTTTTTTATGAGTACTGAGATTTCAAAGGGTTTTGTAAGGAAATCATCAGCTCCGTATTCTATCATTCTTTTGATTTCTCCATAATGCCCCGAAATTAACATTATGAGAGGTTGTTTTTCATTAGAATCATCCTTTATTTGAGATATTATCTGACATGTATTTTCGCCGGGTATTAAAATATCAAGTATGACTATGTCAGGCATGATATCATCGCATAAATCAGCAACCTCTGATCCCTTGTTCGTCGTGAAAATTTCCAGATTCATATCCGATGATTCAAGTCCCCGCCTGATTAACCTGAGTATCTGAAGGTCATCGTCAACAACAAGAATTTTTCCGGACGTCATTTCTTCAGCGTTCATTCTACATCGCCTTAATTCTCAATACGTTTATCTTCTCATTTTATATTGGCGCCGATAATATCCGATTATTTCTCATCAGCCTTTAAATTACAATAACTGCAGCAGCATTATATAGTAAAAAAATGCAATCTCATAGAAATATACTTAGCTTGACACCACACAAATTTTAGAATATTTTTCCTACTATGCCGGAGTGGTGAAATTGGTAGACGCAGGGGACTCAAAATCCCCCGAAGCCTGGCTTCATGCGGGTTCAACTCCCGCCTCCGGCACCAGTATTTCAGTCTATATACACAATTACGATACTCTGCTAACGAAAATAAAGCAAATACTAACTGTCATATCGCCGTTAAAAAGTAAGCTAATATTCTTCTATTTTACACCGCCTGAATACCCATGAAGTTTCTGCTTGAACCTGGAGAGTATATCCTCCGCGTAATCTTCCCTGAAATGATAAAGTATCCTTTCTCTTGCCATTTCGACAGACGGCTGTTGCTGCCTGTCCTGGATGCTGTAACTTAAGATGATTTCTCCGTTTCTGGTGTCGGTGAAACTTAGATCAAATTTCCAGCTCAAAATCACCCATCTCTTTCCCCTCCCCGGCATCCTTCTTGTTTTCATATTCCCCTCTATTACAAGGTCAGAACTTTCTCCCCTTTGACCAGAAATATAATACCCCTCTCTCGTTAGAATATCGCTGAAAATGCTGTTAATTTCTTCTGCCATATCACCTTTTACACTCAGAGAAAAAACAAATTTGTTTAACAGAAAATCATTTATCATCTTATGAACTTCAAGGGGATCCGGCTGAGGTCTATACCTGGAGTAATTATCTGAAACCACCCGCAGGACGGCAAAGGCATTTCTTTGATATTCTATTTCTCTTTCTAAATCGAACATATTTCCAAGTTTGATGACCTTGGACTCTTCTTTCTCAATAGCGGCCATCAACTTAGCCCCTCTTTTCTGAGATTCTACGATTTTGCTTGAAAGAATATCTGAATATTTAGCTTTCCGCAAAACAGCCAGGGAATAGTACATTTCGTTGGATTCATCATATCCGTGCTTTACAATAGAAGCATTCTCCAGTACAGTTTCCGTCTCTACCCTTATATTCTCTTCATAGCTGAAATTTGATTTACTCTTTCCCTCTCCTGATTGCTGATATTCCCGTTTTGAAAGTTCATCGCTTCGTATATGTAATTTGATAGATTTGGAAATATTCTGAAACGCGCTGTTATCCGCTTTTTCTTTTGTATCACCAATCCCCAACCCCGTTAAATAAACTTTCTCAGGATAGTAGACATCTATCTTATCTACCCATTTGATATTGTCGGCGTTAACCCCAGAACAAGCGCTGAAATATATTGCCAGCAGAATAAACGATAAAATCGGTATACTAAATAAATCTTTCAACGAAGATAAAATACTTTCTTTCATTTTCAACCACTATACCTTTCCTTTTTATCTTTTCAAGACAATCTCCGGATATACTTTTGAGTCTCATTTCCAGATCATAACTTCCGGGCTTAACCTGAATTCTTCTAAAATAGATCCTCGACGGCAGTGTTCTCCAGCATCTTATATCAGCGTGAGTCAGCTCTTCTGCGACACCATCGGTAACTGCTCCGACGAGCAAATTCCCAAGCACATTACCTGTATCTACTTTATCTTTTACCTTATCTGAAGCTTTCTTCTTGGCATAAGCCCTAAGCCAGGCCTTGACAAGAAGTTGTGGCATCTTGTCTGACATATTCTTTATAGCTATCTTTGAAATATCCTCAACGATCTGCGCATTTCTTAGAATGCTCGCCGAATCATTTTCACATTTAACAGTCACATTTCCAACAGCACTCCCCCTTCCAACAAGCTTCGGAATGAGAAGCTGAAATGTATGAGTTTTGCCTTCTTTATCTGCACGCGAGAATTTCGCCTCATACTCTTTCTTATAAGGGCATAGCCCTGTCATAATAAATACAAGAATTTCACTATTTCCATCTTCAGTCTTGTATGAATCGGGATTGAACATTTGGCTGTAGGTTTTAAACTGCTCGCTAAACCCGAGGCGCTCGGCTAAGCGGAGTATATCAATTTCGATCTGTCCCGGTATATTGAACTCAAACATCTTCTGATAATCGACATAGGCCTCATACGCCTTCTTATATGAAATATATGCGTTGTTAATATCACCTGTGGTTTCATAAATAATTCCGCTGAGATATCTGCCCAGAGCATCATTCTTATATTTATTATCCGATTCGTATTTCTGTGAAAGTAATTTCAGCTTCGAATTTATTATTCTTGCTTCGACACCGGCGTCTTCTATCATTCCAAGTTTGATATAGTTGAAAGCCATAAAAACATTGATCATAACATTCTCGTAATCCTCGCCATCATAAGGAATTAAGTTCGGATTCATCAAGCCGGCAGCCTCATTTGTAATACTTTTAGTATATAATATTTCGGACAGTTTATTCGCCTCAGAGAAATAACTGTTACTTTCAGCGAAATTATCCAGGTAGAAGTGAACAGCTCCAGCATTCAACAAATAAAGAAGTCTATTCCTTTTACCGAAGACCTCTATATTGGATGAAAGTTCCTTTATGGCACTCGAGTAATCGCCTCGGGGAAGGAAAGAGTCTACTTCCATCTCTTTCTCGAGTGTGGAGACGCATCCAGCTAATACGAATAATACAGATGAGAAAAGTATCAGATACTTGTAAAACAGCTTCATTTTATACTGCTGGTTGAACGAAATTAAGTTGTTTAAAACCTGTATTTATCCCTTTCTACTATCTTCTTTATTTTCTTCTGCCCCAACCAGACCTTTTCATTCGTTTCAATATCAATAAGCTCAAGATCAATCTGGTAGAATTTAGCTTTCTTTCCTTCTATCTGATCAGTAATCGAATTAATCGAACCGAATAACATAAAGTCAGCTCCCAGTTCCCTTCCCATTTCCTTCATAGTTGCGGCTGAAGCGTTCATCGACTGGTCGTATTTCTCATCCCTGAGTGCTTCTCTGATCTCCTTTTCAGCCACAAAAGAAACCTTGCCGCTGTTAAC
>CAZKNG010000089.1:0-8938 GCA_964554125.1 uncultured bacterium | reverse complement strand
ATCCGGCGAATTTAAGATAAGGTCCGAAATATCCCCCCACATTACAATCCATAATCGAATGGGTGGAAGGAGAGATGGCGGTAACCAGGGTCTTGCCGGAGCCGGGGAATGAAGCGGTTCCCCCGAGAGGTCCCGGAGAAAAGCATATACTGTTTTCCGGGCTGTCCCATTTTGTGTCAGGGCTTATCTCCTGAAGCATAAGCCAGAGGTCAAAACCCTTACCCCCTGTCCAGAGTTCTTTCATGCGTTCCGATACGGGATTTATGGAAATATCCTTTTTGCCGATATCAATTCTGAGAGTTCTGTTTGAATATCCCCTTTCCAGTCTTATTGTTTCAAAGGGGAATTTAAACAAGAGCTCGTGAGCTTCCTTTATCTTTGATAGAGATTCTTCCGCCATCTGAAGGCCTCCTAAAGGCTGTATATCAAAAAAACCTATTGAGGCTCTAAATATACAATTTATTTTTTAAGATATAAAGCATAAATTATTTTCTTTGAAAGTTCAAATGGTAGCGGTAGTTTCCCGCCCGATGATTGGAGAAAAACGCCACAGGGCCCGAAGCTCTGTGGCGTTTCAAGAAAAGGTTCTCGGCTTTGCTCTGTTTTATCCTTTTGCCGGGCGCCGGGCAGCAGGATAATCTGCAAAGAGTATTTTAGCGGTGTTTCAGGCCCGCCAGCTCTTCCGCTATCTTTCTTATATCAACAGTGTGTTCTGTATCTCTATCCTCTTCGTTCTCATTGGGGGATAGTACTGAATTGATATCAACATCCACATATTCGTAGTCTGCCATTCCAATAAAAACGCCGATTCCGTCACCCTCGATATTATTTGAAACACCGGGCATCCACGGACCGGTTACCGGGTAGATATAAAAAGTTCCATCGGATGAATAAATCGATGCGTATGAAGCGGGCATAAAATCCTCTGACGGAATAGTTATGGTAGTGTCGGTCAGGACTGTATCAAACTCCAGATCCTTTCTGTGTAATACGCTTGCGGCGTCATAATATCTGACATAGAAGTCAACCTGCACCCAATAAGCATCAGCGTTATCTGAAGAACTCCATGAAGCTTCCACATCGTTGCCGGGGTATATCTGGATATCATCATCGTCGGCAACTGTTTCCTCGGGAAGCAAAATCGTAGAGGTGGCTACGCCCTCATTTCCATTCAGTTTGGTGTATGTGACCTCTAAACTTGCTTCTTCAAAGCCTGTCTCTGAATACAGGTTCCCTTGATAACCGATACGTCCCCCGTATTCTATCCAGCTGTCATACAATGGGATACCACTATTGTTAACCTTGACAATGGGAATTGACGGAGCGTTGGAAACGCCAAGCGATACGTAAAGTTCATCAACTATATCACCATCCCATTCAGGAGTAACCGTGCCAACGATACTCAGCTTAGCGGGTCCTGCCGGACCTGCGGGTCCCTGGTCTCCCTCACATCCTGCTCCGGAAATAAGAAGAGAGAAAACAGCTATAACTAAAAGGATTGTTTGCGCGTTATTTTTCATAATAACCTCCTTGAATAATGTAATGCGCCCCTACCTTCACAAACTCTCTTTTCCAGCATCATTTAATAATGTCAGACGTGGAAAACTAGAATATTGAACCACATATAATGTATATTATCAAGAAAAAAATGTCATTATAAATCTTATCGCTGTTGTGAATGAAATCTCTGTGTTTTTACCTTTAAAATTCGATTCATTCTGTTATATTCTCTAAGGTGATATTTTAAAGCGATGACGCCAGTTTATTTTCTAACCAAAGGGTTTTTAATAGAGGAAGGCGGATAAATGAGAATAGCGGTTTCAACGGACGGAAGTCAGGTGGCTCCTCATTTCGGGAGATGCGAAAAATACACGATCTTTGATGTAGAAGATTCTAAAGTCGAAGCCAGGGAAGTAGTTGAGAGCCCCGGGCACGCCCCGGGCGCTATACCGGCGTTCCTTAAGGAAAAGGGATGTACTCTGATTATTGCCGGCGGAATGGGCCGCAGAGCGAAGGACCTGTTCAGGCAGGCGGATATTGACTGGATAGTTGGCGTAAGAGGGGAAGTAGACTCTGTTATAAATGACTATTTAAGTGACACTCTGGAAGTTGGCGAGAGCAGCTGCGAGCACGGCGAAGGCCATGGTGACGGCACTCACGGCTGCGGACACTGAGCGGTCCCGGAAGTCTTCAGGTTCAAAATGATAAAAAAAGCGGCAGAGATGATAATGAATGCGGGGAGGGTTACAGCTTTTACCGGAGCGGGGATTTCTGTTGAAAGCGGAATTCCTCCCTTCAGAGGCGTAGGCGGCTTGTGGAATAAATATGATCCGGTTCTTCTCGATATCAATCATTTCCGCATGAACCCCTTTGAATCATGGAAGCTGATAAAGGAAATATTCTATGATTTCTTCGGCGAAGCTGTTCCTAACAGAGCCCATCTGGGACTTGCTGAAATGGAGAAAATGGGCCTTCTCGACGCGATAATAACTCAGAATATAGATAACCTGCATCAGGCGGGTGGAAGCAGGAATATCTTTGAATTTCACGGAAATTCAAGGAAGCTTGTCTGCGCGGGCTGTGGGGAGAAATATTCAGTAGATGAGATCAATTTGAATGAACTCCCGCCGGAATGTCTTAGTTGCGGAAGCCTTCTGAAACCTGATTTTATCTTCTTCGGTGAGCAGATACCGGAACCGGCGCGGACCAGTTCCTTCAGGGAAGCTGATATATCTGATCTCTTTATCCTTATCGGAACCACGGGCGAGGTTATGCCCGCGTGCGCGATCCCCTATATAGCTAAGGAAAATGGGGCCGGAATTATTGAGATAAACACTAATAAGTCGAGTTACACGGAGAGTATTACAGATATCTTCTTTCAGGGAAAAGCCTCTGAAATGACAGCCAGACTTCTCGAGGAATTAAGAAAGAATCTGTAGGAATCTCTTTATTTCAAGAAGATAAGAAAGAGATTTTATGAAAAAAATTTTGCGTTTTTCATTGTTAAGGGATAGCATACTGCTTGAGGAATCCGCGAATTAGCCTCAGGTGGGATTTGCGGAAAACTGTTTTTTTAAAACACCATAAAGGTGAAGGGGGATTTAGAAGAATGAAGATAGCATTAACTGCTAAGGGAACCGAGTGGGATTCACAGATTGACGCGCGCTTCGGAAGGTCTGAATATTTTGTTATCTACGATGAAGAAAAGGATGAAAAGAGCGCAATTGACAATACCTCAATTGTAAATGAAGCTCACGGAGCGGGCCCCAAAACCGCGCAGAGGCTTTTTGAAAATAAGGTGGATCTACTGATCACAGGCAACGGGCCCGGCGGGAACGCCGCGGCTGTTCTCGCGGAAGCTGATATGCGGGTCTATATCGGTGCTTCAGGTATGACAGTAAAAGAAGCCTACGACGCATATAAAAAGGGTGAACTGAAAGAGTTTTAAACAGTGCGTTTAGCTGCTTCAAAGAGTTAAACCCGGGGGGATTGATTAAGTCTTAATTTTAGATAAAGATGTTTGAAATAGTTTTTTTACGCTCGATATGCACATGAAAACATAACGGTTGCATTCGGTTTTTCCTGATGCTATTTTAAAAAATCCGGCAACGGGTTTTCGTTACCGGATTATGAGAAAGGTATGCTGAAAAATGAGAAAAACAGGTTTAACTGTTATTTCGTTAATTATGGCTGTTCAATTCCTTTCCTGCTCCGGCTGCAATGAAGGATCCGCACGGAAGAGGCTTATTATATTCCACGCGGGCAGTCTGTCTGTTCCTTTCGCGGAGATTGCCGGGAGGTTTGAAGAAGAAAACCCCGGTGTGGAAGTAAATATGGAGGCGGCCGGGAGCAGAACCTGCGCGCGAAAGATTTCAGAACTCGGCAGAAGATGCGATGTCATGGCATCGGCGGATTACGCGGTTATCGACGCTCTTCTTATACCCGATTTCGCGAGCTGGAACATTAAATTCGCGTCTAATGAAATGGCAATAGCTTTCAGGGATGATTCAGGAGAGGCGGATACTATAAATCGGAGTAACTGGTATGATATACTGCTGAAGGATGATGTTACTTTCGGGCGATCAGATCCTGATGCTGATCCGTGCGGTTACAGAACAGTCCTCACTATTAAACTGGCCGAAAAGTTCTACGGCGAAAAAAGACTCAGCGCTGAACTTCTGGAAAAAGATACTGAGTTTATAAGACCTAAAGAGACTGACCTTCTGGGGCTTCTCGAATCGGGTACTATTGATTACATCTTTATATACCGCTCGGTAGCCAGACAACACGATTTGCGGTTTATCACCCTGCCTGATGAAATAAATCTAAAGGAATCTGAACTTAAAGATTATTACGCCTCCTCTTCCGTTAAGATTTCCGGGAAAAAGCCTGGAGAATTTATAGAACGAAGGGGCGCTCCCATGGTTTACGGTGTGACTATACCGGATAATACTCCGTCACCCGGTCTCGCTCTTAAATTTGTAGAGTATCTGCTCGAAGAGTCAAAGGGACGGAAGATTATGAGCCGAAACGGCCAGCCGTCCGTAGTTCCCTCGCCGGCTGATAATTACGAAAATATCCCGGAGAAACTCAAGCCATTCGTTATACCCGCGGAAAAGATTGTGGGAGAAGAATTATGAGTAAGATCGAACCCGTCCATCTGCTTTTTTCGATTCTAGGCGGCGTTGTTCTGCTGTTTATAATAGCTCCACTCGCCGGTATTTTTGTAAATACCTCCCCCGGGGAATTCATAAATGCCGCCAGTGACGGTGAAGTGACCGGGAGCATCTGGCTTACCCTTTCAGCTTCGATGGGCGCCACACTTATATTTGCCGCGGGCTCCGTTCCTCTGGCGTATATTCTCGCCCGCAAGGATTTTCCGCTTAAAGGGCTTGTCAACTCGATTGTAGATCTGCCTATAGTTATTCCTCACTCTGCGGCGGGTATCGCTCTGCTCGGTGTTCTTTCAGGCGGCAGTCTCTTCGGCGGAGCCGCCGAGAGAATCGGGATAAAATTCATCGGTGCTCCGGCCGGCATTATGGCTGGAATGGCTTTTGTGAGCGTACCTTTCCTTATTAATTCCGCGAGGGACGGGTTCGCTGCGGTGCCCGAGGTCTATGAAAAGGCGGCCATGAATCTCGGCGCCGGCCCCTTTAGAGTTTTTCTGACGATCTCTCTGCCTATAGCGTGGCGTTCTGTTGTGTCGGGACTGGTATTAATGTGGGCGAGGGGGATGAGTGAATTCGGCGCTGTAATAATTATAGCTTATCATCCTATGATTACTCCTGTTCTTATATATGAGAGATTCGGGGCCTTCGGCCTGAAATACGCCCGTCCCGTATCTGCTGTATTTCTGATAGTCTGTTTTATTTCCTTCATTCTGCTGAGGAGTATTGGCGGCGGCGGGAAGAATTATGTTAAGAGTCAGTGATCTGTCGAAAAGTATTGGTGAATTTAATTTAAGAGATGTTTCCTTTGAAACGGCTCCGGGCGAATATTTTGTTCTTCTCGGCGCCAGCGGTGTGGGGAAATCGGTACTTCTTGAGGTAATCGCGGGGATATACCTGCCGGACACCGGAAGAATCAGACTTGGAGGATTGGATATAACATCTTTTAAGATACAGAAAAGAGATGTCGGGATGGTTTTTCAGGATGGGGCGTTGTTTCCTAATCTTACCGTGGAGGAGAATGTAGCATACGGATTGAAATGCCTGGGGAAAAACAGCAGAGAGATAAGAAGTACGGTAAATGATCTGGCTGAGGAGTTGGGGTTTTCATCATTGATGCCGAGGAATCCGGCGACACTCTCCGGCGGAGAGACCCAGAGAGTCGCGCTTGCCAGGGCTCTCGCCATAACCCCCCGTTGTCTTCTTCTCGATGAACCGCTTTCCTCTCTGGACAGAGGGGCCAGGTCCGAAATAAGAACCCTTCTCAGGAACCTGAAGAGAAGGGGGATTACGGTCGTTCACGTAACTCACGATTATGAAGAAGCGTTATCGCTGGCTGACAGGGTGGGTATTATGGAAGAAGGTACCATAGTTCAGACCGGCAGTCCGGATAATGTGTTTACACATCCCGTTTCAGGCTTTGTCGCTGATTTTGTGGGTATCAGAAATTTTTTCCGCGGAAGGCTTACCGGATCAACTTCGAAGAATGAGCAGGTTTCGGAATTTATATCTAACGGAATCACTTTCAATGTTCTAACGGACAGGGATGCCGGCAAAGGAAATATTGTAATCAGAAGTGAGGATTTAACACTTTCTTCGAGCCCGGTTTCAACAAGCGCCAGAAACAGTTTTCGCGGCAGAGTAGTCGATCTTTTTCCCGTTAGACTGGGGATCGAAGTGATAATTGATGTGGGAGTCGAACTGGCGGCCCTTGTAACCAGAGGATCGGTGGAAAGAATGCGGATCGAGAGAGGAAGAGAGTTGTTTGTCAGCTTCAAAGCGAGCGCGGTGAAGTTTATCAGTATCTGATTTAAGAGTTAGAGAATATAAGTTATGAATGAATTGAATGTGGAACCCGCAGTGAGGCTTTTCCTTCAGAGTAAGGATGGGAAAGGATTGATCGGTGACGGGAGGTTCAAGCTCCTGAAAGAAGTCAGGGACACGGGGTCAATTGTTAAGGCCGCGGAATCATTGGGCAGGGGGTACAGGAAAGCATGGGAGGATATAAAGAAAGTAGAGGAAGGGTTCGGCCGCGAAGTTGTGGTCAAGAACAGGGGGGGCAGTGAAGGCGGCTCAACTCATCTTACGGAATTCGGATTAAGATTGATTGAAGCCTGGGAAGAATACAGAAAGGATATTTCATCGTATCTCGAGGATTCATTCAGACGTAATATAGAAGCGCTTATCGGAAAAGGAGGAAAAAATGGGCAGTGAAGAGATAGACAGAGCTGTTATTGAAGCTTCTTTTGATATTGAAGGTAAGAAGAAGATAAAATGCGCCGCGGCGCTTGATCTGGCTGAGAAACACAAGGTCAGTCCCCGCGAAATAGGCAGGAGTTGTAACAGGACGGGGGTTAAGATCACAGAGTGTCAGCTGGGACTCTTTAAGTGATAAGAAATCGGGAAGGCCTAACCTGAGGTTTCCCGGCCCTGGAACAGAGTATGGAGAAATAACACTATGAAGACTGTAGTAATTTCAGGAGCCAGTTCCAATGTCGGTAAAACAACCCTCGCGCGTGAGATCGTGTCCATTTTACCCGGAGCCGTGTTTATAAAAATAGGTCACGGCACGGAAAAGAAAGGTGTTGATAATCTCTATTATCACACCGGAGTTTCCTTTGAGAGAATAAGGCGGGAAAACAGAAACGCTTCATTTCTCGTAATTGAGAGCAATACTATTCTTAAAGAGATGACCCCCGATTGTGTTATCTATCTTCCCGGGGAAAATCCCAAACCCTCCGCGGCCGCGGCCCGGGAGAGCGCGGATGTTATAAGAGGGGAAAAAGTTGATCTTGAAACCGCGGAGCTTTTAAAGAAAGACCTTGCTGTCTGCGAAGCTGTCTTGCTTGATATTATAAATGCTTCGGGAGCATTGTTCCGTTAAAGGGAGAATTGATGAAAGGAAATAATATGGAAATGATATCCTTTGAAACGGCTTTTCAGTTGATGATGAAAAGCGCGGAGCTTCTTGGAAAAGAATCTGTTTCGCTGAATGAAGCTCCCGGCAGGGTTCTCTTAGAGGATATCAGATCGGATATTGATATGCCCCCGTTCAACAAATCTGCTATGGACGGTTACGCGTGCAGGTCGGCTGACCTTGACAGCGCTCTTGAGGTTATAGAAACGATTCCCGCGGGGAAAGCTCCTGAGAAGGATGTCGGAGAGGGGGAGTGTTCGGAAATAATGACCGGAGCGGTTGTCCCTCGAGGCGCCGACCGGGTTGTTATGGTTGAGCATACAGAGGTTGCGGGTGGAAGGGTTGTGATAAAGATCAAGGGTGGAGGGAAAAATATCTGCTACAGGGCGGAAGATGTCGCAAAAGGTGATATTGTGCTCAAAAAGGGAACTGTGATTGGAGCTCCCGAGATTGCGGTCCTGGCGGCAGTAGGCTGTAGTGAGGTTCCGGTCTCTAAAATCCCGGTTTTAGGGATTATAGCGACAGGGAGTGAACTCGTCGAACCGTCTGGTGAACCGGGACGGGCAAAGATCAGAAACAGCAACAGTTATCAGCTTGCCGCTCAGTCGAGAAAGGCCGGGTTTGAACCCCGCTATTTTGGTATCACTGAGGACACACCGGAAGCTATTGGTGATATTATAGACCGTTATCGGGGCAGCGTTGATCTCTTTCTGCTTTCAGGGGGTGTGTCGATGGGCGAATTCGATTTTGTCCCTGGAGTTCTAAAAGACAGGGGTTTTAAGCTGCTTTTTGAAAAGGTAGCTGTCAAGCCCGGCAAACCTACGGTTTTTGGGAAAGGCCCCGATGATTTCGTTTTCGGTCTACCCGGAAACCCGGTCTCGACATTTGTTATATTTGAATTGTTCGTTAAACCTTTCTGTTTTGCTCTGGAGGGGGCTGAGTGGGAACCCAGGCGCGTATATGCCCGGTTGAAAGACGAGATTAAACGCGGGAAAACAGGCCGTACTTCACATATTCCCGTAAAGCTGACCGGAAGAGGTGAGGTTGAAATTGTTGAATATCACGGTTCAGCTCATATTCACGCCTATACTGAGGCGGATGGGTTTATAGCTGTTCCGGCTGGCACCGGGAAAATAGAGGCCGGCGAAACAATAGAGGTTACATTGATAAATTAATGGAGATTCAGAATGCTAAAAGACAGCTTCGGAAGAAAGATCGACTACCTCAGGATTTCAGTGACCGATAAATGTAACTACAGATGCGTATACTGTATGCCCGAGGAGGGCGTTAAGCTGAAGAGACACGAAGAGATACTGTCTTTTGAGAAGATAACAAGGATTGCCGAGTGCGCGGC
>CAZKNG010000088.1:0-9337 GCA_964554125.1 uncultured bacterium | reverse complement strand
AAGCTCTGGACCGTGAAATGCCGCTTCTTAAGGAGATGGGAGTTAATGTCATACGTCAGTACGTCGGAATACCTCCCAGGTGGGTCGAATATATATATGAGAAATATGGAATTTACACAATAGTCAATCACCCGGTCGGCAGGTACGGGTATACTCTGGACGGTGTATGGATTCCCTCTGTCGATTACTCTGACAGCCGTTTCCGCGAAGCGGTAAAAGAAGAGATACTCGATGTGGCGGAGAATTTCAGGGGAGTGCCGGGGATGCTGTTGTTTCTGCTTGGAAACGAGAATAACTACGGGCTCCACTGGACTTCGGTTGAGGCCGAAGCTCTCCCCGAGGGAGAGAGAGACAATGTCAGGGCCCGGTATCTGTATTCCCTTTACCAGGAAATCATTCAAGGTATAAAGAAACGCGAGCCGGAAAGGCTGGTTGGAATTGTTAACGGAGATCTTCAGTATCTGGATATCATTGCTGAAGAGTGCAAAGGGCTGGACGTATTCGGCACCAATGTCTACCGCGGAATCTCGGCTCGTGATCTCTTTGACAGGGTAAAGCAGGAGCTGGGGGCTCCGGTTATGTTTACGGAGTTCGGATCGGATGCCTGGAACGAAAAGGAAATGAGAGAAGATCAGGTAATGCAGGCTAAGTATCTGAAAGGGCAGTGGAGGGAGATTTACCAGCAGTCCAGCGGTAAGGGCGGAGCCGGCAACGCGATAGGAGGACTGATATTCCAGTGGACCGACGGCTGGTGGAAGTTCGGGCAGGACAGCCGGCTCGATATACATGATACCAACGCCAGCTGGCCGAATGAGGCTTACCCGGAGGATTACATCGAAGGGGCAAATAACATGAATGAGGAGTGGTGGGGTATTACCGCTAAGGGGCCGACCGACCGGAGGGGCTTATACGAGGTCTATCCCAGAGCGGCGTACTATGTTCTGAGAGACGCCTTCACTCTCGATCCATACGCGCCGGGCACCGATTGGGCCAGAATAAACAGGCATTTCGACTCGGTTAACATCAGATGGATGGCTCTCGAGGCAAGGAGCGATAAATCCGCTCTTCTTTCGGAGAAACAGGAACTGATACAGCTTTCCGGCCTGAGGATGGAATATGAAACCTACAATACCGGAGGAGAGAGGATAAGTACTCCCGAACAGGCCGCTGGAACAGGTTCTGAATATCCCGCTTTCCAGGGGTTTGATCATATGCAGTCAGCCTTCGTGGAATTTAAGGGCCAGCCGAATGAAGCGGTTACGGGCAAGCTGTCTGTAAATATGCTCGGTAATGTTCCTGTAAACCCGATCGACGAGATATTCTACGAAAACAGGGGACGTCCCATTCAGGTAAAAGGAGCGGATGGAGAGAATATCGAGCTGAGAGATCCGGAACGGGTAAAGATATATAAGGGTTCGATATCATGGGACAACAGCTGGTTCAATCTTAACGGTTTCTACCGGGAGGGGCATACTCACTGGCAACATGAGGGAGATTTCTTCGGTCTTTACCGGGATGCCTATTACGGTGAGAATGTTGATATTTATAACGGTGAGGCACCGGTGGGGATGGAGTTGACCGGAAAAAGGGATCTGAGCGGCTGGAAGATGGCTTTCGGACCGCAGCTCTGGTGGGGCGCTAACCCGGCGGTTCTCTTTAAATACAACCGCGCTCTGGGTCCTGTAGATATGACTTCTATCTACCAGGAGGACCTGACCAAACAGTCCTCTATAACCAGTTCTTTCGCGATACCGCTTCCCGAAACCCGTAAGTTCACTCTCGCGCTGAAGGCCAGCAGGGGTCCCGCTGTCCTTGAACTGGGCGGGATAGTTTCCGGTTCACCCAGAATAGATGAGACCTTTCAAGTGGTTGAGGAATCGGGCGATAATATGAGAGTTCTTCAGGACAGGGTGGAGGGCTCCGATATATTCGGAACGAAGGCGAAACTCACTGTCGAGAGGGGCCGCTGGCACTGGTATGCCCAGGCCGCTTACATGGGGCTGGTAGCTGAGGCTGGTCCCACACAGAGGATTACCTTTACAGGATGGAATCTCAAGGACACCGGTTCAGGCAACCAGGTCAACGCTATGACCGGGCTGTCGGTGAACCTTGGAAAATTCCAGATAGCTCCCAATTTCCTCTGGCAGAAACCCCTGGTAGACCCGATCCCCGCTGATGTTCCCGCTCCGGGCAGACCCAGAAATATTCTTGATGATCCATTTTCAGTGAGAGCCAACCGGGAAACCTTTGGAGCTGAACTGATGCTGACTTATGATCCTACTCCCGCAACATGGATGTTTGCCTGGGATAACGATATCAGAGAAAACGCCGGATTAGCCGTAAGCCTGGGATATGTATTCAGACATCTCCCGACCACTCAGGATGCCGGAATAGGGATATTAGCTGACGGCAGGACCGCGTTCGCTTTCGATAGTGCTACTAAACCCCGCGACCTCGGGGAGGTAAATATGAGAATCGTATCCGCGCCGGCAAGCGACACAAGGCTGGTGGCTCACATCTTCTACGGTACCGGAGAACCTAACGGTGATGATCAACGGCTTGTGAGAAGGTATGGAGGAGATGCCAGGCTGGCTATAGGCTCATTTGCCCTTTCAGCTTTCGCCAAATTCAATGACTGGGGGCCGTACGATTACCATCGTGATTTCAACCTGACGTATCCGGTTCAGCTGATGGGAGATCTTTCCTACAATCTGGGTACCCCGAAGTGGTTCGGTTTTCCCCAGACAAAGATAGGGATCCGGGGTCTGTGGAGGTCTCTTGATCAGTATTCGCCTCGGTATTGCCCTGCCACCATACGCGAACCGGGCGGCGACCTGGTGTGCGATCCGACCGCTGAGGGGGATAACGGCAGGGAATGGGAAATAAGAACCTATATGCATTTCTCTCTGTAATTAGTAATCCGGTTTTGCGGCAGAGAAAGTTACAGGGTCAGTTTAAGAGTAGAGTTAAAAACTGTCTGTATAGGGTTTGCATACAGCCGACGCGTTTATCGGGTAGCCTGAGCTGAAAACCCTGATCCAGTCGACCAGCATCGTCTGAGGGAACTCGGTACTCTGATCAGGGGGGCCGACGAAAGTGCCCCCAACCGCCACATTCAGTATTATAAAGAAGGGATGGTCGAAGACCCATCGCGAGCCGGAAGGAAGATCCTTGGGGGTAACTGTATGGTAGACTTCTCCATCAAGCATCCATCTTATCATGTCAGGTTCCCATTCGATAGCGAATATATGATAATCTTCGTTTAGTTCCACATCTTCGAGTTCAAGCCTTCTGCTTATCGCCGAACCTCCCGAATAACCGGGGCCGTGAACGGCTCCTAACAGAACTCCCGGTTCCTGCCCCCGAAACTCCATGATATCTATCTCGCCGCAGTCAGGCCATTCGGTCTCGGGGAAGTTGTCACCGAGCATCCAGAACGCCGGCCATATACCCTTTCCAACCGGGAGTTTGATTCTGGCCTCAAAACGTCCGTATGCCTGCTCGAAATTATCCCTGGTAGTTATCCGGCCGGAGGTATAATCACAGTTTAAATAAGACTCCTCGCGAGCGGTTATGGCAAGATTGCCTGAACCGTCCAGGTAGACATTTGTGGTCCTGTCAGTGTCGTATTCAAGCTGGTTATTGCCCCATCCGGTTCCAACATCATAGTTCCATACCGTGGTGTCGATCGATTCTCCAGCCTCTCCCTCGAACTCATCTAAGAATGTCTGCTTGATCTCAACAGCATCACCGGTGTCACGATCGCAGCCGATTATAGAAATAACAGCAACTGTCATAATAAGGATGAGTTTACAGCCGTTTGCTTTGAGCACAGGTATATTACAACATTTATGCAGAGCGTATCCTCTCATCTGTAATAACCTAATTCGTCTTGTAGAAATAGATATTATCAACGAATGCGGTTATTGATGATCCCGGGCCTTCAAGAAGAATCTGTGCCAGGTGTTCCCTGGCGAAGAGTCCGTTGGGGCCGTTCATGAAATCCTCGATCGGTATATCCAGGCTGAACCACTCTCCGGTGACAAGAGGGGGTGTGGATGAATCGTCGAAGGTCAGCTTTCTTTCACTGTCAGGGGCTCCGAGGTAGGCGCCGTCCTCGCCGAAATCAACGAGTTTTATCTTAAAGGCCGTCACACCGTCAGGTAACCATATATCAATGTGAAAGAATTCCATAGAGGTTGCATCTATCAGATCGTTCGTAAACTCAACTCCGGCGTATTGAAGGTTTGTGTAGGCTTTTATGTCATCTCCGCTCAGATCAAAATCGCTTACATCGGCCATATCCCAGTCGGCCGACCAGCTGTCCACTGTGATATCGTCGTAGGAGTTGCTGAAGATGGAAACAACATTCGAATCGACAGCAGCCGGTATGGGCGCAGGAACCTGCGGAGCAGCGTAAACATTGAGTGTAAGTGTTCCTGTAACATCGATTTCTCCCAGCTTGGCCGTTATGGAAGCTGTCCCCGGCCCCACTATATTGATAACCTCTTCATCGTACTCAGCTATGGAATCGGCCGAGGAAATGAAGGTGAAGTAGCCAGGCATATGTTCTATGACCTGGTCCACTCCATTTACGCTGAAAGTAGTTTTGGTGCCGGATACATCTATTTCCCCGCCAATGAAAGAGTTGTATGCCTGGCTGGTCATTTCCGGTCTGGGATTGCTTATGACACCTTCATCAAGATCTTCGAATTTAATTTCATCCAGCCATATGTCGTGGCCTTCCGCTCCCTCGGCTGCTTCAGCTAAGAAGAAGAGCCCGCCTTCAGCTTCGAGTTTCTCCGGCAGCGGAATCGGGATGATATATTTACTCCACTCTGTATCCATAGCGATATCATGCCATTCGGCAGTGTATTTGGAGGTGCCGGTATTATCGTCACCCAGTCCCCCAACGTCCATTTCAATAGATTTACTCGATTTCGCCCAGAAGGTCAGCGCGTCATAACCTGTGAGGTCTCTCAGGTCATTGGTTGTACACGCCCCCCCCGCCCATCTTCCCTGATCAGGTACAGCTATTTTGACAGATGCAGTGCCGTCATGCCTGGTCGTGTTATCTATCGATATGGCATTATAATCCGATCCGAGAAAAGCCTGGTAATCAACGCCGGAGCCGAAATCATCGTCGAATACCACGGGGTCCGTGGTAAAGGGCGCAGGTTTCAGTCCTGCAGTATCTTCCGAACAGCTAGATACTGCAGCAATTAATAGAGAGCATATTGATATCCTTATTATCAATGACAACTTCATGTTGGCCTCCGAACTTAATAAAATAACAGATTAGAAGGTATTGTCCTTGCTTAAATAATCGGCAGAAATAAATGAATTGTCAATAGTATAATTAGCGTTTAGATGCATTGCAATACAGGGCTCAACCGCCAAAGATTAAATCCGGCTGGCGATAAAATCAGGGAACATCTCTTCCATTTGACGCTGCCCATATCCTGAACCATTCCTCGCGGCTGATATTTATATCAAAAGAGGTGGCAGCCCTTTCTATTCTCTCGGGCTTTCCCGTCCCTATAATGGGAATGACCCGTGAAGGGTGCCTGAGAAGCCAGGCCAGGGCGATAAGATCGATCGATTCGGCGCCTCTCTGTTCCCTGATCTCTTCAAGAGCTCTTCGGACCCGGACAATTTTCCGGCTCCGGCCGGTAAACAGCTCTCCTCCGGCAAGGGGACTCCAGAACATCGGGCAGGATCCATACCTTACGCAGGTATCAATAGTGCCGTCCAAAAAAGGATCCAGGTGAAGCACAGAGCATTCAACCTGGTTGGTTACGAGCTGAAAGTCGAGCCGGTCGGCCAGCAGCTTATGCTGCCTCGGTGTGAAGTTCGACACGCCAAAGTGCTTAACCTTTCCTGATTTTTTCAGTGAGCTGAATACGGAGGTTATTTCGTCAATATCCATAATCGGGTCGGGGCGATGCAGCAGCAGAATATCTATATAGTCGGTCTTCATTCTTTTCAGTGAATTTTCAACAGATTCCGTGATGTGCTTAAATGAAGTATTATAGTGTTTTACGGAATGTTTACTGTTCGGATGACCAGGCAGAACAATTCCGCATTTCGTCAGAATCTGCAGTTTCTGCCGGATGGCGGGCGAGAGGGCCAGAGCTCTTCCGAAAAGTTCCTCACACATGTAATTGCCGTAGATATCTGCCTGATCGAAAGTTGTAATTCCTGTTTCAACCGACTTCTCGATAAGCCCCAGAGTCTCTTTCGCGTTACTCTGCCGGTCCCGTAAACGCATCATGCCGAGAGCGATCCTTGAAACGGCGGGGCCCTCTTTGGTGAGCATTACTTTCATGATTTCCCTGTTCACGGTTTGCATTTCAGATAATATAATATATAATAATTATTTCCGCAACCGGTCGATAAAGCTGGTCCGGTTTAACAGGAGAAGAAGGATTTTCAGGAGATGGAAAAAAGAAACGGAAATTATTCATCCGCGCGATCCGGAGCTGACACTCTGCCGGCAGGAGATTTCACCAGGGTAGACGGGGAGGAGTATTACAAAATATCCTGTATCGACCGGATGACCCCTTTCCTCATGAATATTCCCAGCGATACCGACCTGTGGATGTTCATTGCTTCGAACGGAGGACTTACCGCGGGCAGAGTGGACCCGAATGGAAGCCTCTTTCCATATCTGACAGCCGATAAACTGTACTGGAGTAATTATCACACAGGCCCTGTGACTATTATCTCTGCGAATGTTCCGGGGGGAAAGAATCTTCTCTGGGAACCATTTATCACCAGGGGTGAGGATTTCTTCGATATCGAGAGAAATCTCTATAAGAACCTGGCAGGGAACCGGCTGATATTCGAGGAGATCAATCGCCAACTGGGATTGACCTTCATGTACAGGTGGTCCGCCTGCGATGAGTTCGGCCATGTTCGGACGGCGACGCTGAATAATCACAGCGGCAGAAGCGTAAATTTGAATCTGCTGGACGGCCTTAGAAATGTTCTGCCTTTCGGGGCGCCGCTCGCGCTGTACCAGCAGTCGAGCAGCCTGGTTGACGCCTATAAGAGGACTGATCTGGAGCCGGGGGCGGGGATGGCTATT
Organism: uncultured bacterium; assembly: GCA_964554125.1. Classification (GTDB taxonomy): domain Bacteria; phylum Krumholzibacteriota; class Krumholzibacteriia; order Krumholzibacteriales; family WJIX01; genus JAGHBT01. Next base: position 2,247 of record CAZKNG010000088.1, on the reverse strand, counting down.
TTTTCACTTACTTCCCGGATAACAGACCGCGCCGAGGCCGCTGAAGAATTGAGGGCTAACGTAGCCTGGTCTACGGGATTGGATGATTATTCTGTCCACCTTCCGATTGAATCACTTGACCTGTTCAGAAAGAGACAACCGCTTCCGGAAACAGCCGTCCTGACAGGAAAGCCCGGAAACTATATTCTGAGCTCGAAGGTTGTTCTGGATCCCGGAGGAAGTGCCAGGTGGCATATCGCGGCCGATTCAGGGAAAAGCCATCTGCAGGTGGCAAGGCTTAAATCTATACTGAAGAAAGAAGAGAATCTCGATAGCATAATTGAAGAATCTCTACTGAAATCCAGAGAAAATCTTGTAAGGATTGTAGGCAACGCCGATGGTATTCAGCAGACCGGACACCGGGAAGCATCTGTTCACCATTTTGCGAATGTAACCTTCAATAATATGCGGGGGGGGATATTCGCCTCCAACTATGATATCCCCATGGCGGATTTTATTGATTTCGTTTATACCCGTAACCGACCTGTTCACGAAAGACACCGCGAGCACCTTAAATCCTTCCCGGAGACGGTTTCCCTGGATTATCTTACAAAAAAAACAGGAAAGACTTCCGATCCTGATCTGATCCGATTGAATTATGAATACCTGCCCCTTTATTTTGGCAGGCGGCACGGGGGCCCCAGCCGGCCCTGGAATCTTTTTTCGATCAGAGTCAAAGGCCCTGATGGAGAAAGAGCTCTGGATTACCAGGGAAACTGGCGTGATATTTTTCAGAACTGGGAGGCCCTGGCGCTCAGCTTTCCCGATTTCATTCCGAATATAATCGCCAAATTCGTCAACGCTTCCACCGTGGATGGTTTCAATCCTTACCGGATTACCAGGGAAGGGGTAGACTGGGAAGTTGCAGACCCCGATGACCCATGGAGCTATATCGGTTACTGGGGCGATCACCAGATCGTTTATCTGCTGAAGTTTCTTGAGGCTCTGACCCGTTACTATCCGGGAAAGCTGGAGGGGATGCTCGAAGAAGAGGTGTTCAGTTTCGCGGACGTACCATACCGGATCAAGGGATATGGGGATATACTGAAAAACCCCAGATCCACCGTAGTTTTTGATGATGAGCATGCCTTTCGGGTTAAAGAACGGGTCAGGTCGAAGGGAAGCGACGGGAGACTTTACCATGATGATTCAGGAGAGGTATATCATGTAAACCTTCTTGAGAAACTGCTCATTCCGGTTCTTTCCAAACTGTCAAATATGGTGCCGGAGGCCGGTATCTGGATGAATACCCAGAGACCTGAATGGAACGACGCGAATAACGCTCTGGCGGGCAACGGAGTTTCAGTTGTTACACTATGCTACCTCCGAAGGCACCTGAAATTTCTTGATGATATATTGAAGGGTTTGTCGGATAAAAGGATAGTTTTTTCAGTTGAGGTAATCGAATGGATGAGACAGATCTCATCTGTTTTAAACAAAATAAAAAGCGGGGTTGAGAGCGGGAATGATCTCGGCGGAGCTGAACGCAGGAAAATAATGGATGCCCTGGGGAAGGCTTTTTCGCAATACCGCGAGAAAGTTTATTCCTCTGGGTTTTCGGGCAGGAAAGGAATGCCTGTTTCAGATATTATTTCATTCCTGGAAGCAGCGCTTGTACATGTTGAGAACTATATCAGAAAGAATCGCCGTGATGATGGATTGTTTCACTCTTATAACATTCTGAAAATATCCAATGAACCCGAGGAAGCTTTTGTTGAGAATCTTTACTTAATGCTCGAGGGTCAGGTAGCTGCCCTGAGTTCCGGATTAATAGATGCCGAAGAAGCGGTTGAGATTATGAAGCGTCTTTTCCGGAGTCCGATCTATGTTGAGGACAGAAAAAGTTTTCTTCTCTATCCTGAAAAGGAATTGCCGGGATTTCTGGAAAAGAACATCGTCCCCGAGGAAGAAGCTATGAAGATCCCCCTGCTCGCAAAGCTTCTCTACAGGGGAAATACAGAAGTAATAGCAATGGATGCGGACGGCAGGTTAAGATTTAACAGTGATTTTTCCAACGCTGAAGACCTCTCTGCGGCATTAGGCAGACTGGGGCGGAAGGAAGACTGGAGAGAAGAGATTTCAAGAGATAAAAGCAGGGTGCTGGATCTATTCGAGAAAGTATTCAGGCATGAATCATTTACCGGCAGGTCCGGAACTATGTACGGGTATGAGGGGATAGGATGTATATACTGGCATATGGTTTCCAAA
>CAZKNG010000087.1:0-9572 GCA_964554125.1 uncultured bacterium | reverse complement strand
AGAAAAGGGTCAGCTGTTATATTGAGAGTCTCATTCTTGAAAGAGAAAGGAGACTTTATGAATCACCTGATGAGATTTTCAATAGAGATTACTCATAGAAGACCGCGTAATGACTCAATTGCAATTATTGGTTGAATCTGCGCCAGGTTCATAAAGATCTATTTTATAAATATGGGTTTTTTGGCGGAAAAGAGGGGTTGATATTAGCGTTTAACCCAGCTTTCTACGTCTATCTGAAATATATAAAACTGTAGGGAAAAATAATAAATGAAAATCGTACATATTGATACTGAAATGGAATGGGGAGGAGGACAGAGACAAGCGACCTATTTACATGAATATCTGCATAAGAACGGATATAGCACAGTTCTTATATGTCAGCCGGGATCGGAATTTGAAAAATACTGTAAAAGTAACGGCCTACCCCACAAAGCCTTAAATATGAGAAGCGAATTCGACATTATCGCGGGATACAGAATTGCCCTGTTTTGCAGGGATATCGGGGGACAGATACTGCATCTTCATTCCGGTCACGCGCTTGCGGTTGGATTATGGGCCCGGGTATTTTACAGGAAAATCAAGTTAATTGCTGTTCGAAGGGTAGATTTTCACATAAAGAAAAACATTTTAAGCAGAATTAAATATCGTAATTATTTAATAGATAAAATCATATGTGAATCTGACAGCGTCAGGAGAGTACTTATTGAAGACGGAATTGACGAAAGGAAACTTGTTACGATTCATTCAGGGATTAATTTAAATAAATTCAACGGCAAAAGTGAATATAAGGGGCTTAAGAAGGAGCTTGGTATTCCGGAAAATAATATCTTAGTCGGTACTGTTGCGGCAATTATAGGGTGCAAGGATTATCAGAACTTGATAAAAGCCGCCTCGATCGTACTGAGAGGTAACAGGAACGTTACATTCTGTGCTTACGGTACGGGAGTCTTAGAAAAAGAGATGAGAGAATTTGTCAGATATCTTGGTATCGAGAAGAATTTTATTTTTGCCGGATTCAGAAGAGATGTAGAATGTTTTCTTAAGAACTGTGATTTGTTCGTTCTGGCATCTAAGAAGGAAGGTCTCGGGACTTCTATTTTAGACGCTCAATCGCATGGACTGCCTGTGATTGCTTGTAGAACCGGAGGGATTCCCGAAGCGGTCACCGACGGGGTTAATGGTTTGTTGGTTGAAACGCGGAATTCTCAGCAACTTGCTGAGGCAATTATTAGATTGTCAGGTAACAGAAGTGAGAGAGAGGACTACGGCCGCAAGGCTTTAGAAACAGTAAAAGATTTTGATATTGGGAAGACTATTAATAGAAATATAGAATTATATCAAGAGCTTATAAATAATTAGTCCGGCTTCTTGAACTTAAAAATAGATACCTTGCATATTATTGCATAGATTGTATACTTATTGACAGTTTTTATTCACTTAAGGAAGTTCTTTTGCCCGGTATTAAGTGGATATTGCAGGTAATTATAATTACGGTAAACCGCTCAGCCTATGTCAGAATAGTCCAACATGAAAAACATAAAAAAATTATTCTTCATGACGGTTAGATACTGGAAACTGATGATTTCCGGGGTTATAACAACACTTATCTTCGCCGCTTTAAGCAGTATAAGCCTGGGCATGACGGTTCCCCTTTTCGATTATGTGTTTGGATTAATGCATAAAGATAATACTTACAACACGTTCGGCGAATTTTACAATAGGTTTTATTCTTCTACTGCTCAATTCTTTTCTCAATCTGATTTTTCAGATCTTTTCAGTTCAGAACACCTTGGATTACTGCTTGAAAGCTACAAAGATTTACTGTCTCACACAGACCAGATGCTGCTGCTTTTTCTTATCGGTATAACGATGATAATCCTTATTGTAATTAAGAATTCCTTTTATTACGTCAACAGGATTATTTTCGCGACTCTGCGCGGTAAAGTGATTTATCAGTTAAGAAACAAACTTTTCAGGAAATATCTTGATCTGTCCCTGACATTTTTCAGGAAAATAACAATAGGAGACTCTCAAGTCAGGTTGACGTCAGACGCAAACATCGTCAGTAATCTTTTTATTCGTTCATTTTTCGGTTCCCTGAGAGATGTTGCGCTGATAATCGTGAATGTAACTATTGCTCTACTGATAAATTGCAAACTATTTCTATATACCGCGGTCATTGTACCTGTAGTAAGTATTTTGATTTCCTTTCTGGGCAAGAAAGTAAAGAAATACTCAAAGAGGATTCAGAAGATATACGGAATACTCTTTTCGAAGATCGAGGAGGTATTTAACGGGTTTAAGATTGTTAAATCCTTTTCAAAAGAAGATTTTGAGTTTAAAAGGTTCATAACTCATAACTTCAAATTTTACAAGTCATGGCGGAGAGCCCAGATTTATCAAGCTCTGAGTGTTCCTCTGTCAGAAATCAATGGTACTCTTGTAGGTATCGTCGTGCTTATTATCGGCGGCAAAATGGTACTTGATAATCCCACTGAGTTTACTTTCGGTAGCTTTATGTTTTTTATGCTTGCCGTATTTTCAATACTTCATCCGGTCAAGAATATAACTAAGGCCTATATAGAAATAAAAAAAGCTATGGTATCACTGGAAAGAATATACGAAGTGCTTGATACAGTTTCCGAGATATCTGAAAGGCCCGATGCTGTTTCGATTTCCGAGTTTAAAGATTCTATAAAAATAAGCAGCCTGAGGTTCAGTTATAATAATGACGGCAATGTCTTATCAGATATCAATATAGAGATTAAGAAGGGGGAACAGATAGCCCTTGTGGGAAGCAGCGGTTCGGGGAAGACAACCCTTGTCAATCTGATTGAAAGATTTTATAATCCCGATGAGGGCATTATCGCTATTGATGGTATTAATATAAAGGATATCAAGATAAGCGATCTGCATAATTTATTCGGAACAGTCACTCAGGAGTCTATACTGTTCAACGATACTATATTTAATAATATCAGTTACGGATCAAATAAGAAAGTATCTGCAGAGGATGTTAAAAAAGCCGCCAGGATCGCTTACGCCGATGAATTTATCGATAAGCTTCCGGCAGGCTATGATACACTGCTGAGCCCCAAGGGTTCAAATCTATCCGGAGGACAAAAGCAGAGACTTTGTATTGCCAGGGCGATAGTGGGAGATCCGCCGATTCTGATTTTTGATGAAGCAACCAGCGCCCTGGATTCTGAATCCGAGAAGAACGTGCAGAAAGCGATAGACAGAGCCACAAAGGACAGAACAGTTATAGTAATTGCCCACAGACTTTCCACTATACTGAATTCAGACCGAATCGTTGTTATGGAAGACGGCAGAATACTTGAAATCGGGACTCACGAGGAGCTTCTCGATTCGAGCAGTAAATATAAATTTCTATACGACCTTCAATTCGACAAATAGTTGGCTGACAGATGAAGACTGTTATAACATACGGAACTTTCGACCTTTTTCACTATGGGCATTTGAGAATTCTGAGAAGAGCAAGAGAATTGGGCGACTATCTGATCGTTGCAGTATCTACAGATGAGTTCAATCTTGTTAAAGGGAAAGAATGTGTATATCCATATGAGCACAGATCTAAAATTGTTGAAGCCATGAGGTATGTCGATAAAGTCATACCAGAAAAAAACTGGGAGCAGAAGGTTGATGATATAAAGAAGAACAGGGTGGATATATTCGCGATAGGTGATGATTGGGAAGGTAAATTTGATTATTTGCGGAAGTACTGTGAGGTTAGATATCTTGAAAGAACAGGCGGCATTTCGACTACGAACATTAGAGATGGGTTAAGGGGCCGGTAGATCCAGGGGAATGAAAACTTGTAAAACTGGATCCGTACTGCTGGGGAGGTAAATACGCGCTTCATTCCCAGCACAGATTATACGAAAAGCTCTCGAGGGATAATTCTTCTGTATTTCTGATTGAGAAGGAAGATTACGACATTTATCCTTACCTATTATTTTACAGGCCTTGACGGCAGATCAAGCGAACGTGTGAAGATAAAGATCGATGAAATAATGAGCCGCAGGTAGACTTTAAAATATGAAAATACAGGGCAGCCCAGAAAATTCTTTACAAAGATATGGAATTGAAGGATGATTGCTCAGGGTAGATGTCATTTTTGTAATATCCATTATACTTGGTAGAAGGGGCTCGTAATGCCATACGAAAAGGAGAAAAAACGGAATCGAGTAGTTGCCCATTTTAAGGACGGAAGGTTATTGAAAGGGCACACGCATGATTTTACGCCGGTTAAAGATATGTTTCACCTTGTATCTGAGTTGGATGCCGACTCAGGGCATACATATGAGGTTAAAACCGCCGATCTTAAAGCCCTCTTTTTTGTAAAGATCCTCGACGGTAGGAAAGAATACGCTGAAAAGAAGTCGTTCGAGGAGGTTGACAGTTCTAATCTGAGGGGTTTATCAATAATGGTTGAATTCTACGACGGCGAGATACTAAGGGGAAAGAGCCTCGGGTACAATAAAAAGAAAAAGGGGTTTTTCATTATCCCGGTTGATCCTGTAAGTAACAATGAACGGATTTTTGTTGTAGCCGAAGCTGTGCGTGAGGTTAAGCTGGGAAGCGCCGCGGAAGAATAATCTGAATACGAACTCAGCTGATAAAAATAATAGCTTAGGTATTTCTTGCGGTCTCTAAAGCAGGATCAAATCTCATTTACCAGATTTCCGGCGATTCTGAAGAGTTCGATCTCGTCGAGTTTCGCCTGGTAGGTAGCGGAGATAACACTTGTTTTAGCTCTCGTAAGATTTAGCTGTGCTTCTCTGAATTGTGTCGATGTAACCTGTCCCAGGTCGTAGAGTTTGCTTGTGCGCTGAAAATTGACACGGGCTGATTCGAGATTTTTTTTCTCCAGATCCAGGATGGCTCTGCTGTTGCGGTAGGATTTGTAAGCGTTAATAAGTTCTCTATCCATATCGAGACGCGCCTGCTCTTCGAGCATCTTGCGGCTCCTTACTTCTATGGCGGCGTTCTTAGAATCTATCCTGCGCTGGAATCCATTGAATATATTAAAACTTAACGTAGCATATACTCCCCAGTTTGAAGTTGGGTCGTTGAAATCAAAATCCAGGCCTTCGTTGCTGTATTCCTCCCAGCCGTAGGAGGTGGATAGATCAAGTCTGGGCATGAAGGCTGATCTTGTGATTTTCTGTCCGAGAGCTGCCCGCTTCACCGACTCTGAGGAAATCTGGTATGAGCTGTTATGTTTGAGGGCCTTATCCCTTAACTGTTTGAGAGGTTCGAGGTTCGTGAATTTCACGTTGGAATCCACTTTGTATTTACTGTCTAAATCCCTGTTGAGCAGACTGTTGAGGTTTCGAGTTGCTTCTTCCCACGCGAATTCAGAACGGACAACTGTAACGGTGTCCGTATTGTAGTTAACCTTTGCGTTCAGGATATCGACAGATCCGCCCTGACCGAAATCGCTTCTGCTTTTAACCCTTTCCAGTCTTTCTCTGGAAATATCAAGAAGCTCCCTTGAAACAAGCAGAGTCTCAAAGGCCTCCGCGGCCGCGTAATATGCCTTGCTTACCTGTATAATAATATTTTCTATCTGCTCGCGGGCGTTAAGTTCTCCCAGTCTTTCTTCCGATTTAAGGCGCTTGTAACGGTAGATATTCCCCAGGCCGTCAAAAAGGGTGTAGGTGGCGCCCAGACGGGCACTGGTAGAAGATGTTTCTGTTTCAATTCCGGAAGGAGGATCGGTTCTATTGTAATTGGCAGAACCTGTAAAGTCTAATTTGGGAAAAAGCCCCGCGTTACCGGCATGGGCGTTATTTGAGGAAATTTCCGCGTCATTACGCGCGACAGCTATTCGCGGATTATGTTCAATGGCTATATATACCGCTTCTTCAAAGGTCAGTACGGCCTCTTCGGCGGCAGTTTGCGAGAAGAAAAGTGCCAGAACTAGAATAGGTATAAGGTGTTTCATTTTTCGCATCCTTTTTCTTTTGAATGACCTTCATTGTTTTGCCTGCGGAGAAATTCCTCTTCCCTTACTGCGGTTTCTACAAATCTGCCGCTTACTTCTTTTCCGCTGATCATCTTATAGAGTTTGATCTTGATATAGTTAAAGGTTTTAAGCATCGACGGGAGCATTATCAGTGTTAGAACGGTTCCGAAAAGCAGACCGTAAGCAACCGAGATGGCCATAGGAGACAGAAACTGAGCCTGGTGGCTCTGTTCAAAGACAAGAGGAGCCAATCCCGCTATAGTGGTAAGGGAAGTCAGCACAACGGGCCGGAAACGCGATATCGAAGCTTCAAAGAGGGAATCGTCGAAACTGCTGCCCTCTTTTAATTTCCGGTTTACAGTACTTACAAGCACAAGTGAGTCGTTTACTACTATTCCCATAAGCGCTATAGCGCCGAACATAGAGAGTATACTGACTATATAACCCTGAAAGTAGTGCCCCCAGAGAACTCCTACAATACTGAAGGGAATAATCAGAAATACTATTACCGCCTGCCCGAATGAATGGAAAGTAACAGCTATTAAAAGGAACATCATTATCAGAATTGCCGGAACGACACGTGATATCGCGTCCATTGTTTTCTTATTTTCGTAGCTTTCCCCTTCGAAACTGTAGCGAACCTCGGGATATCTTCCTTTAACGCCGGGCATTATATTTTTCTTTATATCGGCAAGCAGAGTTGGCACGGAAGCTTTACTGCTGGTTAGATCTGACATGACATTTATTACTCTCTGCCCGTCGGTATGATTTATCGACATTACTCCTCTTTTAATTGAGAAATCGGCAATTTCACCGAGGGGGTATGATTGCCCGCCCGGAGCACGGATCCTCATATCTTCGAGATCGGAAATTGAAGAGCGGTCCTCACGGCTGTAACGAACCCATATCTTTACCTCATCTATACCTCTGAGTATGCGCTGTGCCTCTCCGCCGAAGAATCCGGTACGAACCTGGCTTACAACTTCAGATGTTGTCAGTCCAAGAGCGAATGCCTTTTCTTTCAGTTTGACTTTGACCTCCCGCAATCCCGGGGGATCATCGTCTGTAACATCCTTAAGCTGAGGCATCTTCTTGAGTTCTTCCTTCAGCATATCGGTCGCGCCGCGGAGCTGCTCGAAATTATTGCTTTTAAGGGCAACCATTACAGGCATTCCCCAGCGCCTGCTCAAACCGAAGCTGAGTTTTTCGGACCCTTTGATCTCACCCACTTTTTCTCTGAAAGCGTTTGCGGCTTTAAGATTTGTCCAATCCCGCTCTTCGCTGCTTTCAAGGATCGCGTAGACACGGCCCTGGTGAGTACCCGATCCTATCCTCCTGTATACAGACCTTACGAGATTTTCTCCCATATGTGACTTTTTGTACTCTTCGTCTATTTCCCATACACCTTTTTCTATATAGTTCGTTAAACTGTCTGTAACAGCAGCGGGTGTTCCCGCGGGCATCTCCAGGTTTATAGAGACAGAGCGCCCCTCTATATACGGAAAGAAGGTCGTCTTAAGAATCCCTCCGCGAATAGCTCCGATCGTTATTATGAATATTGCCAGTATCGTCGCGATTGAGATATAGGGGGATTTAATAGAAGACCGGAGAACGGGCATATATATCTTATCTCTGACCCAGCCGAGTATCCTGGTTGACTCGCGCTCCAGCCGGCTCTTCTTTCTCGCGCACAGAGCTCTCGAATGCGCGATATGAGCGGGTAGGATAAAAGCGGCTTCGACTAGTGAGAGAAGAAGTGTCGCTATAACTACGAAGGCCAGATCACGGCTGTGATCGCCCATTCCGCCCTCGAGAAAAAAGAAAGTCATAAATATCACAACGGTAGTAAGAACAGACGCGACAACAGAGGGAAGCACTTCAACAGTTCCGATAAGCGCGGCTTGGACAGGTTTTTTGCCCCGTTCGTGATGCTGATAAATATTCTCAGCTATAACGATTCCGTCATCAACTAGAATTCCGAGTATGAGTATCATAGCCATAAGAGACATTACGTTGATTGTTAGTCCGTAGAAGGGGGCGATCATAAGCATTCCTGCGAAGGAGATGGGAATACCAATCGCTACCCAGAAGGAGATGTTCGGATTAAGAGAGAGTGACAGAAGAAGGATTACAAGTATAATACCTATTAAACCGTTGCCGAGAAGGAGATTAATGCGCTCATTTATTATCTCGGAACCGTCGCGAAGCACCAGGGCCTGAATATCACTGTGAGTGCTGTTGAATTTCTCCGCGTATTCCTTGACCCTGTCGGCTATGAAAAAGAGATCTTCCTTGTTCGTATTGTCGACGGAAACCCTCACGGCGGATTTTCCGTTGTAATAAATTCTGTTCGGGTTTTCCGACCATTTGTCACTTACAGTGGCAACATCGCCAATACGAACCACAGCGCCCTCATCGCTTGATTTAAGTACGTGATTTGCCAGTTCCTCCGCGTAATATCCCTTGACGTCGGCGCGGATGAGAAGTTCTTCCTTTTCGCCCTTTATCTTTCCTCCCGTAGCCTTGATATTGGCGTTCCTTACGGCACTTAGTATCTCACTGAATGTGAGTCCGTAAGCGCGGAGTTCCTCTTCACTGACCGCTATTTCTATCTCTTCTGAGGGAAATCCCGAAAGTGATACCTTAGAGATACCCTCTATAGAAAGCAGGTCCCTTTCGATCTGCCGTCCGTGCCATTTCAGTGTTTTTAAATTCACATCTCCTATTACCATAAGGTCAATAGCGAAAGTGAAAGGCTCTCTTCGGTAGATAGATATCCTGTCCATTCCCAGAGGGAAAGAGCTGATCTGATTTACAGCGTCTTTTACGTCCTGAAGTACTATATTGGTGTCATAATCGGTCAATACTCTTATGTATATCGAGCAGAAATTTTCACCGGAGACCGAAGTTGTGCGTTCTAAGCCGGATATACCTTTGAGATTGTCCTCTATCTTGGTAACTATCCCTTCCTCCATTTCCTCTGGGGAAGCTCCCGGATAGCTCGCGTTGATTATAATAGTCCTGCTGGGTTGGGGAGGAAAGAAGGTGGTATTCAGACTCGTAAATCCGACGTAGCCGAAAAGAAGGATGGCAACGATAAGGACATTGCCGAGTATCGGATATTTTATAAATGGGCGTATAATATTTTTCAATTCTTATCGCTCCTTCTCTTAATATTCTCTTCTCCCGGTCTGTTTTCCTTAACTTTATTGTTCTGACCTTTTTCGGTCTCCAGCCCCTCGGAATTATCGATAAGTTTCATACCCACACGGGCCTTGCCGGGGGGCTGAGTTACAACGCGGGTTCCATCCGGAAGTCCCCGGACGATAACCTGTTCTTCCTTTGCGGCTATGACTTCCACCTTGCTTTTCTTCAGGGTAGAATCACTGCAGACCCATACCGTTTCTCTTCCGGCAAGTGATTTGACCGGAATAACACTAACATCTCTGAGTAGTTTACTCTCGATAGAAGCTGTCATATAGAGTCCGTCTCGCAGGCGGCTGCCACTTGCCGTTATATAAACCGCTACGGTTTGAGTATTCTTGTCGATAACATTATTTATACGGCTGACAGTTCCAGT
>CAZKNG010000086.1:7908-9637 GCA_964554125.1 uncultured bacterium | reverse complement strand
CTTAAGGGGATTTGACATGAAGAGAGGGGAGAGATTCCACGGACCTGAGTGAACAGATTCATTATATTAATATACCGGCGGAGAGATAGAAGGGGATTTTCATCAGATGAGCAAGAAAAGAGAAAAAGGGTTATTTAGAAAAATATTATTCTACACCTTTGCGGTTTTTGCAGCTTTTCTGTTCGGAATAATAGTTTTCAATTCGCTCATCAAGCCTAAACTTATCGGCAGAAGGGATGTAGTGCTGATTCCCGAAGTCAGAGGGCTTTCTGTGGAATCAGCCAGATCGAAGTGTAGAGATTCCGGATACAGGATCAGGATAACAGCGAGAGAACATTCTTCGAGTGTTTCTGAGGGGACTGTTATAAGTCAGGTTCCCAGGCCGGGAGAAGGCTTGAAGGAAAGAAGGACGATTCAGGTAGTCGTGAGCAAAGGGCGGGAAATGACTGTCGTGCCTGATCTTGAAGGCCAGTCCTTGAGGCAGGCATGGCTCACATTACAGGGAGCGGGTATAAGAAGAGGAAAAGTATCCAGGATTTTTTCTTACCGCGACAGCAGGAATTCTGTTATCGCGTCTTCTCCAGGCACCGGGTCGGAAGTTCCCGTCGGATCACAGGTTAATCTGCTGTTAATGATATACGGGATTCCAAGGACCTTTCTCATGCCGGATCTTGTTGGAATGGATATGCCTTTTGTAAAGGATAGGCTGGAAAGATCCGGCTTTAAGATAGGACGAGTTACTAACAGGAGGGCGGAAGCGGATTTCCCGGACGCGATACTTGCTCAAGACCCGCCCGCGGGTTCGTTTATAAAGGAAGGGGAAACTGTTGAGATCACTGTATCAACTGTTAAATGATAAAGGCGGTGTTGCCGTAGCGCCGTCTGTTCTTGCCGCCGATTTCAGCGTTCTGGAAAGTGAAATACGCCGGGTTGAGGAAGCTGGCGCTGATTTCCTTCATATTGATGTTATGGATGGTCATTTTGTTCCCAATATTACATTTGGTCCTATGATTGTTTCTGCGATATCAAAACTCGCGGCCGTTCCAATTATTACACATCTTATGATAACAGATCCCGAAAAATATATAGAGAGGTTTATAGAAGCGGGAAGCAGTGTGGTTACATTCCATTTCGAAGCTTTAGAGTCGGGCCACCGGGAAGTTGCCGGGATGATAGGGGATCTTGGTTGCCAGGTGGGGTTGGCAGTAAATCCTGACACACCTTTCTCCGCTTTCAGGCACCTGCTCGACTGTGTTGATCTCCTGCTGGTTATGACTGTTTTTCCGGGTTTTGGGGGGAAAGGGCTTATTCCTGAAGTTCTTGTAAAATTAAAGCAGGCTCGAGATTACAGAGAAGAAAGTGGCTTGCGCTACGTAATTGAAGTTGACGGAGGGATAAAGGGGGCCAACGCCGCCTCCGTGAGGGAGAGCGGGGGGCAGATCCTCGTAGCAGGAACCGCCATTTTTAAAAGTAAAGATTATAATACCTCAATACAGTCTATCAGGGGATAATATATACTTTTCACCTGTTTGATTTATACTTGCTAACAGAATATAATCCTGTTATTTTTGCTATTTACGGCACTGACAGGAGAACGGTTTGTTTCAGAGTTTGACCGATAAGTTTGCGCGTGTTTTCAAGGAGCTGAGAGGACGCGGCAAAATAAGAGAGAAAGATATTCAAGAAGCGATGAAGCAGGTTCGGAGAGCACTTCTTGAAGCTGATGTTA
>CAZKNG010000086.1:0-7898 GCA_964554125.1 uncultured bacterium | reverse complement strand
ACTATAAAGTTGTCAAAGAGTTAGTTAAACGCGTGGGAGAAAGATCGCTGGGACGAAAAGTGCTTGACAGTCTTACTCCCGATCAGCAGATAATCAAGATCGTGCGTGAAGAACTTGTAAGAGTCTTAGGCGGTGAAGTCTCTTCTTTTCATTTGTCGGGAGCCCCCGCCTGTGTGATGGTTTGCGGACTTCAGGGGGCCGGTAAAACCAGTTTTGCAGCCAAGCTCGGCGCTTCTTTGAAAAAGAAGGGAAGAAAAACTCTTCTTGTGGCAGCCGATATTCACCGTCCCGCCGCTGTGGAGCAGATTAGTGTTCTTGCAGAACAGACCGGGATTCCCGTTTATGCCCCGGGAGTGGATATCCCGGCCGAACAGATCGCAGGAGACGCCGTAAAGAAAGCGAAAAAGGAACTTTTTGATACTCTGATTGTCGATACAGCAGGAAGGCTTCATATTGACAGAGAGATGATGGATGAACTCAAAGCTGTAAAGGATGTCTTAAAACCCACGGAAACGCTTCTGGTACTTGACAGTATGGCGGGGCAGGAAGCCGTTAATGTGGCTGGAGAGTTTAAAAGAGAGATTGATTTCAGCGGTATTGTGTTGAGTAAATTGGATGGAGACGCCCGAGGCGGAGCTGCTCTTTCTGTTAAGGCTGTTACAGGCGTGCCGGTTAAATTTGTTACCGTGGGAGAGAAAGTGGCGGATCTGGAAAGGTTTTATCCTGACAGGATGGCCGGCAGAATACTTGGAATGGGTGATATCCTATCCCTGGCTGAAAAAGCTCAAGATGCAATGGATGAGAAGAAGGCTGAGGAGTTGGAACGTAAATTCAGGAAGAACGCTTTTACGCTGGAAGATTTCCTCGATCAACTTCAAGGTCTTAAAAAGATGGGTTCTATTGAGCAGCTTGCCGCTATGGTTCCGGGTATGAAGCGTGGAGTATCGCCGGAGGATATTGATGAGAACCGGATAAAGAGGATTGAGGCAATAATAAACTCGATGACCCTGGAAGAAAGACGTTCAGCTGGCATAATTAACGGCTCGCGTCGAAAAAGAATTGCCGAGGGCAGTGGAAGCAGTCCGAGAGAAGTTAATAGTTTGCTAAAACAATTTGCTCAGATGAAAAAAATGGTAAAACGTTTTTCAAAGTTGACAAAAGGAGGGAATCCTTTAGGTTTTCCCTTGAACTAATTTTTTAGTTTTAATGGAGGTTGGATTTGTCTGTAAAGATAAGATTGAAAAGGATGGGCAAGAAAAAGAAGCCTTTCTATCGTTTCGTAGCTGCTGATTCAAGAAGAGCCAGAGACGGACGGTTCATAGAAATGTTGGGATATTATGATCCAATGACTGAGCCGGAAAATATAAATATTGATTATGACAAAGTTTATAACTGGCTTGATAAAGGCGCTCAATGTTCGGAGAATGTATCGAGTCTGTTCAAGCGAATAGGGGTGTTCGAAAAATGGAGACTTCTCAAAGAGGGTGTTAAGATTACAGAACTTGACAGTGTGATCGAGGAGAGAAGAAAAAAACAGCCCAGCAAAAAGCCGAAAACAGAAAAGATGGAGAAAACTGAAGAAAAGCCCGCAGAAGAAAAAGTCGAAGAAGAGGCTAAAATAGAGGAATCCCCGGAAGCTGAAAAGACCGAGGAACCGGCTCCCGAGGGGAAAAAGCAGGAAAAGGACGAAAAGGACGAAAAGGACGAAAAGGAAGAAAAGGAAGAAAAGGAAGACGGGAAGAAGAAGGTTGAGGAGAAAGAGAGCGCCGATGAGAAAACTGATTCCTCAGAGGAATCTGATAAACCTTCTGAAGAGGAGATGAAAGAGGATTAATCTCTTTCTTCCCCGAACAATTATGAGAGGATCTTTTTAAAAGGAAGATGAAGTGTTATGAGTGTTGATAATATTAAGACCATGGTTCATGATCTTGCGGCTATGCTTGTGGATGAACCAAAGGAAATATCTATAACTGAAGAAGAAAGAAATAATGCCGTTATTGTTGTCATTTCCGTGGCGAAGGATGATGTTGGTAAGATAATCGGAAAGAATGGTCAAACCGCCAAGGCTCTCAGGGCTCTGGTAAATGCCGCGTCCACGAGAATGGGAGAAAAGGTACTTCTGGAGATAAGAGAATAAGAGAATATGGGACGGCTGTAATGGAAGAATTCGCGAACCTTGGAGATATCGTCAATACAGTTGGTTTAAGAGGTGAAATAAAACTTTTGCCGGGACCTGATTTCTGGCCGGGCGCTCTTGAATTCGGGAAACTGTATCTGGTTACCGATATAGTCCGCAGATCGGTAAATGTTGAGAAATTCAGGAAAAAGGGCGGTACATATGTGATTAAGCTGGATTTCCTTCAGTCCATAGAAGATGCCGAAACGGCGGTTGGCAAAAGACTCGAATTATCAATGGAAGAACTCGATTCAGAGTCTTATCCGGACCAGACTATGCCAGGCATGGCATTAGGTAAACGAATATTTATGAAGAATGGTGATCTGTTGGGAATTGTTGTCAACTTCTTCAGCTCCGGAGGACAGGACCGGCTTATAGTGGAAGGGGAAAAGAATTATATTATCCCTTTTGTTTCAGGCATTGTAACAGATGTGGATTATAAACACGATAGGATAGAGATCGATCCTCCCGAAGGATTGCTTGAACTTGAATGGTAGAATGAAATTATGATTAATATGTCCTTTATAACAATATTCCCCGAGATGTTCGAAGGTGTACTGAATACGGGAGTTTTCAAAATAGCATCCAAAGAAGGTCTGGCCGGCTATACCGTTGTAAACCTGAGGGATTATGCGGTCGACAAGCACGGCTCTGTTGATGACTATCCCTACGGAGGCGGTCCCGGAATGATTCTCATGGTTCCGCCCATTGTCGAAGCGGTAGAGGATGCTGTGGGCGAGGATGATTCAGATGATACCGCTGTCGTTCTGCTGTCACCTTACGGAAGGGTTCACAATCAGGAAACGGCAAGCAGACTGGCCGGAAAGAGGAAGGTTATTTTTATCTGCGGCCGTTATAAAGGGTCGGATGAACGTGTAAGCGAACTCGTTGTAACTGACAGAATATCAATCGGCAATTTTATACTCAGTGGAGGGGAATTGCCGGCAATGATCGTTGCCGATACAGTAATCCGATATATACCGGGTGTTTTAGGTGACGCTATGTCGAGGGATACCGATTCATTCTCTTCCCGGGATGGAGAAGACTTCATAGATAGCGCTTATTATACAAGGCCGCCGGAATACAGGGGGCTTCAAGTTCCCGAAGTACTGCTTTCGGGTAATCATAAAAGAATAAGAGAATGGAGAGAAAAATCCGCGAGAGATAGAACGGCACGTTACCGCGGAGAATTCAGGAAAAAAGGATAAATAATAATTTGAAATTGATTTTTTACCTGAAAAGTAAAATAAACACGAAAAAATCAATTTTTTATTTTTTTCAGGATAATTAGTATGAACTTGATAAATGATAAGGAGGAAAAATGGATATGTTAAACAAGATATCTGCCGGACAGATGAGAGATGAATTGCCGGAGTTTAAGGTCGGCGATACGGTCAGCCTTAAAATCAAAGTTAGAGAAGGCGGCACTATGAGAAACCAGAAGTTCCAGGGCATAGTTATACAGCGTCGCGGAGCCGGGGGTAGCGCGACTTTTACTGTACGTAAAGTAAGTCAGGGGATAGGTGTGGAGCGCATATTTCCTCTTCATTCACCTAACCTGACATCTTTGAACGTTATACGAAGAGGGCATGTTAAGAGGTCAAAGCTTTACTATCTACGTGATTTGAGAGGAAAAGCAGCCAGAGTGAAGGAAAAGAAGAAGTAAGAAATGAGTAATAATCCCCGCGGCAGCGTTTCCTTTAATGAATTATCTTTGTTTGACGAAGATATCAAATGCGGTGTTCGGGGAGCCATAGCCGGTGTGGATGAAGCCGGACGCGGAGCTCTTGCCGGTCCTGTTGTAGCCGCCGCTCTTATCTGTGATTTTCATGAAGACCTGTTTGATGTGAAAGACAGTAAACTCCTGAAGGAAAACAGGAGAGAAGAGCTTTATGAATTAATAACAGGCAGGTGCAAATGCTTTAATGTCGGGATAGTGGAACCTGAGGTTATTGACAGGGTAAATATACTTAACGCTACATTAAAGGCGATGAAAGAGGCAGTTGAGGGGTTGACGGTATCTCCTCAATTTGTGATTGTTGACGGCAGGGATACACCTGATATCGATATTAGAGCTCAGGCAATTCCGGGAGGGGACGGGAAGAGTTTTGTTATAGCCGCCGCGTCTATAGTGGCGAAAGTTACGCGTGACAGAATCATGAGAGAGTTTGGACTGATATATCCCGAATATAAATTTTTAAGTAACAAAGGATACGGGACGAAAGAACACAGAACTGTACTTAAAGAAAAGGGTTCCACGAAGATTCACAGGAAGAGTTTCAAATGTTCGATTTGATTTGTGTGGAGGTGATTGTGACGGTGGGAAGAATCAATGACGGAGTTTTAGGTGAAAAGATTGCCGCGGATTATCTGAAACTTATAGGTTATGAAATCCTTGAAAGAAATTACAGGGCCCGGCACCTCGAGATTGATTTGATAGCAAGAGATAATAACTGCCTTGTGTTTATAGAAGTTAAGACAAGGAAAAATTTAACTTACGGAAGGGCAATAGAATCCTTACCTTACTGGAAAGTCTTGAATATCAGAAAGGCCGCGCTGAATTATATCACGGAGGAAGAAAAGAGTACGGCGGCTTTCGAGTTCAGACTGGATTTTGTCGCTATTGATGTTGATTTCTTATGCGACAAGATGGTCCTGCGGCATCTTAAAGATGTGGCCTAGAAATAACTTGATTTAGTTAATATCCGTTTCTATTTTAAGTACTGAGGATAGTTGATAATAAATAAGGAGGACTTCGCGTGAAAGTAAAAGGATTTTCCATTCTACTTTGTTGTTTTATGCTTGTTCTTGCGGGATGTAAAGCCGCAAATCTTGTAAAGAAAGATATCCCCATACAGGACATGGATTATCTGGAAGATAAATATAAAGGCAGGACTGCATGGACAAAAACCTATCTTGTCGATATCGGGCAAAATGGTGTTATAGAGCAGGATAGAAAGGTAAAGATCGTCGAGCTTGACATGCACTGGAATGGAGCTCTTGGTGTTAGAGGGCCTGATAATCGCAAATACAGACACGCTTTAGAGTTGGAAAGACCAATTACTAAGGAAAGTTACGAGAAAGCTATTAACGAACTCTTATGGTTCGATAAACCAACGAAAAGATACAGGGAGAATCTGTGGAAGTATGGTCAAGAGATTGCTCAAGCGATCTTTCATCATGAGCTCTTAGAAGGTATGAGCCAGGATGCCGCGCTTGAATCATGGGGGCCTCCCGATGAGATTGTCAAAGAGAGTCAGACAACAGCGGATAACGCCGTGCAGTGGGTTTACATAGATCCCCGTGATAAACTGAATAAATCTACAATAATTTTCGTTAACGGCAAGGTAAGCGAGTGGAGTGAATAGTTTAAGCTTAATGCTTTTTTCCCGCCAGGGGAATTTGTCTTCGTTTGATATTAATGAAAGCCCCCGCGCGAAACGTGGAGCCGGATTATTCTGAAAACTCAAACAAATTATGAGCCCGCGATTCTTTTCAGAACCATCCTCTCACCATTTCAGCAGGGACTCTATTAAAAGTATACCTGAATATTCTTATTCTGTCAAACACGGAAGGCATTTATTGTTTACTTTTTTCGTGTTTATCTGATAAATTTTATCTTTCAACATCTTTCTTCTCATATTAAATAATTAACAGAGGGTTCTGGAAAGATAGAAATTTTACTTTCTAGAGCTGACACAGGTATTAACTGTTAGGGAGAGCTGACGCTTAATATCTTAGAAACGTGAAAAATAATCATTGGCAATTTTTCTGGCTTTTCCTGAAAGAACAAGAATCGCTATAAGGTTTGGTATTGCCATAAGCCCAAGGGCGGTATCTCCGAAAGCCCATACCAATTCAAGAGAAAATATCGCTCCCAGAAAGTGAATGACACAGAATAGTATTCTATAAGGCAAAATTGCCTTTGTTCCGAATAGATACTCTACACTTCTGTCTCCGTAATATGACCAGGAAATAGCTGTCGAAAGGGCGAATAAAAAGACAGCGATTGTAACAATATAATTGCCGCCATCAAAGAGGGGAGACATTCCCTTTTTAAAAGCCCATGCTGTAAGGGGAGATCCGTTTTGAAGAGTTTTGCCCGTCAGCTGAATTTCCCCGCCGTCGATAACAGCCTCGCTGCTGCCTATGAAATTAATAACACCGCCGGCTTTCTTTTCGATTAATCCGTTGAATTTATTGTTTCCCTTAAGGAGGAGGGGGGAATCGATTGTGCTATTGTTTCTGACGAAGATAATCCCTTCAGCCTTTCCGTCGGTTACTTTGTAATAGCCTTCATCTGCTATATCCTTTTCCAGAATGATGCCGTCACGGTGAATCTTGCCGTCATCTTTCATTATAGTAATCTGAGATTGTTCAACAAATGGAACCGTTTCGGCCTTTTTTTCTTTCCACACTCCGAGAGTAACTATTGTAAGACCGGTCAGAGTACAAACCAGAATTGTATCAATATAAGGCCCCAGCATAGCTACAAGCCCCTCACGGGCGGGTTCGCCTGTTTTAGCCGCGGCGTGAGCTATAGGAGCGCTTCCCTGCCCGGCTTCGTTTGAGAATATCCCGCGCTTTACTCCCCATATAAGCATGAACATAAAGCTTGAACCGAAGAAACCTCCGACACCGGCTTTGGCACTGAAAGCGTCGGATATGATTGTCGTAAATGCCCTGGGAATACTTCCGGCGTGCATAAACAGGATAATAAGCGCTCCGGCAAAGTAAATAAACGCCATAAGTGGAACAAGCTTGCTCGCGACCTTCCCGATTCGCCTGATTCCCCCTATGATAACCAGCCCTATTAGTGTGGCCATTACAGAGCCGGTGATCCATGTTGGTATTCCAAAATCACTTCGGAAGGAGTCCGCCACGGTGAAGGCCTGCACGCTGTTCCCACTCCCAAATGATGAAATAACAGCGCACACGGCGAAGATAATCGCCAGGAATTTCCATTTGCTGCCCATACCCTTTTCGATGTAGTACATAGGTCCGCCGGAGACTACACCGTCCGGGTTGATCTTCCTGAAATGTGTGCTCAAAGTACATTCAGTAAATTTTGATGCTGTACCCAGGATGGCTGTAACCCACATCCAGAATAACGCTCCCGGTCCGCCGTAGTGGATTGCTGTTGCCACACCGGCGATATTCCCGATGCCGATCGTTGCTGACAGCGCTGCCGAGAGGGCCTGGAAATGGTTAATTTCACCGGAATCTTCGGGGTTGTCGTATTTCCCTGCTATTACCTGGATGCTGTGTTTTATCTTACGAAGCTGAATAAAGCGCATTCGTATTGTCAAAAAGATACCTGTTCCGAGCAATAGAACAAGAAAATATGGAAAAGAATTTGGAAATTCCCAGATATATCCGTATATGATATCAATGAAGCCTTTGACCGCGTCCATATTTTATACCCCTTATTCCTTTTATCCAATACAAAGATTCAAACTGACATATCTATTTAGTAACCAGGAAAAAGATCAATGCCAAAATAACCGCCGGGCAGAAGAACTTGATAAGTATGTTGAATATTATCCCCATAAATTTGAATTTAGCTCCGCTCCTTCTTATTTCATTTATCGCGTTTTCTGTTTTCCAGACCCAGGCTATAAATATTGAAAGAAACAGCGCTCCCACCGCGAGCATAATGTTACCGAATATCCAATCCATAAGGTCAAGGAACCCCATATGTATAAATGGCAGATAATTTAAC
>CAZKNG010000085.1:0-9865 GCA_964554125.1 uncultured bacterium | reverse complement strand
AAGGAAAGGACTGAAGGCGTATTGCGAGAGCTAACAAGCGCGAGAAAGAAGGTTCTGGACCTTCGGAATAAGCTAGGTGAGACTCACTGAGTTCTTGCAGGAAAGCCGTATGAGGTAAAACCTCACGTACGGTTTGATGAGGGGAGATAGGAAACCGGGTATGGTTTCCGGGACTGAGGGCCCGCCCGAAAGGATGCGGGAACTGCCACCCGGAACCTGTAGCAACGGCGCCTGACTCCTACTCTACGAGTGTTACTTTTAAGTAAGAAGGTGATCTGATAAAGCCCCGGTTGTCTTGTTTTTCCCTCCTCCGGGTATGGTAGTCGGGGTTTTTTGTGAAATAGAACAGGCGGCTTAATTCTTGCGTCATGTCACCTGCCGATGGCTCGGGGCTTTAGTATATTCCCTATCAGATATTCCTTTTCAATACATAAGGATTGAGCAGAAATCCATCAAAAATCAGATGGAATCTTCGAAATGTAACAGGGGGGGGATATCCGTCCGAGAAAAACGTCTAAAGCAGAAAAAAATATTGAAATAACCACCGATTTAAGAGAGAATATATATATTCGGTAAATTGTTGGAAGCTGAGATGTTGATTTCTCCGGTTCCAACTTTTAGTTTTCAGGCGCTCTGAGAGCGCTTTTATGGCGCAGCGCTTTTAAGGATAATTGTCAGCTGATCTTTAAACTGCCAATTTCACCAGGGAGGTAACATGCATCAGTCAGAAACCGCAGCATTTCTCAACCAAAAAGGCGGTGTCGGTAAAACAACGTCGGTTGCTAATGTGGGAGCGGGATTAACAATACTGGGTAAAAGGGTTCTTATCGTAGACCTCGATCCTCAAAGTCATCTTACCAGCTTTCTGGCTATCGAGTCGCACGAAATAAATAAAACCATATACGATGTAATAAGCGGAAAAGCTCATCCGCGTGAAGCAATAATCACAAGACCTCTCAGAGCGCGCATATCCATAGAAGGTAATATTTCGCGTTTGTCTCTTTCGGTTATTCCTTCCAGTCTCGATTTAGAACGGGGCGAAATAGTTTTGTCAAACAAAGTAGACAGGGAGTACTTACTGAAAAAAGCGATTTCCAGAGTAAGCGGAGATTTTGATTACATTCTTTTCGACTGCCCTCCGAGTCTGGGATTAGTTTCGACGAACGCTCTGGTAGCTTCAAAAAGGGTATTTATCCCGCTTCAGACGGAGCACCTTGCGCTTAAGAGTCTGGAAAATCTGATAATAAGAATAGAATCTGTTATGACAGAGCTGAACACAAACCTGGTTATAGGAGGGTTGATAGCTACACGTTTTGACGGCAGAAAAGTGTTGAACCGCGCTGTTCTGGAAAGTTTGAAAGAACATTACGGCGCACTGCTGCTCGATACTGTTATCCGGGAGAATATTGCACTGGCTGAATCGCCGCGTTATGGAAAGGATATATTCAGTCACCGCCCGAGAAGTTACGGGATGGAGGACTACCTTAATCTTTCGCTGGAAATTATGGGCAGGATAGCTTCCGCGGAGAGTCTTTTCTCTGTAAGGCGCGGTGTTATAACAAGAGACACGGATAGATACGCGGCCGGCTTAACGTTATGAATTAGCGGCAGTATAATAAACGGATTATTATAACAATAATGGTGAATATAGCGTTTGCAGGGGCAAAGGAAAATGCCGGAGAATCAAGATAAAACAGCTGAAAGCCCGTATCTGAGAGAAAGAAATATCTATCTGGTACTGATAGTTGTGGGCATTCTAATCAGATTACCCTTTTTTAACTTTTTTGACATGGTTACTTATGACGGGACCTATTATATACATGACGCCAGGTCCTTACTCGGCGAATCATTCCCTCCGAGCCCTTTCCCTATAGGGTACCCCGCTCTGATTGCAGCACTTATCCCGTTACTTAAAGATGGTGTTCTTGCCGCCAGGATAGTTTCGATGTTAGCCGGGGTCGGGCTTTCCGTCGTTGTATATAAACTGGCCCGGGAGTACGTAAGGAAAAAAGAAGCCCTTCTCGCGGCTTTTATGGTTATTCTCTCTCCATTGGCGCTGAGGATGTCGATGATAACAATGTCGGAAAGCCTCTATGTTTTCTGGCTTTTTACAGGACTTCTTTTTTCCTCTTTTTTTCGCCAGGAGAAAGGAGTTAGCTTCGGGGGGACTGCTGGGGTTAGCCGCCGTAACCAGACCGGAGGCTCTCGGTGTCCTGGGCGTTCTGGCTCTGTTCAGGATGAGGCGTCCGAAACGGCTGCTTATGCTCCTCGCCGGCTTTTCTATAATATATTCTGTCAATGTTGCCTTTCAATCCCGGATAGCCGGGAGGCCGGTTCTTATTTCTAAAACAAAATTTTTCGGCACTCACGCGGAGACCTGGAAAAGCCGTGAGAGGTGGCTTGATTCAGAGGAGAAGGAGACCTTTCTCAGGGAGAGAGCCGAAGATGGAGGAGAAAAAAACCTTATCACAGATTATATTGAAACTGTCCCCGGGGAAATCCGCCTGTTGATAGGTCACGTTACCTTAATAGTTTTTATGCTCGCCCTCTGGGGGTTCTACCGCAGGCGGAATTTTCTCATCTCTTCATTAGCCCCTTTTCTGATCTATCCGTTATTTACGGTAAGAAGAGAAACGAGGCATGTTTTTCCATATATCCCCGCCATTATTATATACGCGGTGATCGGCCTTTCAACTGTCAGAAAACACAGATTCAGAATAGCGGCATATACACTACTCTCTATTTCCATTCTTTCAGGCCTTGTGATTAACAGAGATCAGCTCACAGAACCGGTAGCAAAGGGCTTCAGATGGGCGAAAGATATGAGCCGCCATTTCAGCGAATATGTCAGGCCGGGAGATAAAATTGCGGACAGGAAACCGTATCTGGCCTTTTACAGTGGAGGGATATATGTTGAGATTCCGGTGGCAAGGTATAACAGGGTTATGAATTATCTGATGGATGAAAATGTTGAATACCTTGCGTGCCATAAAAAGCTGATTCACGAGTTAAGGCCGGGGCTCAGGGGTTTTCTATACGACAAAGCTCTGATAAACGGTGAGTTCAGATACTTTCAGGGTTATTTCAAGCCCGGGCTTCTTGCTTTGTATAAAAGAAATTCGAAATACCAACCCCTTGTAAGAAAGGAGCTTGTAAAGCCCGCCGGAAAAAAATTGTCAGGGTTGGCCTGGTCTCCCGACGGTGAAAAAATAGCCTTCCGGGAAAACGATGCTTACGGCCGGCCTGAAATAAAGGTTATTTCGGCGGATAACGGACGGGTTGAAAAAGTCATGAAGCTCGAAACCCTTCAAGGTTCATTTTCCTGGTCGCCGGACTCTGAGAGTTTAATCTGTTCCTTGAAACAGAATAATAATATCGACATCTATATCTGTCATCTCACGGGAGGGAACGAGCGAGTCACAACCAGCCCGGCAGTGGACATTTACCCTTTTATGTCAAAAGACGGAAAGGAAATCGCCTTTGTTTCAACAAGG
Organism: uncultured bacterium; assembly: GCA_964554125.1. Lineage (GTDB taxonomy): Bacteria > Krumholzibacteriota > Krumholzibacteriia > Krumholzibacteriales > WJIX01 > JAGHBT01. Next base: position 6,371 of record CAZKNG010000085.1, on the reverse strand, counting down.
TCGAAGGGGAAGGATATATGGATAAAGGATCTTGTGAGCGGGGAATTGACCCGTATTACGAGAAGCGGGATTAACGGCTACCCTGTTATTTCTCCCGGCGGCGGGCGGCTCGCCTGGATTAAAAAGGAAAAAGGTTTGATTATATATGACAGATCTTCGGGCGAGTCAAAACTCTCGGAGATTACCGGAGACCTTCATTTTTCTCCCGTCTGGAGTCCTGACGGTAGATATCTGATGATGACAAGAAGCAGCTGGGGGAGTACTAATATATGTCTGATGAACTCCGAGGGCGAACACGCGCTTCAGCTGACAGGTTCTGAGATAAGCGAAGGTAATCCCGCGTGGCGGCCGGACGGAAAAGCCGTGGCGGTATTTATAAACAGACGGGGTAAGGTTGGAATTAGAATTATCTCCGGAATGGAACACTACTTCGAGCGATTGAGACTTATCGAGAAGGGTGAATCATTTATACCCCGGGCCTTCAAAAGGTAATACTGAAATAAAGCATCCTTTCCTGCCGAGTGTTAAGCAGGCGATAGAAATAGACTGAAAAGGGAGTGTTCACTAGTCGAGTGAACACTCCCTTAAAGATTCCTTCTTGACAATTACAATCTATGAATTTGTAGGTTCTTCAAGGCCGTAGCCCATCTCTTTTGATGTCTTTTTCAGCTGCAGTGCCAGGAAAATGGCAATCACGCCGCATGCAATAAACAGGGTTACTGGTATTGTATAATTATAGGGCTGAATCTGGCCCACGTTACGCAGATACTGAATATTATCGCTGATTTGCCCGTTGGGAACGCCCACACTCTTCATGACAGAGCGGATGGTCTGGGTCGATTCAACAACCTTGGGATTAACCTTGTCCAAAACTGTTCCGATACCCTTAAAGAAGATAAAGAGTCCGTAGTTCTGGATGGTAAACATACCGGCATAGGCAGAACCGAGCCGTCTTTCCGGAACGATCTTGGCAACCGAAGGCCACATGGCGGCAGGTACAAGTGAAAAGGCGATGCCGAGGCTGAAAAGACTTACATAGCAAAGCGCGGTACTGTCAATAAAGGCAAAGGTAAAGTGGGAAAAGATCAGCAGTGCCGCTCCAATCAGCATCACAGATGCTGCCTTGCCCTTTTTGTCAACCATCCGGCCGAAAATCGGGGTAAAGAGAATTGTGCCCATGGGCAGAAACGCCGCTGCTTTGGGTCCGTTCTTAACCCAGAGGGCGAATACATCCAGGTAGGAATAGATAAAGTAAATAAAAAGCACCGAAAGAACGCCAAGGGACAGCACCTTGCCCTTTTTGCTCTTGATATTTGACGGCAGCAATGGAAAGAGCAGGCCGAAAACAAAAAGCAGCAGAAAAATCATCACATTTGTCATGGTTGAACCGCCGGTAAGCTTCTCTTCCAGAGCATTCAGCTCATCATTGATTCTTCTATAATTATCCTGATTAACCTTTACCTGAGTGATCATGCCCTGCAGCTCAACCAGCTGATCCGGATTCAACTTTTTAACCAGGGTAACCGGATCGACTTCCAGCATCTCGCCCTCGCTGCCGTTGACAGAGTAGAGCTGTTCTTTCAGTTCGCCAAAGAGCTTGGAGGCTTTTTTCTGCAAAGCGACTCTTTCCTGCCGTTTATCGATTACATTCTGATAGAGCTGAGAGTCTTCGGCGCCTTCACTGATCTTTTGTCTGAGTTCTTCGTTACTGTTATGCTCCAGCTTGTAGCTGAATCCGTACTCGTTTATCAGCAGGTCTGGAGCGTACTGCATAAAGGGAAAAACCGCCGAATAAAAGGCAACACAGAGTCCGGCAATAAGCAGGAATGATTTGTTGGTAAACAGCTTCTTCAGATCATCGAAACGGAACGGCTCTTCCTCATCCACAATGCCTGCTTCTTTGTTCCGCGCAGCCAGCTGTTTGTCGATTCTCATGTCAAAGATAAGGTAGATGAGCATCAGGATGAATCCGACACCGATAAGGGTTGCGGCAAGTGTCACTGCCGCCGGTACATAACCGTTGCCGATTTCCGGTGAAATAGCCGTTCCAATGGCGGAGCCGAGACGTCCGATACCCATGTTAATAGCCATGGCCAGGGCGAGTTCATACCCCTTGAACCACTTGACAATGGTTCGGGTAATTAGCACACAGGTGATTTCAAGCCCGATGCCGAAGACAAGCCTTCCGACGGTCAATATAACCAGGCGGGTACCAGGATCGCTGGAAATGACATCATTTGCGCCCAGCGCACTGATAATGCCGCCGAGAGCTGCAACCGAACCGAAAACTACCGTTGTAAGTTTGATTCCCCAGCGGTCTAGAATAATACCCCCGATTATAATCATACCGAGCAGGTTGGCGATGGTAGTAAAACTGATCATGGTGGCAAACTGGCTCGATGTAATACCAAGCTGACTCTCCATCAACGGTTTCAGTCCTGAATAGAAATCCTGAAACCAGTAGGTGGCGAACATGAGCGCACTTACCATAAATAGAATAACCCAGCGCATAAGGGTTGAATCCTTAAGGGTTTTCTTCGTCTCTTCTGTCATCCCGACTCCTTTCTTGTTTAGGCATATTTCCTTATAACTTACGAAAAAATGATAAATAATGCGACAATTATTTCTCATTTTCTTTATTTACTGAATATTTGTAATATTTTACCTTTTATATAGTAACAGCTTTAATTTTTTTCAGCGGGATAAGAGAAGCGGATTTTAACTCTTCGCCGCGGAAGAACGGTTTGAATTGAGCAGCGCGGGTTCAATTAAAACCCCGGAATTAATAAATATATGTGAAACAATTTCCAGGTTTATGAGTAGTATATATGTATGGAAATTTTAACTGCTGTACTTTCAGTATCCTTAATTGTTTGTTTTTGTGAGGAAAGGCGGGCCGGATCAGAGGTTATCCCGGGGGCGTTTCCTGAAATATGAAAGGAGTTCTGTATGAGCAGGAGACTGGTATCTTTTGTCGTCATACTTGTTCTTATGGCGGCTGTTCCTTCGATAGCCGAAGAAAGCAGCCGCCTTATGCGGTATCCTGATATACACGGGGATATGATAGTGTTCACTTACGGCGGAGATTTATGGACTGTATCCTCGGAAGGCGGGCTCGCCAGACATTTGACTTCACATATTTCCGGTGAAGGAATGGCCAAGTTTTCACCTGACGGGAAAAGCATAGCTTTTACAGGTTCGTATGACGGAAATTCTGATGTTTACACGATTCCCGCGTTGGGGGGAACGCCGAAAAGGCTCACCTACCACCCTTCCGGGGATCTGGTTGTGGACTGGCATCCTTCAGGTAAGAAAGTCCTTCTGAGAAGTTCAAGGGTATCTAAAACCAATCCCGGACCTCGTTACAATCGTCTTTTTACCATCAGCTCAGACGGAGGTTATCCGGAAACGCTGCCTATGTTTGAGGGGGAGCTGACATCCTATTCACCGGACGGCAAGAAGATTGCCTACAACAGAATGTCCAGAGAGTTCAGGACGTGGAAGAGGTACCGCGGCGGCATGGCTCAGGATATCTGGTTATATGATCTGGAAAAGAACAAATCTGAAAAGTTGACGAAATCCGAAGGCACAGACGCCTTCCCTATGTGGTATGAAGACAGGATTTATTTTGTCTCGGACAGGGAACATACAATGAATATTTATTGTATGGACCTCGAGTCGAGGCAGATTCGAAAAATAACAGACCACACGGAATATGACGTCAAATGGCCCAGCCTGGGTGACGGAGCAATTGTTTATGAAAACGCGGGTTATATTCACGTTCTCGACCTCGAAACGGAAAAGACAGAGAGGATATCTATAAATGTTCCCGCTGAACTTACTATGAAGCGCCCCCATTATGTTAACGCGGCCAAGATGATCCGGTCGTTCGGTGTTTCGGGAGAGGGCAAAAGAGCCGCCTTCGGAGCGAGAGGCGACATCTTTACTGTCCCGGCTGAAAAAGGAGAAACGCGTAATTTAACGGCTACGTCGGGAACACGTGAGCGCTGCCCCGCCTTTTCGCCCGACGGTAAGTGGGTTGCCTACTTCTCGGATAAAACAGGAGAGTACGAAATCTATATAGAGAAGCCGGACGGAACGGGTAAAACAGAGAGGATAACCAAGGGTCTGAAAAACTATCCCTTTGATCTTCTCTGGTCTCCTGACAGCGAAAAGCTTCTTCTCCATGACCAGACTTACAAGCTCTATTATGTTGATATAGACAAAAAGGAACTTCATGAGATAGCCGAGGATGACTGGGGAGATATAAATGATTATTCCTGGTCTAAAGACGGCAAATGGGTTACTTATGTCAAACGCGGCGATAACGGTTATGGATCGATATATGTGTATTCTATGGATAAAGGAAAATCTCATAAACTTACGGATGATTTCTATAATGACTACGATCCGGTTTTCGGTCCAGACGGAAAATACCTCTTTTTCCTATCCGACCGCATGCTGAATTTCAGGTTCGGCGATAAGGAGTTCAATTACAGCTTTGCATTTCCCTCCAACCTTTGCGCGATGACCCTTAAAAAAGAAACCCCTTCTCTGCTTGCTCCCGAAAGTGATGAGGTGGAGGTTAAAGAGAAAGAGGATAACGGAGACGGCGAAGAGAAGGAAAAGGAGGAGAAGGATAAAGACAAAGAGGATAAGCAAGAAGGTATCGAAATTGATTTTGAGGGTATCAGAAACAGGATAGTCGGATTACCTGTGGGAAGAGGTAATTTTGTCGGGCTTACTGCAGCAGAAGGCAAAATCTTTTTCGTAGAGGTTCCGGATATAGTGATGAACGCCCCGGGCGAAAGAAAAATGGCAGGCGTTGAACTGAAATATTACGACATAAAAGAACGTAAAGTTGAGAGTGTAATAGGCGGAATTAACGGTTATGAACTTTCATCTGACGGGAAGAAGATAATATACAGCGCGATGGGCACCTTTGGTATTATAGACGCTTCTCCGGGAAAGGCGGTCGGTGAGGGGCTTCTGGATACCGATCTTCAAATGAAGGTTTCTCCCGCGTCTGAATGGAAACAGATATTCGATGAAGCGTGGAGGATGGAAAGAGATTTCTTTTATGTTGAGAATATGCACGGCGTTGACTGGGGAGATATAAAAGAAAAATATGAAGTCATGCTTCCCGCCCTTACCAGTAGAGACGATCTTAATTACGTAATCGGGGAAATGATCGGCGAACTGTGTATAGGACATGCTTATGTCGGCGGCGGTGATATGCCCAGAGGAGAAAGGGTCGGAGTAGGCCTGCTTGGTGTCGATTATAAGATTGACCGCAAATCCGGCCGTTACCGTTTTGAGAAGATCTATACCGGAAAAAACTGGGATGAGGATTACGAAGCTCCCCTTAATCAGCCGGGCGTGAATATCGAAGAGGGTGACTATCTGCTCGCCGTTAACGGCAGGGAGCTGGAATATCCCGATAATCCGCACAGAATGCTGGAAAATCTTGCCGGCAACCAGGTGGTGCTCAAGATAGCCGACAATCCGGACGGCAAAGATCCGGAAGAATACACCGTAGTTCCTTCCAGCAGCGACATAGCCCTGCGCTATGACGACTGGGTTAGGAGCAACCGGGAGAAAACGCTTGAAGCGTCGGACGGAGATATTGGTTATCTGCATGTTCCGAACACAAGCACGCGGGGACTTCAGGAGTTCGCGCGTGGCTTCTACTCTCAGACCAACAAGAAAGGCCTTGTGATCGACGTTCGGTACAACAGCGGAGGATGGATTCCAACCATCTTCATTGAAAGATTAGGAAGGAAGATTACCAGTATGTGGGCTCAGCGTTACGGGAAACCGGGCAAATTCCCGGGAACCGCTCCCGAGGGGCACATGGCGTGTCTGATAAATCAATACGCGGGATCGGGAGGAGACGCATTTCCGTACTTTTTCCGTCAGGCGGGACTTGGCCCTCTAATTGGTAAGAGAACATGGGGCGGCCTCGTCGGGATGAACAGACATGTTCCGTTAATTGACGGCGGGATGGTTACAGTTCCAACAATAGGATTCTACGAAATGTCGGGTGACTGGGGTATTGAAAATATTGGAGTCAAGCCCGATATAGAAGTAGAAAACAGGCCTGATCTTGTTGTTGAAGGAAGAGATCCTCAGCTTGAAAAAGCTATTGAATATCTGAAGGAAAAGATCGAAGAGGATACTCGCAAGCTTCCGGAAAAACCGGACGCGCCAGATAAGAGCTGATACCGGGCAGGTTGAATAAACAGGCATTAAGAGTGCCGTTAAATTAAATAAGAGCCCGTGAGCTCAAAGGCCCCTCATTATGAGGGGCCTTTGGTTTGTGCGCCATGCATGACTGTTTTCTATAGGGTGGAAGTCCCGAACGGGCTGAG
>CAZKNG010000084.1:0-9944 GCA_964554125.1 uncultured bacterium | reverse complement strand
ACCTGTTTCCATTCTCCTTTAAAATTGACCTTACTAAATCCGCCCGCGCTATATCCCTCTCATCGGGGGTCATTGGTTTTCCGGAGTATTGCTGCAGATGAATCGGTTGAATCTTAGTCAGCATCTCATTGAGATTATTCAACTTGACTCCGGAAATAACTCCCATCCCGACACCCATGCGAACTTCTGATATCAGCTTCATAGCTTCTTTAGAATTTATAATTCTCGCGTTCTTTAATAAACCATAAGACCTGCATATTCTATCTTCAAGCAAAGTGTGTGCCTCTTTCATCAAACTGTCACGCGCCTTTTTCTCAAACTCAATCACTTTCTTTATATGCATCTCCATATTTTCGGCTGTTTCTATCTCTGAGAGGCCGAGGGTAACACTGTTGGATATCTGGAAAAAGTTTCCCACCACTTCACTCCCCTCCCCATATGTTCCTCTTACTGACAATCTAACATGCCTCAGGCCGTCAACGACCTGCCTTATATCATTATTGCTGACCAGTCCCGGAAGATGAACCAGTGTTGATATACGTAGACCTGTTCCCACATTTGTGGGACAGGCGGTCAAATAACCGAATCTTCCGGAAAAAGCGAAGTTCACTTTTTTATCAAGCTGATTATCCAGAGAATTAACTTGTGAAAATACCTTCTTGACAGACAGCCCCGCGTCTGTAGCGTATAACCTTAGATGATCTTCTTCATTTATCATAACTCCGAGACGTTCATCTTCAGAAACAATGAGACTCCTGTTTTTAAAAAACTTGACCATATTTCGAGAGATCAGTCTTCTTTCAGCCAGTACCATTCTTTCCATATCTGATAGTTCGTCCATGTCAATAACTAACGCGTCGCTTAAAAGTTTTGTTTCGAGTACCGCTTTCTTGATCTTGTTGTCTAATTTCTCCAGCGAATCTTCCTTTGACCAGTGGGGGAAAGCCCAATCCTCGAGATTTCTAGCCAATCTAACACGGGTTGAAAGAACTATATCATCTTCGAAGCTGCCGTTTACAAGCCAATCGGCAGATTCACCGGTTAACTTTTCAAAATCCTCTTTCATCTCAACCTGTCTTACTTTGAATTCTTAAGTCTATTTATTTTATCCCTGATTTGCGCTGCTTTTTCATAATTTTCGATCTCCACTGCATTATTTAACTCTTCACGCAATTTGATCATCTTTCTTTCAAGACTGACCTCTTTGCCAAATCTGGAAGGAATTTTACCCATATGCCTTGTGTCGCCATGTATACTCTTTAAAAGTGGAAATAACTGGTCGTCAAATGACTTGTAGCATTGCGAACAACCCAGCAACCCTTCTTTTTTAAGAAAAGTGTATTTCATCGAGCAATTCGGACAGGTTTTACCGGCTTTCTTTTTTGAAACAACATCGTTTGAAAACCCCATAAGCCCGCCCAGAAGATCCCCTTTTTCTATATTGCTCTTCTTAAGATAATCAAAACCCTTTTCTTCAGCACATTTTATGCACAAATGTATCTTCTGAACCTTATTCCCAACAACATTAGTAAAATGAATAGTTGCTTCTCTTTTTTTGCAGAATTGGCAGATCATTTAACTATTCTCCTTCGACCAGCACACCATTCTCGAGGACGAGACATCTATCAGCCTTATCCATGAGTTCTTTTTTGTGAGTAACTATAATAAATGTTTGATTCTTGGTTTTACTGAGCCTGAAAATCATAGAATGCAGTAATTTACTGTTTTTATCATCCAGATTCCCGGAGGGTTCATCCCCGAGAATTATGGCTGGATCATTCATCAATCCTCTCGCTACAGCCACCCTCTGCTGTTCACCTCCCGATAACTCCGCCGGACGGTGAGAAAACCTGTTCGAAAGTCCAACTTCAGATAATAACTCCTCCGCTCTATCTATTAAAAGGCTCTTATCATTTCCAGATATAAGAGCGGGCATAATCACATTTTCTATAGCGCTGAACTCAGGCAGAAGATGATGGAACTGAAAAACGAATCCAAAACAGCTGTTGCGCAGCTCATTTATTTCAGAACGGGAGGAATCAGCAGTGCTGTTGCCGCAAACCGTTAAATCGCCGCTGTCGGGAAGATCGAGTGTTCCGAGGATATGAAGGAGAGTACTTTTCCCGGCACCGGAAACCCCGTAAATTACTATAACTTCTCCTTCATCAGCTTTGAAGTTTACCCCATTGAGTACATCTATCCGCTGGTTTTTACTCTCAAAGGATTTAAAAATATCTTTTGCTTTAATAACACTCATAGTTTCCCCATGCTAAATATAATTATTAGGTATAATAGACGCAAGATGACAGTGTATAAATCAGGTATCTCCTTACTATTCATACTGAATAGCATCAAGTGGAAGAACGTGACATGCTTCCCAGCTTGGATAGACAGTAGCTACAATGGAAATAACGAGAGAAGCCGCACTTATCATCAGAACATCAACTCCTTTAACTACAACAGGCAGAGTGTTTATAAAATAAACATCCGGAGGCAGATCAAGTTGAATCTGTTTTAATATGACAGTTGCGGCCAGACCTCCGATTACTCCCAGTATGGTACCTATAAAACCAATAATCGTACCTTCGATCATAAAGATAGACATTATTCCACCGGAAGAAGCACCCATTGAACGGAGAATCCTGATCTCAACCCTTTTTTCCATTATCACCATAGTCAGCATGCCGACAAGGTTAAAAGCGGCAACGAGAATAATCAAACCGAGAAGCAGAAACATCAGTATCTTTTCTACTTTGATATAGCTGAATAGATTCCTGTTCATATTTATCCAATTGTTTGTTCCGTATTCAAATGAATGCAGTAAATCCTGTATTTCTGAGTCAACTTTGTCAGCCTGGTATATATCACGCAGTTTTATACCGAACCCCCTGGTAGAAGCTTCAAAATCAAAAAAATCTTTCGCTTCTAATATACTGATATAGGCAAACCCTGAATCAAATTCGTATACACCTGTCTTGAAAAAAGAAATAACCCTGAACTCTCTTGTACTGGGTTTCATTACACCCGCCTGAAGCTTAGTTGGCGCGCTTACAAGGCTGACCTTTTCACCAATTGAAATCCTCAGTGACTTCGCGAGTTCCTCTCCCAACACGATCCCGGGAACCTGTGTCTGATCATCGAACCATTTCACATCAAATGATTCCACGTCAGGTTTGAAAGAATCAATTACAGCTGAAACATTACGTTCTCTCTCAAGATCCACGCCCTTTACGATTACCCCTTTTATCTTTGCTTTCACACCCGGAATCAGTTCGTAGTAAACGAGTGATTCGCTCCTTACAAAGGGCGAAGTATCAATAACTTCAGGCAATTTTTCAACTTCAGCCGCTACTGAGTCGATCTTGCTCCAGGCACTTTTCGTCCTCGTAAAAACGAGGGCGTGTTGGTTGAACTCGACAATACGGTTTCTCAGTTCCTCTTCGAATCCGTTCATAAGTGAAAGAACAATTATCAAAGTGGCGACACCGACAAATGTGCCGCCTACAGCGATTATAGTAACTCTTGAAACAAAACCGCTGCGCCTCTTTGTTCTCAGGTGTCTCAGTGCTATATACAGTGAATAGTGCATATTTTCACCTTTTTAATCCCTGCCCTCTTCGGGCCTCATCTGGGGAAAAAGAATCACATCTCGAATAGAATGTGAATTCGTAAGGAGCATGACCAGCCGGTCTATTCCAACCCCTAACCCTCCTGTAGGAGGCAGTCCATGCTCAAGAGCCAGGATATAATCCTCATCGAGAGGATAGGATTCTTCTTCCTTGTCATTCCGCTGGGTCATCTGATCTTCAAAGCGGCGGCGCTGATCAATCGGGTCGTTCAATTCACTGAAGGCGTTGGCAATCTCAAATCCCGCGATATACGGCTCGAATCTTTCTACAAGCCCTTCCCGTTCCCTGTGCTTCTTTGCCAATGGAGAGATCTCAATAGGATGATCCGTAATAAAAACAGGCTGGATAAGTTCAGGTTCTACCAGTTCAGAAAAAAGAAGATCCAAGAGTTCTCCCCTGGACAGACCTTTCTGCAGATCGAGCTTATTATCCAGAGCGATCTTAACAAGCCCCTCTTTACCTGTATCGGTAAGATCTTTACCTGTTATTTCCTTCAGTGCTCCAAAAAATGTCTTCTTTTCCCAGGGTGGTGTAAGATCTATTTTGTATTCCCCGTAAACTATTTTATTATCATCATACAGGGCATCGCAAATAAAAACGAACATATCCTCTAAAAATTTCATTATATCATTATAATCCCAGTAAGCGGCATAACACTCCATCATCGTAAACTCGGGATTATGAGACCTGTCCATTCCCTCGTTCCTGAAATCCCTTGAAAATTCGAAGACCCTCTCCATCCCTCCAACAACAAGCCTCTTTAAGTAAAGCTCATCTGCGATTCTAAGATAGAGATCCATATCAAGAGAATTATGGTGCGTTTTGAACGGTCTGGCTGAAGCACCTCCATATATGGGCTGAAGTATTGGAGTGTCAACTTCAAGAAAGTCATATTTCTTCAAATACTCCCTCATCGAATCTATAATCTTTGATCTTTTGATGAAAATATCCATTACATCTTCATTCACTATAAGATCCAGATACCTTCTTCTGTACCTCAGCTCCTTATTCTGAAGACCATGGTACTTTTCCGGAAGCGGAAGCAATGACTTGCTGAGCAGTTCAATCTCTTTTACTCTTATTGTAAGTTCTCCGGTGCGCGTTTCAAATAACACCCCCCTTATGCCTATGATATCCCCAACATCAAGCAGTTTGAAAAGTTCAAAATCACTTTCCTTGACCTTTTCATCTTTGATATAAAATTGGATCTTTCCACTATAATCCTTAATATCTCCAAAAGAAGTATGGCCGTGCCCCCTTAAAGCCATGATCCTTCCGGAGACCGATACCTCATCTTTTTCTATTAATTCCTTCTGGTCTTTCTTCAACTGTTCTATTAGATGTGATCTCTCAAAGGTGTACGGATATGGTACTACACCCATCTTTCTGATCTTTTCCAGTTTAAGGATCCTCTGTTCTCTCTCCCTGATTCCGTCCTTTTTTATCTTTTTCCCCACTTTATTCTTTCCTTTCCTTCCATCTCAGATAAGCATCGATAAACTCTTCAATCTTGCCGTCCATTACCGCCATAACATTTCCGGTCTGAAGATCTGTCCTGTGATCCTTGACTAAAGTATACGGATGGAACACATAACTCCGGATCTGGTGCCCCCAGGAAATATCCTGCTTCTCTCCAGCCAGCCTGGCCTTCTCCTTTTCCTCCTCTTCAAGCAATTTGGCGTATATCCTCGATTTCAACACCTTCATTGCCATCTCCCTGTTTCTGTGCTGAGAACGTTCATTCTGACACTGAACGACAATCCCCGTCGGGTGATGAGTTATTCTAACCGCCGAAGAGGTCTTATTAACATGCTGGCCTCCGGCCCCACTTGCACGGTAAGTATCTATCCTTATATCATCCGGTTTTATCTCAATTTCTATCTCTTCATCGATCTCGGGCCAAACCATAACAGAAGCAAATGAAGTATGTCTTCTGTGCCCTGCGTCAAAAGGTGATATCCTGACCAGCCTGTGTATACCGCTTTCGGCTCTCAGTCTGCCATAGGCAAAATCTCCTTTTACCTCCATAGTCACATTCTTTATTCCCGCTTCATCCCCCGGCTGCATATCAAGAAACCTGTATGTGAAATCGTTATTCTCAAGATACTTAGTATACAATCTGAGCAGCATCTCGGTCCAATCCTGCGACTCAGTTCCTCCCGCACCGGGATGTATGTTAATCAAAGCGTTATCATTATCATGTTCGCCGGAGAGAAGAATGCGCAATTCGAACTTATCAACCTCTTTAGTAAGCCTCTCAAGTTCCGGCGCTATTTCAGCTAATATAGATTCATCTTCTTCATCATTACTCAGAGCTACAAGCTCCTTTACAGAATCTATACGGTTTTTAATATCTCTGTATGGTTCAATGACTGACTTCTTTTCCTTAAGCTCTTTTACAAGCTTTTCAGCTTCTACCCTGTTATCCCAGAAACCCGGGGCCGACATCTTCTTTTCTATCTCTTTGATCCTCTTGCTTAAAAACTCAAGGTCAAAGATACCCCCGCACTTTAGCGATCCTCTCTATTATCTGTTCCATATTATCATTTATTTCATTTATACTGATAGTACCCATCTATTACCTCCAGAGTTTATCTGATTGATTCACCGGTGATATTTTCCACAGCTTATCATAGAAAACTTGCAATTACTTCATATACTTATCGATAAAATGAGCTCTCACCTTGATCGCATTATTTTTTACTTCATCTATAGAGCAATCTGTATCTATAACTATATCCCCTTTTTCCCAGTCTTTATATATCGGTCTTTGCGATCTAATCCTCTTTTCAGCTTCCTCCTTATCAATTCCGTCTCTTTCAACGAGCCTTGCTTTCCTGACCTTTTCAGGTGCTCTGGTGACAACTACAAGTTCTTTCTCAAAGTCGAATTTATACTGAAAAAAGAGCACGGCATCAAGTACAATATACTTTGCGGAGCTGCCAACGGATAATATTTCTTCTTCAATTCTCCTCTTTAAATAAGGATACAGGGTTCTGTTAAGCAACTCGAGTTTCTCCCTGTCTGAAAAGACGATCTTCCCAAGTTTTTCCCTCGAGATCAAACCGCTGTCATCAGTAACATTCTTTCCAAATTTCAGCAGGACTTTCTCTATGACCTTTCCATCTTCAAGAAGAAGATTTGCTATTTTGTCCGCGTCAAGCAGAACCCCTTCATTATCTGCTATAATTCCCGCAACCGTGCTTTTACCAGAGGCAATGGGTCCGGTTACAACTACAACCGGTGTATTCATCAATGCGCCTCCAGCCAATTATTTCCGGTATGAATACTTACTTTCAAAGGAACCTCAAACTCGACCGCGGACTCCATCTTCTCTTTTACAATTTTCAGCATCATCTCTTCTTCTCTGGGAGGTACTTCAAATATAAGTTCATCATGAACCTGCAGAATCATTCTGCTGTCAAGCTCCTCTTCGCGCAGCAGCTTGTCGATATTTACCATAGCTATCTTTATCATGTCAGCGGCCGTACCCTGTATCGGCATATTAACGGCTATCCTTTCGGAAAAACTCCGCAGTCTTCCGTTTTCACTTGATATATCTTTTAGTTCCCTTCTTCTGCCGAAAATCGTCTCAGCGTAACCCGTCTTACGCGCCTTTTCCTTGTACTCTTCAGTGAATTTCCTTACTCCGGGATACTTATCGAAATAATTCTCAATAAATTCAGAAGCTTCTTCCACCGTCACACCTATCTGTTTAGAAAGCCCCCTTGACCCGAGTCCGTAGATAACACCGAAATTAATGGTTTTAGCTACCGCCCTCATCTCATCGGTAATATTTTCCTCTTCAAGCTGATAAACCATTGCGGCTGTTCTTCTGTGAACGTCAGCTCCATCATGGAAGGCATCCATGAGATTCTTATCTCCTGATATATGTGCAAGTATCCTGAGCTCAACCTGAGAATAATCGGCATCCATAAGCAGGTTTCCCCTGCGAGGCACAAAAGCGCTTCGAATCTTCTTTCCCAGTTCTGAGCGTATGGGAATATTTTGCAGGTTAGGGTTGCTTGAAGAGAGCCTGCCCGTTGAAGTGACAGTTTGATTAAACGATGTATGAATCCTGCCGGTCTTCTTGCTTACCAGTTCCGGCAGGGAATCAATATATGTATTTGACAGCTTGGAAAGCTGCCTGTAATCAATAATGCGCTTTGCGATCGGATCGATAGAGGAAAGCTCTTTCAAGACTTCCATATTTGTTGAATATCCGGTTTTTGTCTTTTTGATTACGGGAAGTTCGAGTTTGTCAAAAAGAATGCGCTGCAGCTGCTTGTTTGAATTAATATTGAATTCTTCTCCCGCGTATCTGTATATCTCGCCGCGAACCTCAGTGATCTTGCCTGAAATTTCATCTGACAGATGCTTAAGTTGTTTCCGATCTATCGCGACCCCCTCATACTCCATCCTCATAAGAACGAAAAGCAGAGGCATTTCAATTTCTTTGAATAATTTCTCACCGCCCGAACCTGAAAGAGATTCACTGAAAATATTCTTAAGTCTCAGCGTAAAATCCGAATCCTCACAGGCATAATCTTTCAATCTCTCTAATGGAACTTTCCTTATATCTTTCTTTTTATCACCTTTCTCAAATAGATCCTTGTAGGAGATCATTCTATGCGCGCAGAATTCAAGAGACAGATTATCAAGGGAATGAGATCTTCTTGAAGGATCCAGGCAATAGGATGCTATCATAGTGTCGAATGATACCCCTCTAACCTCTATACCTGCAGTTTTTAACACCAGGAGGTCGTATTTTATATTATGCCCCGCCTTCTTTATTTCTTCATCGATGAAAACGGGGCCCAATTTTTCCTTTATCCTTTTTATCGGAATACCCTCGGAGGATTTATCATCCAGCTCTAATAATCCACCTCTTGAGTTCTCATCCGGATCAAGCACCGGTACATAGAAGGCTTTTCCCTCTTCAGCACAGAAAGATATTCCTACAACCTGAGCTTCTACCGGACTGAGCGACGTTGTCTCTACGTCAAACACAAACTCTCCGGCAGAGACAAGATAGGATACAAGGTCATCGAGTTCGTCGCTATTTACGGCGGAATAATCAAGCTTCTTAATTGCTGCACCTGGTTCCGGAATTATTTCCTTTAGAATTCCGTGAAATTCCAGTCTGAGAAAGATATCAGTGAGCTTCTCCAGATCATATTCTTTTATTTTCATATCTTCGATGTCAAAATCTTCAGGAACATCTATCAACTCGATGAGATTTCTGGAAAAAAGCGCGTCATCCGAACCTTCTTTTATCTTATTTCGTACGCTCCTGGATTTTATTTCATTTGAGTTATCAAGTATTTTCCCGAGGGAACCAAATTCATCCAGTAACTTCAGGGCGGTTTTTTCACCTACCCCTTTTACTCCGGGAATATTATCTGCACTGTCGCCCGTTAACGCCAGAAAATCAGTTATCTGTTCGGGACTTAATGAATACTTCTTTTTTAGATATTCCGGGCCTACTTGATCGGATAGATTCGCCCCCTTTCCCGGCCTGATCAAATGTATCCTGTCAGAAAGAATCTGAAAAAGATCTTTGTCACCCGTTACAATCTTCACGTCTACCTTCTTCCTCGAAGCATCCCGTGCGATTGTAGCTATAACATCATCCGCTTCATATCCGGAAATCTCATAGACAGAAATACCGAAAGCCCGAACGAGGTCATGCAGAAGGGGAACCTGTCTCGCCAGGTCATCGGGCATCTTTTCTCTATGAGCTTTGTATTCGGGAAACAGTTTATGCCTTTCTGTCGGTTTATCACTGTCAAACACAACAGCCAGATATTCAGGATCGTAACGATTTAATATCTGAAGTAAAACCCTTGTAAAGCCGTATAGGGCGCTTGTATTTTCTCCTCTGGAATTAGTAAGGGGATTCCTGATAAAAGCGTAATACGACCTGTAAGCAATTGCGTGACCATCTACGAGTATAAGATTCATGTCATTATCGTCCATGCTTGTATAATGAATTTCTTTTAATAAAAAGCTCAACTTCCCTCGGCACAAGATAACGTACCGAATCGCCTTTGCTGACCAATCTCCTTATTTCACTTGAAGATATTGCATTCCGTCCGGATGTAAGTAGGATAATCGCCGCGTCTTCAGAAATACGCTCAACTGAATACCCCGGGCGAGTCATAGATACAATAGTCGTGTTATCATAAATTACCCCGGGATTCTTCCAGCCGGGAATGTCAGCAAGAGAATCGCTCCCGATAAGCAGATGCAATTGATCCTTCCCGTATCCCTTTTTTTTGAAAAAAAGTACAGATTCATATGTAAAAGAGATAT
>CAZKNG010000083.1:0-10135 GCA_964554125.1 uncultured bacterium | reverse complement strand
TTCCCTACATAAGAGGGGTGTACAGAGTCGGGTTCACGGGCCCCCCAGGCGCGGGGAAGAGTACGATCATCTCAAAGTTGACCTCGCATTACAGAGAAGATGACAAGAGTGTGGGGATTATAGTCGTTGATCCGACCAGTCCATTCAGCGGGGGAGCTCTTCTCGGGGATAGAGTGAGAATGCAGCAGTTCTCAGATGATCCCGGTGTCTTCGTAAGGAGTCTTGCCAGCAGGGGGAGTCTGGGTGGAATTTCAAACTGTACAGATGAAGCAATAGATATCCTCGACGCCTACGGCAAAGATATAGTTTTTATAGAAACTGTAGGCGTTGGACAGTCGGAACTGGAAATCGCCGATAAAACTCACACTGTTGTAGTGATTCTGGTTCCCGAATCCGGTGACTCTATTCAGGCTATGAAGGCGGGGCTTATGGAGATAGGAGATATCTTCGTAATGAATAAATCAGACCATCAGGACGCGGAGATGGCTGCCAGAGAGATCGAATCTGTATTGAAGCTGAAGAAAGTTTCGGAAAATCAGTGGTCCCCAAGGGTTATTCTGACCTGCGGATTGAGAAATAAAGGGATAGATAAGCTGAAGAAAGCTATTCAGGAACACAGGGATTTTCTGGCCGAAAAAAACCTCATGAAAGAAAAGAACAGAGAGATTCTCTTTTTGCGTGTGAGAAACGCCCTGCTTGACCGTCTTGAGAGAAGGATAAGGAGTAGCCCGATAATAAGGAAATTGCTCGATGAAAAGATGAAAGAAGTATACGCGGGCGTAATATCACCCTACAGTGTAGTCGATGAGCTTGAGAAAATGATAAATATTGAATGATATAAATATGGTTTAGTTATCGAGAGGGAGTTTCAGCTGAACGATCCGAAAGGGTTATTATGAATGAGGAAGAAAGAAAACGTTATGAAGAGAGCAGGAAAAGATATTTCGATAAACTAAAAGACCTCAAACAACAGGATATAGATTTCACAACAGTTTCTTCACAACCTGTTAAGCCTATTTATACGCCTGATGATACTGAGGAACTGGATTATAACAGGGATCTTGGTTTTCCCGGTGAATATCCATATACACGCGGTGTTTACCCTAATATGTACCGCGGAAGGTTCTGGACCATGAGGCAGTTTGCCGGTTTTGGTTCAGCGGCGGACACAAACGGCAGGTATCACTACCTTCTGGACCATGGACAGACAGGGCTCAGTGTTGCCTTCGACATGCCTACGATTATGGGTTATGACTCAGATCATGAGCGTTCTCTGGGTGAGGTTGGAAAGTGCGGGGTGGCTATAGATTCACTTCGGGATATGGAGATACTCTTTGACGGAATAGATCTCTCGAAGATCACAACCTCGATGACCATTAATGCCCCGGCTTCAATTCTACTCGCTTTCTATCTTACCGCGGGTGAGAAGAAGGGGATTGAGCTTGATAAAATGGGGGGGACAATACAGAACGATATTTTAAAGGAATATATCGCTCAGAAATCATGGATATTCCCTCCGGAACCTTCAATGCGTATCATAACAGATATATTGGAATTCTGCTCCAGGAACGTACCAAGGTGGAATACGATCAGTATCAGCGGTTATCATATAAGGGAGGCCGGTTCTACGGCGGTCCAGGAACTGGCTTTTACTCTGGCTGACGGTTTTGCCTATGTTGAAGCCGGGATTGAAGCTGGACTTGATGTGGACGATTTTGCTCCCAGATTATCTTTTTTCTTTAATTCTCATCTGGATTTCTTCGAGGAGATTGTCAAGTATCGGGCCGCCAGGAAAATATGGGCAAAGAGGATGAAAGAGAAATACGGGGCGAAGAAGAAAAAATCTCTTCTTCTGAGATTTCACACACAGACCGCGGGTTGTTCCCTGACAGCGCAGCAACCGGAGAACAATATAGTACGCACCGCCTTCCAGGGGCTTTCAGCGGTACTCGGGGGCACTCAATCCCTTCATACCAATTCGATGGATGAGACACTTGCCCTTCCATCTGAGAAAGCGGTCCGTATAGCTCTGAGGACCCAGCAGATCATTGCTCACGAGACGGGAACGGCAAATACTATAGACCCTCTGGCGGGAAGTTATTTCATTGAAGCAAAGACACGTGAGATGGAAGAGCAGGCCGAGGATTATTTCAGGAAGATCGATGAGCTGGGAGGGGTTATTAAAGCGATAGAAAAGGGTTTCTTCCAGAAAGAGATAAGCAGAGCCGCATATAAATATCAGAAACAGGTAGAGGAGAAGAAGAAGATAATAGTAGGGCTGAACAAGTTTGCTATGGAGAATGAAGAGATAGATATCCCGATACTCAAGATCGATCCCGAAGTTGAGAAAAATCAGAGTGAAGCTCTGGCCCGGATTCGTCGGGAAAGGGACAATGACAAGGTTGGAAGGGAACTCGAAAGGTTATCCAGGACAGCCAGGGGCACAGATAATATAATGCCTGTAATGCTCGACTGTGCAAGGTCTTACTGCACCGAGGGTGAGATAATAGCTGAGTTGAAAAAAGTCTTCGGTGAATATCAGGAACCGATATTTTTATAAAGTAAACGCTGGAGGAAACAGAGATGGATAAGAAGATCCGAGTACTTGTTGCCAAGCCAGGTCTTGACGGTCACGACAGAGGGGCCAAGGTTGTAGCAAATGCTCTGAAAGATGCTGGAATGGAGGTTATTTATACCGGTCTTCATCAAACCCCCGGGATGATAGCTGAATCAGCGGTTCAGGAGGATGTTGATGTTATAGGGCTGAGTATTTTATCCGGAGCTCACATGACGATGTTTCCGAGAGTCATCGAACTGCTTAAGGAAAAGGGAGCCGATGATATTATGGTTTTCGGAGGCGGGATTATCCCCGCAGAGGATATTGAAAGCCTTGAATCTTCAGGTGTTGCTAAGGTTTTTGGTCCCGGGACTAATACGAAAGAGATTATCGATTTCCTGCAGGCGGAGTTTGGAGGTGAGAAATAGTAACAAGTATAGAAAGGATAATTGTTAATATAACAATCAGTAATAGAGTTTATTTAATGTAATTTATTAACTATTCATAAACGATATCGGAAGCGGTATCGTTGAATGTGTGAAAGGAGAAATCTTTGAAGAGTGAAGTAGTTATAGCCGGGGCTGTAAGGACAGCGATAGGTAAATTTGGCGGAGGGCTTTCAAAATTACGCGGACCCAAGCTGGGCAGCAAGGTAGTTGCAGAAACGATCAGGCGAAGCGGTATAGAAGGCGGTCAGGTTGATGAAGTGATTATGGGAACGGTGCTCGGAGCGGGTTTAGGGCAGAATCCCGCCCGCCAGGCAGCTATTTACGGAGGAGTGTCAACTTCGGTAGGTGCTATGACGATCAACAAGGTTTGCGGTTCGGGACTGAAAGCGGTTGTACTCGGAGCTCAGGCAATAAAACTGGGTGATGAAGAGATAGTGGTAACAGGCGGTATGGAAAGTATGAGTAATGCTCCGTATATTCTACGAAAAGCCAGAACGGGATACAGGCTGGGAGACGGCAAGCTGGTTGACGCCATGGTCTATGACGGACTATGGGATATTTATAATGATTTTCATATGGGTAACACGGGAGAACTGGTTGCTGAAAAGTATCATATTTCAAGAGAGCAGCAGGACGAATATGCTCTGGAAAGTCACCGGAAAGCTGTAAAAGCACGCGAGGAAGGCTGGCTGGACGAGGAGATAGTTCCGGTCTCCGTGCCCAGGAGGAAGGGTGAACCTGTAACAATTGACAAGGATGAAGGCCCTCGTTCAGACACCAACATGGAAGCTCTCTCAAAGCTCAAACCTGCTTTCAAAGAGGGAGGTACCGTTACGGCGGGCAACTCTTCACAGATAAGTGACGCCGCCTCAGCTATGACCCTTATGACAGACAGGAAAGCTAAGGATATGGGTGTGAAACCAATTGCCAGAATAACAGGATATGCTACGGGGGGTATGGATCCGGAATGGGTTATGATGGCTCCGACAGTGGCGGTTTCAAAACTCCTTGATAAAACGGGGATGAAGATAGACGATTTTGATCTGATCGAACTCAATGAAGCTTTTGCCGTTCAGCCGTGCGCTATTATTAACGAGCTGGGCATGAATGCAGAGAAAATCAACATTCACGGCGGAGCTGTGGCTTTAGGCCATCCTATCGGGTGTTCCGGTGCCAGAGTGCTCGTAACCCTTCTCTACGCGCTGAAGAGAACGGGAGGCGGCACCGGGCTGGCGACTCTATGCCTCGGAGGAGGAAACGCTGTCGCTCTGAGCGTTGAGATGATTTAGGACTGCAATAAATTTATCACCGGGCAATAATTTCACTGTTTCTGCGGGAGGTCGGTTTATATGAGTATAAAAAAGGTTACGGTAGCTGGCGCGGGTACAATGGGCAACGGAATCGCTCAGGTATTCGCCCAGAACGGTTTCGAAGTTACAATG
The DNA here is from genome assembly GCA_964554125.1 of uncultured bacterium. Classification (GTDB taxonomy): domain Bacteria; phylum Krumholzibacteriota; class Krumholzibacteriia; order Krumholzibacteriales; family WJIX01; genus JAGHBT01. The sequence goes on along the minus strand of CAZKNG010000083.1, from coordinate 5,687 downwards.
CTGGATGTAAAAGAGGATTTTCTGAATCGGGCGGTGAAAACTATAACGAAAAACCTCGGTAGAATGGCCAAGAAGGGCAAGATAGAAGAGAAAGAAATTGACAACATCATGAGCAGGATAAAGACAGTTACTCAAGCTGAAGATGCCTCCGATTGTGATATTCTCGTCGAGGCCATATTCGAAGATTTCAATGCTAAATCTGAGATTTTCAGAAAGTTTGATTCTCTATGCGGCAGTGATGTTATTTTCGCGAGTAATACCTCTTCTATATCAATAACATCACTCGCTTCAGAGACGTCAAGGCCCGGGAAGTTTATAGGAATGCACTTTATGAATCCGGTGCCTGTTATGAAACTGGTTGAGGTAATAAGAGGCCTGGCTACAGAAGACGAGACGACAGATACAGTTGTATCACTCAGCGAAAAGCTTCAGAAGGTGCCCCTTGAAGCTAATGATTATCCTGGATTTGTAGCGAACAGAGTCCTCATGCCCATGATTAATGAAGCCTGTTTCTGCCTGATGGAGGGGGTTGCTGAAAAGGAAGCCATCGACGGGGTAATGAAACTGGGGATGGCTCATCCCATGGGACCGCTCGCTCTCGCGGATCTTATCGGGCTTGATATATGCCTTAATATTCTGAGGGTTCTTCAGAACGGTTTTGGAGATCCTAAATACAGGCCCTGCCCGCTTCTTGTCAAGAAGGTCGAGGCTGGACATCTGGGAAGGAAAACAGGCCGCGGTTTTTACGAATATGACTGATCGGTCAGAGATATTTTCAACCCTTTTATCGGGATCAGCGGTTGCGGGAAGGCCCGACATTCTTTTCTATGGAGTTTTATTGTGAACCCCCCTGAAGGGTATAGTACTACAGAGGAATATTACCGTGTTTCTTGGGGGGCAGCTCCTGTCTTTTGTTAAGTAAATTTTCAAGAGCTTGAATTATCATCGGCCTTGTGTTTTCAGGCATTATTACATCGTCTAAGTAACCCATACTGGCGGCGATATAAGGGTTAGCAAAAGCTTTTTCATATTCATCTATCTTTTCGGCGAGTTTTTCTTCCGGGTTCTCTGAGTTCTTGATATCTTTTCGGTAAAGGATGTTTGCCGCCCCCTCAGCTCCCATAACCGCGAGCTCCGCCGTGGGCCACGCAATATTGTAATCTGAACGAATATGCTTGCTGGACATCACGCAATACGCTCCGCCGTATGCCTTCCTTGTTACAACAGTGAGTTTTGGAACCGTGGCCTCGCAGTAGGCGAAAATAAGTTTAGCGCCGTGTTTGATAATACCTTGCCATTCCTGGTCGGTTCCCGGCAGAAATCCCGGTACATCTTCCAGCGTAAGAAGAGGGATGTTGAAAGCGTCGCAGAATCTCACGAACCTGGCAGCCTTGATTGAGCCTTCGATGTCGAGAACTCCGGCAAGATGGGCCGGTTGATTGGCTACTATTCCTATAACGTGCCCATTCATTCTGGCAAGCCCGATAACGACATTCTTGCTGTGAAGGGCCTGGACTTCAAAGAATTGACCGTTATCGACGATAAGTTCAATGACTTTGAGTATATCGTAAGGGGTTCTGGGATCGTTTGGGACGATTTTATTCAATTTCTTTTCTGTACGTGCAGGATCGTCGCCGGAAGCTGTGGTGGGAGGGTTTTCCAGATTGTTCTGTGGAAGGAAGGAAAGCAGGGTCTTTATCATATCGATACAGCTTTCGTCATCTGCGGCGAGAAAGTGAGCTACTCCGCTCTTGGTATTGTGAGTAACCGCGCCCCCAAGTTCTTCCTGAGAAATATCTTCATGTGTAACTTTTTTTATAACATTGGGCCCCGTGATAAACATATGACTCGTGTTTTCGACCATAAACACAAAGTCTGTAAGCGCTGGAGAGTAAACCGCTCCTCCCGCGCTGGGCCCCATTATTGCCGAAATCTGGGGGACAACACCTGAAGAAAGAGTGTTTCTGAGGAATATATCCGCGACCCCCGCCAGGCTCGCCACGCCTTCCTGGATTCTCGCTCCGCCGCTGTCGTTCATCCCTATTATCGGCGCTCCGTTCTCAAGAGCCTTTTCCTGTAGCCGTGCAATCTTACGGGTGTTGGCTTCGCTTAGAGATCCACCGAGGACGGAGAAGTCCTGGGCGAATGCGTAGGTATGTCTTCCGTTTACCAATCCATATCCGCATATAACGCCGTCGCCGACTATTTTCTTTTTTTCCATTCCCGGCCATGTTGAACGGTGGGTAACGAAAACCCCGGTTTCCTGAAAAGTTCCCTCATCGAATAGAAGATGAATACGTTCTCTGGCTGTAAGACGTCCTGATTTGTGAATCTTTTCTATACGGGCTTTTCCTCCCGCAAGAAGCGCTTTTCTTCTGTTTTCTTTCAGTTTTTTATATTTTTCCTCTTTCGATTCCAATTTTCCCTCCCCCTGGGAGATCTTTCAGTTCAGTAAATTTTTATATCCGCGTGCGTAAATTATAATAGAGGAAGATCCCCTGAGTGGTCAATCGGAATAAATTGATTTTTCACCTTCCTCTTGCCGGATAGTGTCAGATGAGGTCTATTCCCCCGGTTAGAAAATTGTCACTCCGGGTTTTGAGATTCGCTCCCCTGGATTTTACCCTGTATATCGAATCTGTGACCGGTCACCCCCGTTCATTGTAACAGGTTTTTGTTTCAGCTCTATACGACGGCTCCGGATAATTAATTCTGTTGTTTTTTCCATCTTCTGGTATTAATATTAGAAGAGGAGTATAACAGGCGGATCCGTGGTTTTTTTTGAACGATTGCTATCTTTATTTGTATTTGGGTCTGAATCCCGCAGGTTGTAATTCACACTTTTATTGGGGGTTGAATATGAAGCCGCATAATTTTCTTTTTGTAACTGTTTCTCTTTTTGCCGCAGCCTTTTTCATCTTTTCATGTTCCGATAAGGATAATAGTTCAGCAGAACTTGATTCAAAGTCCGGCAGCAAGCAGGAGAGCAATATTAAAAAGGGAGGGGAAGAGGAAATTCTTTCGTACACTTCCGAGGAGGTTGGTTTCGGGATCTACTTTGATAAAGAAGCAACAAAGAGGACAATCACCCTTGAGGATGACCAGAAGGAATTCAAAGGTTATCTCATTATAAAATACCCTGAAGAGATAAGTATAAATGCTGTTCAGTGGAGGCTGAGCCTGCCTGAAGGTATTGAACTGGTTTCAGACGATTATTACAGGGAAAGAACCCTTACTCTCGGAAGAATCAAGGAAGGAATAAGTGAAGGATTCCCGTGTGTTTCCGGTCCGAGCCTTCTTCTTCATACTTTTACTTTCCGGGTTAATAATAGTCTGAAGAACGCGGTTATATCTATTTTGCCCGATAAGAAAGGTGATTTTCTGGGTGTAGTTGATTGTGACGCAAATATTGAAATAAGAGCCGCTTCCTACAAGGCGGTTGTAAATCCCTAGAGACCTGACGGGAAAGTCATTTTGACTTTAAGACCAAAATCTATGCGGAAAAAGCGCGGCGGAATAATTCTGCTCCTTTTCATTTCAGTTCTGATAATCTGCGCAAAAGCGGAGAGCGGAATCGTATATCCTCGAAACGGCGGCCGGTTGCCCAGCGATGTTGTAAAGTTACTGGAAGAAAATAAAGGGCTTTTTACCCTGGAGCACAGATGGGCGTACAGAAAAATGCTGGGAAGGGGAGAGGGCGCATCACGAGGACCGATTCTCACCTTCAGTTCAGGTATGAAAGGCGCCACGGGAGGAGTTATATCGGGAGACTTAAACATTCCGGTGTTGATGGGGCTTTACAGCGATTCCGCATATACAGCTGAGTCTGCGGCTGATTCCGCTGTTTTTCATGGAGCACTTTTCAGCGGGCCGTCAGAAACCGGCACTATGAATGATTATTATAATGAAGTTTCTCTCGGGCTTCTGAATGTCGAAGGGGATCTTTACGGCTGGGTTCCGCTCTCCGGTTCTGAAAAATATTATACCGGAGGATTTCAAAACTGGGGGCTCGATCCTGTTGATTCAAGAACCGGTGAGTTTATTTCCGATGCCGTTACGGGCGTTGACCCATATGTCGACTTTGGAGAATATGATAATGACGGTCCCGACGGAATACCCAACTCCGGCGACGATGACGGGTATGTTGATATTCTCTTTATTGTCACACCGACTAGAGGAGCGGAATGCGATTGGTTTACAAATCATATGTGGTCTCATTCCGCGTCTTTCTCAATTTGGGATGAGAGCGGAGAGCCTCTTTACACCAATGATCGGTCGGCGAACGGCGGCAGTATACTGATTGAGGACTATATTATAGGTCCCACAGTGTCGTGCAATTCAGACAGCTTGATAGAGATTGGGCTTTTCTGTCATGAACTCGGGCATATGCTCGGGCTTCCCGATCTTTATGATACAGGGCCCGGTGCTGGTATAGGGAATTGGGGAATTATGGGACGCGGAGCTGTTGACCATCCGGAATCTCCGGCTCATCCGTGCGCCTGGTCGAAGCAGCAGCTGGGCTGGGTTAATGTAATCGATGTCGGTTGGAGAGAGAGGAAGATAACTCTTGAACCGGTAGCGCTCTCAGGAGAAGTAGTCAGAATGAACCTGCCGGATGCCAGATTTAAAAGAAGGTTTTGCGGTAGCGGCGAGAGCGGTTATTCTCTCCTCTGCGCTTGCGGTGAAGGGGAGGCGGAGGCAAGGGGTTGGCCGGATGACTATGGGGCCGGATATGGAAACGGATGGGAAGAATCTATGACGAGGGGATTCAGTCTTAATAATTCTTCCGCCTGCTCACTTTCCTACTCCGTTACAGCGGATCTCGAGGAGGGGTATGATTTTGGTTACACACTGCTCGAGGCCGGCGGAACAACAGACACTTTAGCCGCTTACACCGGCAGAATCCTTTACCCGGATGAAATGATCGTTCTGTCCGATTATCTTCCGGAGGATCAATCTGACTTTACCCTGCGTTTTCTCTTTTTGTCAGATTTTAATAATAGTGATGAAGACGGAGGGTACGATTCTGACGGCTGCCGGGTTTTCAGTATCGATAATATATCGGTAAAAGGGGGAGGCCTAGATTATTATTCTGATTTTGAGACTGACGCTGGCGGCTGGAGATGCGACACCCTGTCTTCAGAATACTTCCTCGTTTCATATAGAGACAAAAGGGGTTTTGACAGATATTTGCCCGGAGAAGGGCTGCTGGTCTGGCACGCTGAAAATTCAATAGCCTATTCAGAACTTAAGAACAGCGGCGGCAGTTCTGACGAACAGGCAAGGGGTGTGGTCCTCGAAGAGGCGGACGGTGATTACGATATACTTTCCGGAGATAATTACGGCGACAGGTTCGACCCGTTTCCCGGGGGGACAGGGAAAACCTCTTTCAGATCGGAGACGACACCTGACAGCAGAAGTAACGGGGGCTTTGTAACACCGGTCAGTATACGCGGTATTCAGTCCGGTTACGGATATATTGAAGCCTTTTTCAGGGCCGGAAGTCCCCGGCCTGTGCTATCAACGGTAACACCAGATACGGTAATAAAGGATGACAGTGGCGGAGAGTTTTATCTTGATATTACGGGAGAAAATATTCTGCCGCCGGTAGTTTGCCGTCTTCAAGCTCAAAAGGGGTATATCGAGGCTCTTGATGTTAACTGGCTAGGTCAAGGAAGGGTTATTGC
>CAZKNG010000082.1:0-10377 GCA_964554125.1 uncultured bacterium | reverse complement strand
AAACAGCAATTTCCAGATTGGAACCTGAGCAGTTAAATCAATATCTGAGACCGGTTTTTGATACTCAGGAAAAGCAGAAAGCGATAGATGAAGGACGCCTCGTTGCACGAGGGATAAATGCCGGTCCGGGGGCCGCATCCGGGAGAGTGGTTTTTTCCGCTTATGACGCTGAGAAGAAGGCAGAAGAAGGTGAAAAAGTAATACTTGTGAGAGTGGAAACAAGCCCGGAGGATATCCGAGGTATGAGTGTCGCAGATGGTATTCTTACTTCTGCGGGCGGAGCTACTTCTCACGCGGCTCTCGTAGCGAGGCAGATGGGGAAAGTATGTGTTGCCGGCGCTAAAGATTTGAATATCAACTACAAAGACCGAGTTATCAGATCAGGTGACACATTGATAAAGGAATTGGAGTTTATTTCAATAGACGGTACGACCGGAGAAGTGATGTCGGGAAATGTAAATACTACTCCCTCGGATGTTATTCGTGTAATCGAGGGCGCAATAAGCGGGGAGGAATCGGAGGTCTATTCATATTACGAAAAACTTATGTCGTGGGCCGGAGAAATTAAAAAACTTGGAGTAAGAGCTAATGCCGATAGACCCGAGCAAGCCTCTACAGCTGTTTCCTTTGGTGTTGAAGGTATAGGTCTGTGCAGAACAGAACATATGTTTTTCGAGGGAAAGAGAATAGATGCCGTAAGAGAAATGATTTTAGCGTCTGATATTGAGGGGAGGGAGAAAGCTCTTTCAAAACTTCTTCCAATGCAGAGAGATGACTTTCGGGCTATTTTCGAAGCTATGGGCGGCAGACCTGTTACGATCAGAACTCTCGATCCCCCATTACACGAGTTTCTTCCTCATGACGATAATGAAATATCCAAGCTGGCCTCTTCTATGGGAGTAAATGAGGATAAACTGCGCGAAAAAATTGCCTCTCTCAAGGAGTCAAATCCAATGCTTGGTCACAGAGGATGTCGGCTTGGAATTGTATATCCCGAGATAACAAGAATGCAGGTGAGAGCTATTTTTGAAGCTGCCTGTGAACTCTCCGGCAAAGGATTGAGCCCGGTACCTGAGATAATGATTCCCCTTGTAGGATCGGTCGAGGAATTTGTGTTACAGGAGGAGATTGTAAGATCCACAGCTTCTGAGGTTCAGGAAACTGCGGGTGTGAAGGTCGATTATCTTGTGGGAACTATGATCGAAATTCCAAGAGCGGCATTGACAGCGGATAGAATCGCCGAAAAGGCGGAATTTTTCTCTTTCGGTACGAATGACCTTACTCAAACAGTATTTGGAGTGAGCCGTGATGACTCAGGGAAATTCATGAATGATTATATTAATAAGGATATATGGCCCGCCGATCCTTTCCAGAAACTGGATATAGAGGGTGTAGGTGAGCTTATAAAGATTGCCGTTGAAAAAGGGCGTAATGTAGACGGTGATCTGAAAATAGGCATATGCGGTGAACACGGCGGAGATCCGTCTTCTGTCCTCTTTTGCGGTAATAATGGCTTTGATTATGTAAGCTGTTCACCTTACAGAGTACCGATCGCCATACTTGCCGCCGCGAAGGCGGCTCTGAATGAGTAAGGGGTTTTGACAAAAGGAGATTTTATCAAAGGGGAAAAGCGAATCGATAAGCTTTTAAAATGGCCTGAAATATCCTGGATGACGTTTAAACATTCTCCCGTTCTGAGAATGTCTGTAATTAAAACCATGCTGTCAACGGCTTTAATATTTACAGTCGTTTCCGGAGCTGTTTTTATCCGGATCGACCGGGAATTGTATAAAGATCTCCTGTTATGGACTATCCCCGCAATATTTATTTATACTTTAGTTATACTATCCAACCTTCGATTTGTCTGTGACAATAAAGGTCAGAGAAAGAAATATTTCAAAGCGGCTAACATCCTGACCAGTGTGCGTATTATTTCTGTTGTTCCCATGTTCGTGTTTTTTTTCAGGGGCTATTTATATGTGGCACTTGTATTATATTTCCTGGCCGCTTTTACCGATATTGCCGATGGGTATATCGCGAGAAGATATTCTCAGGAAACCAGGATGGGGTTGATGCTTGATCCGATAGGGGATATCTTATCGACAGAGTCGGTATATCTGTTTTTACTGATAGAGTCTGAAATTCCCCTGTGGCTTTTTATTCTATTGACATTCAGATATTTTGAGTTTTTCACAGGTCTGATTCTGCTGTATTATTTTGACAAAAGGCCTGTCCTGAGAGCTACAATAACAGGGAAGATTGTGGGTGTAATTCAGTTTCTCGGAGTAGTTATTCTTGTGTTTCAAAAACTCTTTCCGCGATTTGTATTGGAGGAAAATGCCAAGGATTCTCTGATTCTGGTTCTGGGATTATCATTTATTGCCGTTATTGTATCTCAGACGTCGATAGGTATAAAGGCGATATTCAATAGGAATAAACGTTCTGTCATTTCAGGAGGTAGTTGATGGATTTTGGTGGAGACCTCAAAGTTCTTGAGCCGTCTATTATATTTCAGATGATAAATATAGCGAAACTTACCGGCAGATTAAAATTGATTACAGCCGACAATGTAGCTACTTTGTATTTTGAGACGGGAGAACTTACTTACGCTGCGATCGATACGGGGAATAAGAGGGTTGGAGAGATACTCATTGAAAAGGGATTAATAACTGAAGACCAGCTGGAACAAGCCCTTTATGAGAGCCGGCGACTTGATGTAGATAAGAGAACAGGTGATGTTCTCATAGAAAATGGGGATATAGACCAAAATGTGCTTGTTTCTGTTATACATCAACAGATAAAGGCAGTAGTTTACCTGGTTCTGGAATGGAGCGAAGGGCAATTTATCTTTTTTTCAGACGCGAAGACTGAAAATGAAGATATACTACTGGATGTAAAATTGGATCATCTTTTACTAGAAGGTTTAAAGCGTTTGGATGAAGCTCGAAAGATTTAGCGACTTCGGCGGTAGATATATACTGATTGCTGTTTTTGCTTTCTGCGTTTCTGTTTGCTCAGGATCAGCATCAGCTTATATTACTCGTACAACAAGATCGGAATCAATGGGTGGAACACGTGAATCTTTTAATAATGAAGCGTCTGTGCTTTTTCTGAATCCCGCGGCTCTTTCGAATATAGATGCCTCACTCTTTTATTTTGATTATACTGGTAATGACATAAACGAAAGTAAGGGGGCTTTTGTATATCCTCTCAATGAGATGGAAATGGGATTTTCGTATTATCGCAGAAGAAATAAGGTAAATGAAGTAGCTGAATCTGTAGCCGCCGGAATTTCGAAAAGGATATTCAGCGGCACTCCAAGTACTTATTTAGATATTGGAGCAACTTTAAGAATAGAGCGATTCATTTTTGATATTTATTCCGGCTGTTCTTCCTGTGATGAAACCAGGGTGTCCGACTCGGATATAACGGGTGATATTGGAATAATAATAAGACCCGTACCGCCTGTATCTTTCAGGTATACAGCTGTAGGATTACGTAAATGCAATAAACTGGATTATGATTCAGATCTTCTCAGCGTAAGAGGAAGTTGGTTTGGTGCTACGTTATATCTCAAAGAAAAGCTTCTTGTATCCTGGGAAGGAGAATACAGGGGTAACCATCTAATCAATCATTATGGATTTTGCCTGGAGACAGGCATGCCGATGGAGCTGATGGCCGGTTTTTCCGAAGGATTCATATCCGGCGGGGTGAGACTGAGCTGGAATTTTATCCGTTCTTCAGCCGCTTTTTTCCGAAATAACAAAGGGAATATTCAAGCAAGGGTATCTTTAGAGCTGGAGCCGGGCAAGATCTCCGGTAACTTCTTTAAATAATTACGGCAATTTAAAATGGATAGAAAGTTCAAAGTAATAAGGCGTTTCCCTGTTCTCTGTAGAGTATTCGGTTATTTGATTATTACCTGTTTTCTTTCAATTTCCGCAATATTTTCAAATTCACCTGTTCTGGCTTCTTCATCAGGGTTAATATCACATTTAGATTGGTCTGCTGCCTGTAGAAATAAGATTGAACTTTACAGGAACTCTAGTCCATTTTCCTGGAACGAAAATTCTCATTCGAACGACGAAATTGTTCTTATGGCAAAAAGCAATAATATTGATCCCTTTGATATTTTCGTCAAATGCTCAACCGGAAGGTATGATGCCGGCTCTTCCGATTATACTAATTTATTCTATCTAAAGCAGGGGCATATCGGGTTGGATTTGTTCTCCAATCAGCTTTCACTCAAGGCTTATCTTAGAGAGAGAGTTTATAATTCGGGTATGTTATTATTGCCTTTTATTTCAAATGATTCTCCTTATCTGACCGGAAACTCAGCGGGACTGGATGTCGGTATTGATTACGGAGGATGGTTTGATATATCATATAAGGAAGTTAGAATATCAGAAGGCAACCCTGAATATTCAAATGGCGGCATACCTGATTTCAATGACCCCGCCGGAAGTTTCCGCCATTTACACACAAATCTTATATGGAGAGATATTATCCATTTCGGTATTTCTGCCTCAGAGATACAGTCAATTCATTCGGGGAATGCCGTAACTTTTGGTTTCAGCAACGAGCTGACACTTTCAGGAGTAAGGGTGCTGGCTGAATTTTCTGAGAAAATTAACAGTTCTTTGATGGAGATAAGCAGAAAATCTTTTACCTCGCTGGATTGGGAACAATTTGAAAATTATGGATTCAGCGGAATATTCCCCGATAATTCAATTTTTTCGATGGAATTACAGGGGGCTGAGTGGGCAAATCCTTCTTACGGTTCTATCCTGCTCGTTCCTTCATATCGATACTATGGAGTTGATTACAGCAACCCCGAAGGAGAAATTCAGAATTCACTAATAGAGAGTTATCTGCTTTGCTTGTGGCGTCATCCACGGCTCGCGGCCTCCTTCAGGATAAAGGGTGGGGATATATACATTTATGGTCTTAATGAGAGGTTTAAATATCTAAGAAACACTCTCAGCCTGCGTTTTAAGCAAGGGGTTGCTTTAGGCGGAAACCTTCTTTTGAGGGAAGGGAAAAGATCTTCATATATTATAACATTAGAAGACGATAATAATTTCAGCCGGCTTCTAACTACATTTCGTGTCGATGACTGCGGCGGTGCAAACAGGATCTCATTTCTTTCGGACGGATGGGTAAATATATCAGATTCATGGATCTTGCGAAATTCACTATATCTGCACAGGTCAGAAAAGAGCAGGTACAGTATATCCATTGAATACCGGCCGTCAATGAGATTTCTATTCAGTGTTTCTTTTGGTTCTTTCAACCCTTTCTTTAAAGCGATTTCCCTGGATCAGGAGTGGGAACCGGATCTCTCTGAAGAGAACAGACAGATCTGCTTCTTTACAAGAATATGGCTCGGGGGTATAAGAGATTGAATACAGACTTAGGCCGAATGATAATAATATTTATTGCCTTTCTCGCTCTGGCTGTATCTCCTGCCAGTTCAGCCGTTTCTCTTGACGGTGAGGAGATAATATTCAGTTTATCAATTCCCAGGGGGGCTTCAGTTTATCTCGTGGGTGATTTTAACAACTGGAATCCCACGATGGATAAAATGGTCTGGGAAAATAACCGTTATGAAATCCGGCTCTTTTTATTGCCGGGCAAGCACAAGTATATGTATGTAGTTAATGGAGAAAAGAGGTCTGATACTGATAATCCGTGCAAGGATAAAGATGGAAATTCCTGTTTCTACTTCAGCGAAGAGAATGGTAAGTACAGCCTGAGATATTTCAGAGAGCCCAGGATTAATAATCAAAAAGATCTGCTTGAAACTGATTTATCATCCGAGGTCATCGCAGTTTATGATAAAGACGATTATTCAATCTCCATAAAGGGAGAGCTGGAAGGGAATATTGAGGAAGATACAAAATTGAGGATTTCATCTGCGATATTTGGAGATAGCAGAAGAGCGGACTCTGACGCTATTGGGCCGGTTCTCCTACGTTCCGAAGCATTAAGTGATAAAGGCAGTTGGAAGATGAGGGCCTTTTACAGAATGGGCGAATTGGCTTTCGGTGACCCTCTCAGACTTTTTGGTTTGTTAGGTCCCTATAATTATCCTCTTGGATTGTTTTGCAGGGGTATGGATGTGGGTGTCGATATTGCGGAACAATATTCGGGCAGAGTCTTTTACGCTGGAAGAACTGAAGGCTACAGCAGTTATTCTCAAAGGAAGAGTGACGATATAGTATTTAAGGATCAAATTCAATATGCCCAGAGAGATTTGAATGATTCTGACATTATCGGCGCGATTTTAAAGGGGAAAGTCGGGGATGTAAAGTTAAACTATCTTTTCCGCCATAATAAGAATTACGCGAAATGGTATTTTACTGCAAATGGGAGTGATTGCTTTCTGGAAGGCAGCGAACAGGTAAATATACATGGAGGGTGGTGTTCATTCAACCCTTTCGACAGTATGTTGGTTGAACTGGAATACTTACATGGAACCACCCGTCTGTCTCAGCTTGAAAATCTTTCGGGATCTGTCGGGGATTGTTATATGGATGATTGCCGGGGAGAATCAGGCTGGAAGATCTATGCCGGTATAAGGAGAAAATTCAGCAACGCACGATTCGATCTATTCTATACATACCATGGGAGAAAGGGGAGTTCCGGGGATTTTGTAGATATTAAAGAAGCGGCGGCGCGGTCACTGGGGTTTGACTTAGATATGAGGTTGGGGAAGGTCCGATTGGGAATAGAGGGTATGGCAGAGAAATTCCGGGATCTTAGAGCAGATTATTTCTGGTTTCAGAGGAACAACTTCTGGCTTGACGGTGATAGAGTTGACTCGAACAGTCTCCTGTTTCTTAATTCACCCGGAATATACAAAGCGCGTCTGGACTTAAGCAAAACAGGTTATGAAAATGAAATATATCCCAATTCAAACGGAACTGATATATCTTTGGTCTTTATGTGTGAAAACGGTGATATCTTAAACAGAGTAATAGAGATGAAAATCACTCATTCGATTCCTCTGGATATGCTTTTACCCTTTGAACTTGCTGATAATAATCCAATTTTCAAGGATATAGATATATTTACCGATTTAAGAGGTGTTTCCTATAATCATAGAGAATGGAGCGGCAAAAACAGATTCATTGATACCTTTCTTGCTCTGAGAAAGAAATTAAATGAATCTTCCTGGTGTATGGTTGGAGTCGGTTTCAACCCGTATATTTTTGATAAATGGTATTATAATATTTCATATAACGGACGGGAAAGATTTCTCGAGGATAAAGGGGTTTTCAGAGAACTTTCATCATTAAATCAGAATAAATTAATGGAAGATCTGGGCGACGCTGAAGATGAGATGTCATCCAGTTGGATGATTTCTTTTGAAACAAAGCTTCTTTTCTGATATAAAGAAATTATGAATAGAATAGTATTGAGTATAACTATGTCGGTTCTGTTATTATTATCATGCGGGAGGTATCTGGAGAAATCTATAGAATCCCCCGTAGTAGATAATAATAGTGTAACCTTTCGTTTGAGGAACGAAGCTGCCGAACTGGTACAAGTCGCCGGGGATTGGAATAACTGGTCAAAGGGGGATGCCGAAGAGGGAGAGGTGCTCGTAGGATTGATGACAAGAAATGATTCTGTTTCATGCTGGGAAAGGACAGTCGAGCTTGAAAGGGGCCGGTATAAATACAGGTTTTTAATCAATGAATCTGTCTGGTTGTTGGACGATAATAATCCTAGAATTGTAAGTGATGGAAAAGGAGGGAAGGCAAATCTCCTTATAGTGCCGTGATTATGAAATTATTTAAAAACAGGTTTGATAAATTGTCGCTCCTCGTACTTTTCATTTTAATTGGATGTGGTAGATTCCCGGGATTTGGCGGAAGGGATATTTTGCCTTCTGAAGGGCCTGAGCTGGTTGGCAGAGGGGTAAGATTCTCTGTTTATTCAACCGAAGCGGAGGAGGTTGCCATTGCCGGAAGTTTTAACAACTGGTCAAAATCTGTGGATTTACTCTCACTTACCGATGAAAAAGGTTTATGGGAAATTACTATACCTTTATCTCCCGGGAGGTATGAATACAAATTTGTTATTGACGGAGAAAAATGGATTCCTGATCCGGGAAATTTAAAGACTGTCGATGATGGCTTTGGAGGAATTAATTCCGTAGTAATTGTTCCGAGAAGAAAAGATGAGTAGAGAATTTTCTTATCTAAGAAATATTAATATTCTTATATAACCGCTAAGAAATCAAATTCATGATATCCCGTATTGTTTTCTTGGATATCTGTTTTGATAAAATGCCTGTCTAGAGAAAGAATTATCCTTTTCTTTTTTTTATCAAAATTACATATTTTATTACGCTATGATAAATTGTCATAGTTTGCATTGTTGCATTCTGGGCACTTTTGTAGTAATCTTGGTTGAAATGTGAGGCTATTTTCTAGTAATACCAGGTTTCAGTGTGAAGATTATATAGATGGGCTGAAAAGGTCGAGTTTGTTATTTATGTTGTATATTATTATTTGGCAATAGGTTATGTTGGTTCAGAGGTCAGTTTTGTTTCCAGATGTAATTTTACTGTTCCACCTTAATAATATAGTTCGGATTAGAGTTTTTTGCTCCCTGGTTGTCTTGTTAACTGGCATAATAATTGCCAGTTATAGTAAAAATGATGAATACTAAATTGAATAATTTTATTGCAAATCTCTCCCGGCAAAAGAAATTACTGCTGTTTATCTTTATCGGTTTGATTTTATCTTCAGCGGAAATTTTGAATGCTGCTCCGGGGAGCGGTACGGCGGCGATAACTCCCTCTGACGATGTCACTGTAGGTAGTTCGGGAGAATGGACGATTACATATACTGCATCTGAGAATTTTTCAAATGGAGAAATATCTCTCTCTATACCTGGAGGGTGGACAGTTCCTCAGTCTTCTGACAGTTCCTCATCCGGATATGTAACGGTGTCAAGTGATGGGATCCTGGCCGCCGATCCAATTAGTATTGCCTCGAGGGTGATATTAATATCAATCGATTCACTTACTACGGGTGACACGGTTGCCATAGTATACGGGGACAGCACGGAATTTAGTTCCGGGCAGGCTACAGCACAGAATTCCGTAGAGTCAGCCATTGAGTTTACAGTGAGGTCCGATCCTTCAGGCAGTTCTCCGGTAGCTATTTCCTCTTCGCCGGTATTAAATACTACATCGGATGAGATTGATAGTATGATTTTTAATACATCTGAGACAAGTGTGATTGCCGGCGATATAACTGATAAAATAAGAATTCAAACAGTAGACCAATATAATAATCCGAGTTCAGTATCTTCAGACCAGATTGTGAATCTATCCTCTAGTTCTTCCGAAGGAGAATTTTCTATTCTGGGAGGTGGTGGGTTCAGTGATACTTCAAGTGTTACAATTTTATCCGGTGAAGATACAACCTCGTTCTATTACAGAGATATTACAGCGGGAACTCCTGATATTACAGCGTCACCTCAGGGACAATCCTGGACTGACGCTCAGCAGCAGGTTACAGTTAATCCGGCTTCTCCTTTAAATATAGAAATAACACCCCGTGATACTACGATAACAGCAGGCGATTATGCAAGATTCACAATCTCAGTTGAAGATACATTCGGCAACGAAAGTCCGCTTTCATCTGATCAGACTATTGATTTAATCAAAGCAGGCGGCGACTTCTACGAGATCTATGATCATTCCACATCGATATTAGGTACAGTTATTTCGAGCGGAAATAGCTCAAAAGAAGTGGATTATATCAACACTAATATGGAAATGAATTTAGGTTATCTGATCGTGCTTGATGATGACAGCAGTCCACCTGATTTGAATCAAACAAATACTAATGTATATGTTAACCACGCCATATTTGACTCCGACTCTTCAAGCCTTTCATCCGATAAAGACACATTAACGGCAGACGGTACGGAGGAGTTAGAGCTAACCGTGGTGGTACGAGACGAGTATAACAACCCGATCTCAGGCAGCACGGTAGTTTTTGAGTCAACCGGGAGCGGTAACGATATAACTCAGCCTTCAGATACCACCGGCACAGACGGAGTTGCGGCGGGGGTTATGACCTCGACGGTAGCGGAGCAGAAGGTGATAACTGCTACAGTAGACGGAGTATATCTCTCGGACAGCCTGGAGGTGTTATATGAGCCGGGAGCTGCGGATATGTCGGAATCATCACTATCAGGTGATACGAATGTAGTAACGGCAGACGGCACAGATGAGCTTTCGCTTACGGTGGTGGTACGAGACTCCGACGGCAACCCGATCTCAGGCAGCGCGGTACTTTTTGAGTCAACCGGGAGCGGTAACGATATAACTCAGCCTTCAGATACCACCGG
>CAZKNG010000081.1:8972-10389 GCA_964554125.1 uncultured bacterium | reverse complement strand
CGTCATGTTAACAACGTCACCATCTGCATTTTAACACTCACTAACGGGGCTGAATATGCTTCGGGGAGTACGGTCTCCCCTACGGCCTATATGTTTCCCTGTGTACGCTTCGTGTTACTGTTACCAGCTTCCACGCAACACTCGGTATGAGCGGCTGGCTAAGCCTTACCCAACCGGGACTTCCACCCGGCAAGAATGCGCCAAACTTCTTGGCACTCTAACACCCTTATTTACGATTAGATTTTTCACATTAAGCTTACAGCCGTTTATATCACGAGCATACGGGATGGCTTATTCCGTTTCAAGCTAATAAATATTCCATTGATAAAATGGGGCATTTCAAACAACGCTTACAAATCTGCCGCGTTTGAGGCACCTGCTTTATCGCCTGAACCTGCCCTTACGTAAGAGAAGTTTTGGCATAAAGAAGTTGCTTTGACGGCTACTTTGGATTAGAATCTCAAACCGTTAAATAATTAGCTTGTTTTTTTATAACCGGTCCGGGTGTTTACGAATGAAAACTTTTATTGTTATTTTTGCCACAATTCTTTTCGCGGAGCTTGGAGACAAAACACAGATTGCCACTCTGCTCTTCGCAGCAGAAAAAGAGAATCCCAAATTAATGGTGTTCTTCGCCTCTGCGGCGGCGCTTGTCACGGCTTCGGCGGTCGCTGTAATGCTGGGCAAGCTCTTCGAAAGTTATGTAAACCCTAAATATCTTTCATGGATAGCGGGCTCGGGGTTTATTGTTGTCGGGATATGGACGATCGTTAAAGCTTAAATTTAAAGTTTTTTTATATGGCGCGTCTCCGCGAAACTCTTTCTTAATTTCTTTCGTATAATCTGATAGATATGCTATACTTTTTCGTCTGAAGGACTGTTATCTGAAAGGAACACTAACGATGAGAACTCTATTAATAATTGCTCTTCTTTTTGCTTTGCCGGTTTCTTCGGCTTTAGCGGAGACGTATTCAGTGAGCGCCTGCGACGCTCCGGCTACGAGCCTTGATCTCGCAATTAATAATTACGGGGTCAGTTTCGGCAATTCCCGGAGTATAAAGGGGATTCGCATCAACTTCCGGGATGAATGTGTTGAAAAAGTCCTGGGGGTCAATCTTACGCTCTGGGAGCCGGGGGAAAATCCGCGGGCGGTTTTCAAGGGTGTTTCAGCGGGCCTCTACGGCCCTTCGGCGAATGAACTTCACTTCCTTTCAATAGGAATGGCTCATGTAGAGGCATCTTCTCTGATTTCAGGGATTTCAATAAGCTGCGGATTTATTGAAAGCGGAGGAAAAATAAACGGACTTGCTCTGTCAGGTATCGCCACTGTGACTGATGGTGGCTTTAACGGAATATCCTTATCTGGGATCGCTAACGTAACAGGGGGCAGCTGCAGCGGGATTACAGCCGGGGGGCT
>CAZKNG010000081.1:0-8872 GCA_964554125.1 uncultured bacterium | reverse complement strand
CTGGGATCGCTAACGTAACAGGGGGCAGCTGCAGCGGGATTACAGCCGGGGGGCTTGCAAACGTGACTGACGGAGACTTCAGCGGAATATCGATAGGCGGACTGGCAAATGTTTCAGACGGAAACTGCAGCGGAATTACAGCCGGTGGGCTTGCAAATGTGACTGACGGGAACTTCAGCGGAATATCGATAGGCGGTCTCGCAAATGTCTCAGACGGAAACTGCAGCGGGATTACAGCCGGTGGGCTTGCAAACGTTACAGACGGAAACTTCAGCGGAATATCCTTGGGCGGAGTTGCGAATGTGGCTACGGGATCAATATCCGGGATCAGCTTGAGCGGTATTGCGACAAACGGCAAAGATGGGATCTCCGGGATTTCTCTAAGCGGCTGTTCTATTGAAACAGAAGGGGATTTAGAGGGTATATCCTTAGGGGTTCTTCTTTCCTTCACAACAGATATGGAAGATGATATTGATATTAAATTCAGGGGCATAAAAGCAGAAAACGCCAGGTGGCTCACAATTCACGGAATCTCTATCGGCGTTGAAAATAAAATCGGAGGGTTAGCCGCAAGCGGTATATACACTGGCGCGGAGAATCTGTACGGCTTTTCCGCTTCAGCAGTCAACTGTTTTTATAACCGGCAGATCGGCATTACTGCGGGTATTTTTAATTACGCGGAAAATCTATCCGGACTGCAGATAGGCCTCTTGAATATAGCAGGGAATAATCCGGCCTGGGCCCGCTATCTACCCGTTTTTAACGCACATATAGATTAGGGGAAATCTTTTTCTCTTTTAAAATCATTATTGCTTGACAGATACCCCCAAAAGGCTTTCTTATAGAAGTTGTGGCATGCTCTGTCGCGGCATGTCCGGATTGAATTTTCAAGCGATCAGTTGCGTTTTCTCACTTTAAGATCCGGGGCGGCCGAAAAAGTAAAGAAACTTTCTTTTTTTACCTTTTCTCTTTAAATTTATAAGAGGAGATGAACGGTTATGAAAAAAAACGAACTTAAAAAAATGACAAAGAAAGAGCTTATAGCGCTCGCCCGGTCAAAGAAGATCCGCGTTACAACGAGAATGCTGAAAGCTGATCTGGTCGACACGATCTACAAAGCTATCAGGTCAGGCAAGCCGGAGAAAGCAGCCGCCGGCGCACCTGAAAGAAAAAAGAGACGCTCTGTCAAACGTCCCTCCTCTAAAAAAACAGCAAGGAAGAAACCGAAAAAAAGCGCCCCTGCCTCCGGCGGCCCGACAATCAGGCAGAAAGCCGTTGCCGGGAAATATTTTCTTAAAAAGCATTCTACTCCCGATTTAATAAAGAACGAGACTTCGAATCTGCCGGAATACGATATTACCCGTATTGTGTGTATGGTACGTGATCCACACTGGATATTCGCATACTGGAAAATATCTTCAGAAGAATATAATACTCTGAAAAGGAGATTCGGCTCATCACTTGAAAACTTTAGAACGGTTCTCCGTGTATATGAAGACTCCGGAGGCGGAAAGAAACATTTCGATATCGACATCCCGGACGATTCAAAAAACTGGTATATCAATGTGTCCGAGAGGTGCAGATACAGAGTGGGGATAGGGATGATTTCGCCCGATGGAATCTACGAAGAAATAGCTCTTTCAGATACTGTCGAAACTCCGCCAGAAGGGGCAAGCAAAAACAGCGATGAAAAATGGTTCGTGTCCGATACAGCTTTCAATGAAATAATTTCAGCCTCCGGGGACTTGAAGGAAAAGACCGGCTCTGAAGAATATTTAAAGGCTGAAAAGAACTCCAGCATAGACTCTGAAACTGTTTCATCGTTCAGCGGCAACGAAAAAGGCCGTAAAGAGAATCCGCGGCCGTCTATTAAAATGGAGCTCGTCGTTTACGGAGCCGCCGGGAAGAATTCCCGGATCAATCTTCTTGGGAAAGATATCGAACCGAACGAGGACGGTTCTTTCTCAATCCGCATGGCCCTTCCCGAGGGTGAATTCGAACTTCCCGTAAAACTGGTTTCCTCAGACGGCAAATTGGAAAAAACAGTTAAAGCAGAGATTAAAACGGAAACCTCTTAAAGGAAATGGTTTTGATATGACTAACGGTCACAAAGGTTATCTAAGCCTGGTATTACACGCCCATCTGCCATATGTACGGCATCCGGAACACGCACGTTTCCTCGAAGAAGACTGGTTCTACGAAGCGCTCACAGAGACCTACATTCCGCTTCTTGATATGTTTAACAGGCTGAAGGACGAAGACGTTGATTTCCGCCTCACAATATCGCTTACCCCAACACTTCTGTCAATGATGGCGGACCCCCTTCTGCAAAACAGATATATCCGTCATCTGGACAGCCTGATAGAGCTTACCCGAAAAGAAATGACCCGTAACAGGTGGATGCCGGACCTTCTCGCTCTGGCGCGTATGTATCACGACAACTTCATAAAATGCCGCGGCATCTTTGCCGAAAAATACCACAAAGATCTCATCTCCGCCTTCAGATTCTTTCAGAATGAAGGAAACCTGGAAATACTGACGTGCGGCGCCACCCACGCTTTCATGCCCCTTGTAAAAAACAGAAAAGCCGCGGATGCTCAGATCAGAATCGCCACAAATCAGTACAAAAAGTTCTTCGGAAAGAACCCCGACGGAATCTGGCTGGCTGAATGCGGCTACACACCCGGGCTGGAGGAGATTCTGAAAGCAAACGGAATAAAATACTTCTTTACCGATTCCCACGGCATACTAAACGGCGAGCCGAGACCCCGACACGGTGTATTCGCTCCCGTGAGCTGCCCGAACGGTGTTGCTGTCTTCGGCCGCGATAACGAATCTTCAAAACAGGTCTGGAGCGCCAGAGAAGGCTACCCGGGAGATTACCAGTACAGGGATTTCTATAGAGATGTGGGGTTCGATCTGGATTACGATTATATAAAACCCTATCTTCACGGTGACGGCAACAGAATCAGCCTGGGTATAAAATATTACAGGATAACCGGCAGTGGCGAAGAAAAACAGATCTACGATCCCGCTGCCGCCGGAGAGAAAGCCGCCCTTCACGCCGGCAACTTCATGTTCAACAGAGAAAAACAGATCGAGCACCTCGAAGGATTCCTCGGAACCAGACCGATAGTTGTTTCTCCATACGACGCCGAGCTTTTCGGTCACTGGTGGTATGAAGGCCCCTTGTGGCTGGAACATCTTATGAGAAAACTGCATTACGATCAGAATTCTATCCTTCCGGTAACTCCGAGTGAATACCTGCGGGCCGCATCTGAAATTCAGGTAGTAAAACCGTCTATGTCCTCCTGGGGGCACAAAGGGTATAATGAAGTGTGGTTGAACGGAAGTAATGACTGGGTATATCCCCACCTGCACATCATGGAAGATAGAATGATCGAGCTCGCGGGCAGATTTCCCTCTGCCTCGGGTCTGTCCGAAAGGGCGCTGAATCAGGCCGCGCGCGAGCTTCTTCTCGCTCAAAGCAGCGACTGGGCTTTCATAATGAAAACGGGAACAATGGTAGAGTACGCCCATAGCAGAACAAAAAGCCATATATCCCGCTTCGACAGATTATACCATTCCATTTTTTCCTCCCGTATAAATGAATCGTGGCTCAGGGAAATAGAAAGACGGGACAACATATTCCCCGGCATTGATTACAAGGTTTACTCATCAGCCGAGAATCAGTCATGAAGGAAAAAGCCGATAAAAAACACCTTATTATTCACGGACACTTTTATCAGCCCCCCAGAGAGAACCCATGGACACAGAGAATCGACAGGCAGGAGAGCGCAGCTCCCTACCATGACTGGAATGAGAAAATAACACATGAGTGCTATTTTCCGAATTCCTGCTCAAGGTGTCTCGACGGATTCGGCAGGATAAAAACACTCGTAACCAATTACACCCGCTTGAGTTTTAATTTCGGCCCGACCCTGCTGAGGTGGATCGAACAGCACCACCGGGGTCTCCATAAAGAGATCATCAGAGCTGACAGAGCCGGCGCTGAACTGAACAAGGGACACGGCAACGCTATCGCCCAGGGTTATAACCACATAATCATGCCCCTTGCCTCAAAGAGGGATCAGGAAACACAGATAAGCTGGGGGGTCGCTGAATTCAAGCGCTGTTTCGGACGGGAACCGGAAGGTATCTGGCTTTCTGAAACAGCTGTCAACCAGGAGACCCTTTACATCCTGATCGACCGGGGGTTCCGCTTTATCATACTATCCCCCCAACAGGCGGAGAGCTTCCGTCCGCTCAAGGGGAAAGGGAAATGGAAAGATGTAACAGACGGCACTATCCCTACAGGTTTCGTTTACCGCTGCCGCGGCGGCAGGCCTCGAGCCGGCGATAACTATATCGATATATTCTTTTATGACGAAAAGCTGTCACAGGATATCAGCTTTAATCACCTGCTTAGAGACGGCGACCTCTTTGCCGAATCTATCGCTTCATCATACAGGCGCTGCGGAAACGACCTTGTAACAATAGCTACAGACGGTGAAATTTACGGACATCACGAACCATTCGCGGATATGGCCCTCGCGCATCTTTTTGAAAGCGCGGCGGAAAAACACAATCTGACAATCACAAATTTCGGCGCCTACCTCGACACGCACCAGCCGGAGTTCGAAGTAAAACTTAAAAGTGGGGAAAACAATCTGGGAACCGCGTGGTCTTGCTCGCACGGAGTAGGCCGGTGGAAAGAAGACTGCGGCTGCAATGTAAACGCGCCCGAAGGGTGGAATCAAAAATGGAGAAAACCCTTAAGGGATTCTCTTAATATTCTAAGAGACCGCCTCGCGAAGATATTCGATACAGAGGGGGGCAGACTGCTCGAAGACCCGTGGAAGGCACGCGACGATTATATCTCTGTTATGAACAGCGGCGGCAGTGAAAATGTAAACTCATTTCTCTCTGAACATTCGATAAAACCCCTTTCCCGGGAAGAAAAAATCATGATCTTGAATCTGCTCGAATCCCAGAGGAACGCCATGCTTATGTTTACCTCATGCGGATGGTTTTTTAACGACATCTCCGGGCTGGAATCTGTTCAGATTATCAAATACGCCGCCCGCGCCATTGAGCTCGCGGGAGAGAAATACAGCGGCGGGCTGGAAGAGGAATTTCTCGCCGAATTACAGAAGGCCGAAAGCAATCTGAAAGATGCGGGGACCGGAGCTGAAATATACAGATCCGCCAGGAAATTTTCATCGATTACCCCGTCCTTTATTGCCGGACAATACGCCTTGTCCTCTCATCTTTCATGCCCGGAGGCCTCTCCCGCGATATTCGGCTGGTCTTTCAACAAGCTCGATTCATACTCCAAGGAATCGAACGGAGGAATGATCTATTCCGGACTGCTTGAAATCGAACCGCCTGTGATACCTGAAAGTTACACGTTCGGGTACCTTCTCTTGATGGAAGAAGAAATTCAGGTAATCTGCCTCATCAGAGAATTCAAAGATCGCGAAGAATTCGAAAAGATAAAAGAAGATATCTCATCTCTTCCTTCCGGAATTAAAAGGAAAGACGTTCTCAGCTTTGCCGTTGAACATTTCGGGGGTATGGTTTTCTCAATCAGAGATCTCTTCCCCGAAGACAGAGACACTATCCTCGCGTCTATAACCGATAAAAAGCTCGAATCCCTTGAAAGCCTTCTTGAAGATATCTATCTTAAAAACAGAGAGTTCCTCCGTCTCTTAAGCGAGTCATCACTTACTCCTCCCGAGAGCATTCTCGTCCCCGCCCGCGTCTATCTCGAAAAGAAACTTTCTTATCAGCTTAGAAATTGGCAGAAATCACTCCGGCCCGAGGGGATCAAGGGGATAAGAAAAATAATATCGGATGCCTCCTATTACGGAATCGATATAGACAAAAGCTCCGTTTCTGATCTGTTTTCCGGTTTCCTACTCGAAAATATCAAGAGGCAGAAGAAAAAACTTATTGCCGAAGAATCAGAGGCGATGATTCAGTTTGTCAATTTCTGCGAAGAGATAGATGTTGAAATCAAAATCGGGATGATCCAGAACCATATATTCACTATCCTGAATTCTACCTTCAAAGAGGAAGCGGAAAAACTGCCGCCCCAATCAAAGAGAAGCGGAAATCAGCTGAAGCCGCCTCTTCAGTTCCTCAAACTTGCAGAAAGATTCAACTTTAACATCAGCGCCTGGAAAGAACTCCTTTAGAGTACGGCTCACTTTTATTATAATATATCCTGCCTTTGATCTTATTGAAACCGATTCAACTGCGGGGGTTTGCGGTGAATGCCGAGGAAGCTAAAAAGAGGATAGATGAACTCTGTGATAGAATCAATAAATACGACTACCTCTATTATATAAAAAACGATCCTGAAATATCAGATGAGAATTACGATGAGTTGAGAAGAGAACTTATCAAACTTGAACGGTTATACCCGCAGTTTAAGAACCCCGATTCTCCAAGTCAGCGTGTCGGAGCTCCTCCGGTTGATAAATTTGCTTCGATAGAACATATCAGGCCGATGCTGAGCCTGGCATCCACGACAAGCCGGGAGGAAATAAAAGAATTCGATTCCAGAATGAAACGTCTCGCGGGAAAGGACAGGATCAGATACACGGCGGAACCCAAGTTCGACGGACTCTCGATTGAGCTTGTATATGAAAACGGAATGCTCTCCAGGGGCTCTACAAGGGGAGACGGAAGAACCGGAGAGGATATCAGTATAAATATCAAGACGATCTCCTCGGTCCCCTTGAGATTGAGAGCCCCCGCTGCTGTTTCCGCTGTTTCCGTAAGGGGGGAAGCAATAATGCTCCTTGAAGATTTTCAAAAACTTAACGGAAGAATGATCGAAGCGGGGTCATCCCCGTTTGCCAATCCCAGAAACGCCGCCGCCGGATCTCTCCGCCAGCTTGATTCTAAGGTTACGGCCGGGCGGCCCCTCACATTTTACGCTTATGAAATTATGTATATGGAAGGAGAAAGCGCTCCCGACTCACACACAAAAGAACTAAAACTTCTGGAAGAATGGGGATTCAAGGTATATTCCGAATACAGGTTATGCGAAAATATCGACGCTGCTATTGATTTTCACTCTTCCCTGTCAGTAAAGAGAGATACCCTTCCCTTCGAAATAGACGGGGTCGTAATAAAGGTCAACTC
The DNA here is from genome assembly GCA_964554125.1 of uncultured bacterium. GTDB lineage: Bacteria > Krumholzibacteriota > Krumholzibacteriia > Krumholzibacteriales > WJIX01 > JAGHBT01. The sequence goes on along the minus strand of CAZKNG010000081.1, from coordinate 1,717 downwards.
TAAAGAGCTCGCCGAAAACGCCGGGGCGCGTTCAAGGTCTCCCCGCTGGGCGATAGCCCTGAAGTTCAAACCCCGCCGTGAGATAACAACAGTTGAAGATATTGTTGTTCAGGTAGGGAGAACCGGAAAGCTGACCCCCGTCGCCCTTCTCAAGCCTGTCGATGTAAGCGGTGTAACGGTAAGCCGGGCGACACTTCACAACGCCGACGAAGTAGCGAAGAAGGATATCCGCGTCGGCGACAAAGTTAGAATCGAAAGAGCGGGAGACGTTATCCCCGCCGTTGTCGAGAGAATAAAAACCGGCAAATCAAGAGGTCCCAGGTTCAGCATGCCCGAAGAATGCCCCGTCTGCGGTTCTTCAATTATCCGTGAGGGAGCCTATCACTTCTGCTCCGGAGAGCTTTCCTGTCCTTCACAGCTCAAGCGGAGTATTACTCACTTCGCTTCGAGGGGAGCGATGGATATAGAACATCTCGGGAAAAAGACCGCTGAACTGATGGTCGAAAAGGGGATCTTAAGCTCCGTGGATGAAATATACCGGCTCGATCATGATACCGTAATGACGCTGGAAGGATTCGGAGAACAATCCGCCCGCAACCTGCTTAATGCTATTGAAGAATCCAGGGAAATACCCCTTTCCCGCTTCATCTTCGCCCTTGGAATACGAAATGTGGGAGAACACGCGGCCCGTCTTCTCTCGCGGCATTTCGGGTCTTTAGAAAAGCTCGAAGAGGCTTCCCTCGAAGACCTCTTAGAAATAGACGGGGTAGGTCCCGGCGCTGCGGAAAATATCAGAAGGTTCTTCAGCGATGAAAAGAAAATAAAAATAATAGAATCTCTTCTCTCTTCTGGAGTAAATCCTTTTGCAGAAAAGAGCGAGGACTCCTCTGTATTCAGCGGTTATACCTTTGTGTTCACGGGCTCCCTTGAAAGATTTACGAGAGATCAGGCAAAGGATCTGGTTGTCTCTCTCGGAGGAAGGGTCTCTTCGAGCGTCAGCGGAAAAACAGACTACCTGGTCGCGGGCGACTCGCCCGGCTCAAAATACGAAAAAGCTGTTACGCTGGGGGTTCCCATCCTGCAGGAAGAGGATTTCGAAAAGCTGTCAAGGGGTGGCTGAAGAGGCGGAAAAGAAGACCAGCAGCTTTCTGGTTAACTTCAATTCATATTAATAAATAAGGTGGCGGTCTTTATTTACCCTCTTTATAGATACTCTTCATTCTTCCCCAGGTTGTCTGTTCAGCTGAGGAAGGGCCGTCCCACCCGGCAATAAGCGCCGCCATCCACCATGCTCCCCCGCCCTTCTGTATGCAGCTTTCAATTGTCGTGTGCGCCGCCTCACTGCCGTTGAACTGTTCATGCTCTACCGGCACGGCGGTGCCTCCGTAATCGTACGTGTTCTGTTCCCACGATTCAGACAGCGGATTATACCACCAGGCGTCGAGGTCGGCAAAGTCGTAAAGAACCTTGTGGTTATCCAGGCAGTACTGCCTTATCTCTTCATTCCTGAGATATCTGTTGTATCCCGCTTCGTACCGGCTCTGGGCGTTACCGGTCATATAAACGAATGTAACTGACGGATACTCCCCCTCAAGGACGGTTATCGAATCAAGGTATGCCTGAACCTGCTGCTGCGTGTAGGAGTCAAGCTCGGCGCACCACGACCACATCGAAATGTTTATTTCCGGGTTGGCGTCAAGAACCGCCCTGGTCTTAT
>CAZKNG010000080.1:0-10396 GCA_964554125.1 uncultured bacterium | reverse complement strand
GCATCCTTAAAACGGCTGAAATAGGTCTGCTTGTATCTTTCATCATCGCCCCAGATAGTTCTGAGCATTGCGGGCCATGGTTTTTCGATAATCAGATAGCCGCCCTCGTTGACGTCGCACTCTGAACCATCTTCCCTGACTACCTTCGGGAAAATTCCAGGGAAGGGCAGAGTAGCAGATCCCGGTTTGAGAGGATAAGCACCCGGAAGAGGAGTAATCATGATTCCTCCGGTCTCTGTCTGCCACCATGTATCCACTATCGGGCAGCGGCCGCCGCCAATCTTATTGTAATACCACATCCATGCCTCGGGGTTTATAGGTTCTCCAACTGTCCCAAGGAGCCTCAAGGATGAAAGATCGTGCTTTTCAGGCCATTCGTCGCCACTCTTTGCGATAGCCCTGATCGCCGTAGGAGCGGTATAGAAGATGTTTACCTTGTACTTTTCTACAACATCCCAGAAACGATCCGGTTCGGGATAGCTTGGAACACCCTCGAACATGAGGGTTGTAGCTCCAAGACTCAACGGTCCGTAAACGATATATGAATGACCTGTAATCCATCCGATATCAGCTGTACACCAGAAGACATCATCATCCTTAATATCGAAAATCAGCTTTGACGTAAGGGTTACATAAAGGAGATATCCGCCTGTTGTGTGTACTACACCCTTCGGCTTACCGGTAGTTCCGCTTGTATAAAGGATAAAGGATACATCTTCAGCGTCCATTTCCTCTACTGGGCAGTCCGGACTGGCATCTTTCATCTCATCATGCCACCAGAGGTCTCTTCCGTCAACCATCTCGATGTCATTCCTGGTTCTCTGAACAACGATCACATTCTCAATCGTGGAAGTCCCCTTGAGAGCATTGTCAGCGTTATTCTTAAGCGGAATTGTCTTTCCGTTTCTGAAAGAACCGTCTGAAGTAACAAGCATCTTTGCTTCCGCGTCGATGATACGGTCTTTAAGTGATTCCGCGCTGAAACCGCCGAATACTATGCTGTGAATAGCGCCAATTCTTACAGTGGCGAGCATAGCGATGGCAAGTTCCGGAATCATCGGCATATAAAGGCAAACGCGGTCGCCTTTCTTTATGCCGTGTTTCTTAAGAACATTGGCGAATTTGCTTACTTCAACTTTAAGGTCCTTAAAGGTATATTCTATAGCGTCATCTTCAGGTTCACCTTCCCAGACAATCGCTTTTTTGTCGCCGCGGCCGTTCTCAATATGACGGTCAATACAATTATAAGCGATATTCAGCTTACCGCCCTGAAACCATTTCGCGAAAGGTGGCTTCCAGTCCAGGACCTTATCCCACGGTTTAGACCATTCCAAGAGTTCCTCGGCCTGTTCCGCCCAGAAACCTTCAAGATCTTCTTTGGATTTATTGTAAATCGCCTTGTACTCATCAAGGCTTTTTACATAAGCCTTACTCGAAAACTCCTCAGAAGGCTCGATTTCCCTTTTTTCGTCGAGCATAGAGGTGATACTTTTCTTCTCCTCACTCATGTGCTACCTCCCATACGTGGTAAATAAAAATAAATACAAACTAACTGCTTCTGATTATACCCCAACTTCAGGAGCATAATACTAATCCCGATAATTCATCATGTCAAGAACTTGCAATCTCATGGTCCTCTTTTATGATAAATAATCGAACAACTAATGAGTCTATAACTGCAATAACATTTGAACAGCTGAAACAAGCACCCCGCACAATTTACTAAACGTAGCGGTTTTCTAAAATCACGTTTCTAAATAAAACAAAATCGGGAGGACTTTTCAAGCCTTGACACAAAAAAAAATATGATTTAAAGGTTTTATAATGAACTATATTTAACATTCTCAAACAAACAGCATAAAATCGGGAGGAAACAATGGATTTTATACGCAATGCCATCGGCAGAAAAGTTCCTGCTGAAGTCAACGGAAAAAAGAAGAAACCATTCAAAGAAGCATTTGATCCCGAATACAATGATCCGCTGGCCGGCCGGCCCGGGAACGCCAGCATGCACACAGGTAAAAGCAAGGTAACTACACTTGATAAAGTAATGGAACTCATTGAAGACGGGGATACAATCTCATATCCGCATTACTACCGCCTGGGAGATGTATGTCTTAAAATTATTATAGACAAACTGAGGGAAACAGGCAAAAAGGATATACGCATACTCGGAAACGCATTTTTTGACAATTGCGTTCCATGGCTTCCGGAAGCCTTCAAGGATGGAACTATCAGCGGAATTACCGGCAGCTGCTACAGAGCTATGGGCAAACATGTAATGGCGGGGGATTTCCTCCCCTGGGTAATAAACCGCTACGGACACGGCAACCGCGTAAGACGGTTCCATACAGGAGAAGAAAGAGTCAAGGTAGCTTTCGGTCCCGTTCCTATAGCTGACAAATGGGGTAACGCGAACGGATTGATGGGTAAGCCCGATTCTTGGGTCGGTCCTCTCGGACTCTTCCTGGCCGATACACTCTGGGCTGAAAATGTATGCCTTCTGGCGGGAGAGGTCTCCGACCGTTATCTTTTTCCTCGTTCGCTATCCATGGTCAATGTTGATTTTGTAGTGCCGGTTGAAGATCCCGGCGACAGCTCGGGAATAGGTTCCGGGACACTGAACCTCGATAAAATAAGAGCCAATAAATTCAACTCGGTAATCGCCGGGCAGGTACTTGACGTAATGCAGGCCGCGGAGACGATCTTTAACGGTTTTAATTTCCAGGTCGGCTCGGGAGCCGGACTGATAGTGCTGGATGAAATCAAGAAGATCCTTAAAAAGAAAGAGATCAGGGCCGGATTTGCAATTGGCGGCTGCACATCTCTTCACGTGGAGATGCTTCAGGAGGGGCTGATTGATAATCTTCTGCACGGCCAATGCTTTGAAACTTCAGAGAAAGTAATAAAGTCGATGCTGTATGACCACAATCACTATGAGATTTCCACCGGAGAATATGAAGATGTGGCGAACAGGGAAAATACGGTTAACATGCTTGACGTAGCCGTCCTGACGGCTCTTGAAGTAGACACGAAATTCAATGTCAACAGTATCTGCGCCAATGGACGTATACTCGGCGGAATAGCGGGAGCACAGGGTGTAGCGGCATGTTCAGACCTGACGATCATGTTTCTGCCTCTAGAGACAGGTAAAAAGGAAAAATCGCTCGGTTTTCCAAAAATAGTCGAAGATGTCTATACAGTATCTGTGCCGGGAGAGGTAATTGACGTAGTTGTAACGGAAGACTATATCGCGGTAAACCCCGAAAGTAAATCAAGCCATATTGACGCCCTTACCTCCAACGCCGATAAGTTTAACCTCGATATCGTAGGTATTGACGATTTACGGAAATTGTCTGAGAAAAAGGGCGCGGAGTTTGGAAAAACTCCGCCTCGTCCGGAACTGACCGATATTCCGGTAGAAGCAATAGAATGGCGCGACGGCACATTGCTTGACACGATCTTTAAACCCGCTGAATGACTTTAACTGAAGCGTAAAAGACGGTTAACAGAAAGGCGCCGGGATTCAAGCCGGCGCCTTTCCTAATTCCTGTATTATCTGAATATTCAACAATCCGCAGAATTCAACCGGTACGAAAACGGCATTCTACTTCCCGCCATTACCGGTTCCCGGCATTGCCGCCCAGGTCTGATAAAGTTTCCACCTTCTATCCGTCTCCTTCTGTGCATTCCTTAAGAGTTCGGATGCTACCTCAGGATTCGACTTCTTCAGTGATTTGTATCTGTTTTCGTTATATATATAGTCCTCAAGCGGTATGCTCGGAGCTTTTGAATCGAGCTGGAAGGGGTTTTTCCCTTCGGCGATCAGATTCGGATTAAACCTGACAAGGGGCCATGCGCCCGATTTTACTGCCGCCTTCTGCTGATCGGGACCGTTAACCAGATTGTATCCCTGACCAATACAGTGAGAATAGGCTATAATTAAAGAAGGTCCGTTATAGCTTTCAGCTTCCAGGAAGGCCTTTATAGTCTGACTCTCGTTTGAACCAATTGCCACTCTGGCAACATAAGCGCTGCCGTAGACCATTGCCATCATCGCCAAATCTTTCTTATATGTAGGCTTCCCTCCCGCGGCGAACTTGGCTATCGCTCCCATTGGAGTTGCCTTAGACATCTGCCCGCCGGTATTGGAGTAAGTCTCTGTGTCAAGTACGAGTATGTTTACATCACGCTGCTGAGCTATAACATGGTCAAGGCCTCCGTAGCCTATGTCATAGGCCCAACCGTCGCCTCCCAGAATCCAAACGCTTTTCTTTACAAGCACATCCGCGAGTCCCAGAAGGTCCTTTCCTTCGGGAGATTTAATTCCCTCGAGTTTCTTCTTTAGCTCTTCAATATTTTTTCTCTGCTGAATTATACCCGACTCTGTCGACTGATCACAATTTTTGATCTTACTTACAAGTTGGTCACCGATTGAAGATGAAAGCTTATCTAAGAGCTCGACGGCATATTCTTTCTGTTTGTCAAGGCCAAGGCGCATTCCGAAACCGAATTCCGCGTTGTCCTCAAACAGCGAATTATTCCATGCGGGGCCCCTGCCGTCTTTGTTGAACGTATATGGCGTGGCAGGCAGATTGCCGCCGTATATTGAACTGCATCCGGTAGCATTTCCGATCAAAGCTCTGTCCCCGAACAGCTGTGTTAAAAGCTTAACATAAGGCGTTTCACCGCATCCAGCGCAGGCGCCCGAGAACTCAAATAACGGCTCAAGAAACTGCACCCCTCTTGTAGCTTTGTGATTTACATTCTCCCTGGAAATGTAGGGAATATCGAGGAAAAACTTCCAGTTCTCCTTTTCCGCCTCCCTTATTGGAGACTGAAGCTCCATATTTATCGCCTTCCTGTCAGGATTGGACTTGTTCTTGGCGGGGCAGCCTTTCACACATTGGCCGCAGTCTACACAGTCCTCAGGGGCAACCTGGATTGTATATTTCATGCCTTTATATTCTTTCGCCTTCGCGTCGATTGATTTAAACGTTGAAGGGGCGTTTGAAAGAATATCGGGATCATATACCTTGGCTCTAATAGCGGCATGAGGACAAACAAGAACACATTTTCCGCATTGAATGCAGGTTTCAGGGTCCCACACAGGTATCTCAAGCGCGATATTTCTCTTTTCCCACTTTGTAGTGCCGCTTGGGAAGGTTCCGTCAGGTTCAAAAACGCTTGAAGGCAGGTCATCTCCTTCTTTGGCAATCATCTTAGCGGTAACATTCTGTACATACTCGGGAGCTTCTCCAGGTACTGTGGGAACCATTTCGCGGCTGCTGGTCGCTTTTTCCGGAACCTTAATCTCTTTAAGATTCTCGGGAGCGTTGTCTACGGCGGCATAATTCATCTTAACGATCTCTTCACCTTTGCTACCGTATGTCTTTTCGATAAATTTTTTGATCAGCTTCATTGCTTCATCCGATGGAATCACGTCACTGAGCGCGAAGAAACATGCCTGCATGATAGTATTGATCCTCGGGCCTAGGCCGATCTTCTTGGCAATTTTGTATGCGTCAATGACATAGAATTTGAGCTTCTTGTCAATTATCGTCTGCTGTACCTCGCGCGGAAGTCTGTCCCACGTTTCATCCGTGGGATAAGGACTGTTGAGGAGGAATGTGGCTCCCTTCCTGGCGATCTTGAGAACATCAAGTCTTTCGATAAAAGCAAACTGATGAAGGCCCACAAAATCAGCTTTATTTATAAGATAAGGTGAATGTATCGGCTCAGGGCCGAATCTCAGGTGTGAAACCGTAAGCGACCCCGCTTTTCTCGAATCATAAACGAAATAGCCCTGAGCATAATTATCGGTCTGTTCTCCGATTATCTTGATCGAATTTTTATTGGCGCCTACGGTTCCGTCCGATCCCAATCCATAAAAAACGGCTTTTGTAAGTCCTTCATATTCAATACCAAATTCACTGTCGTATTCAATACTTGTATTTGTGACATCTTCATTAATTCCAACAGTAAAGTGTGTCTTAGGTTTATCCTTCTTCATTTCATCAAAGACACCCTTGGCCATCGCGGGTGTAAATTCCTTTGAAGAAAGTCCGTATCTTCCACCCGTAACAACCGGAATCTTTTCGAAATGCTCAGGCGCGACACTTCCGTCTTCATGAAGAGCTGTCACAACATCTTCATAAAGAGGTTCCCCAAGACTTCCCGGCTCTTTCGTTCTGTCAAGAGCGGTGATAATTTTAACGGTTGAGGGGAGTTCTTCGATAAAATGTTTACCTGAAAACGGCCTGTACAGCCGTACTTTAAGAAGGCCTACCTTTTCACCCTTTTCCATCAGATGATTTACAACTTCATATACAGGTTCGGCGCCTGAACCAATTACCGTGATCACCCGCTCAGCGTCAGGGGCTCCGTAATACTGGAATATCTTGTACTTCCTCCCGACAATACTTTCGAATTTCTCCATCGTTTTGACAACAATCCCGGGGCAGGCGTTATAAAAGGGGTTCACCGTCTCGCGCGCCTGGAAAAATGTGTCCGGGTTCTGCGCCGTTCCTCTGATAAACGGTTTATCGGGTGAGAGAGCCCTTTCTCTATGAGCCCTTACGAGATCATCATCGATCATGGCTCTTATATCTTCCTCTCCCAAGAGTTCAACTTTTGCTATTTCATGAGATGTTCTGAATCCTTCAAAAAAATGCAGAAAAGGAACCCTCGATTCGAGCGAAGCTGCTTGAGCAATCAGAGCCATATCCATAGTTTCCTGTACTGAATTGGAGGCCAGAAGCGCAAAACCGGTCGACCTTGTCGCCATAACATCACTGTGATCGCCGAATATCGAAAGGGCATGCGTGGCAACGGTTCTCGCCGAAACATTGAAAACGGTAGATGTCAATTCACCGGCAATCTTGAACATATTGGGAATCATCAGAAGTAGACCCTGAGAAGCTGTAAAGGTTGTCGTAAGAGCTCCCCTTTGAAGAGCACCGTGAACAGCTCCCGACGCTCCGCCCTCGCTCTGCATCTCGGTTACCTGGGGTATAGACCCCCAGATATTCTTCTTACCCTGGGATGACCACTTATCAGCCAGCTCACCCATTGGTGAAGAAGGAGTAATAGGATATATGGCAATCACTTCATTTATTTTATGTGCTGAATATGTGGTGGCTTCGTTTCCGTCGATCGTAACTTTTCTGCTCTTCATTATAAACCTCGCGTTGTTAATAAATAAAAATATCTTAAGTGATTAAATTACTTACTGTAGATTTAAAATTTTTTCAGATCAAAGCAAATCCTACATAAAAAGGATAATAATTATTTTTTGCATGTCGAGGAAAAAATTATCTTTAATCGGGGATTTATCTGTTTTTTAAGGCAAAAATAGATTCAACAATTATCCGATCTTTCCCTTTGTATATTCTACCAGCCCTCCCGCTTCGAATATTTCAAGAGCTTTTCCGCTGAGTGGCGAAAAATTGAAAACCTTTTCTCCGAACGCAATTTTTCCATCCATGGGGCTTAAAGAAATCTCACTCTTTTCAAGTGTTTCAGAATGCTCTCTCGCATACCTGGAAGCATCGGGGCATTCAATAGGATAAAGAGCTTGATTGATTGCATTTCTATAATAGATCCTCGCGAATGAAGCTGCTATTACCGCTTTCACGCCGGCGTATTTGAGACAGGTTACAGCCTGTTCCCTTGACGAACCGCAGCCGAAGTTACCTCCGGCGACGATCATGTCACCTTCACGAACATTTCCGGCAAAGTCCGGATCAAAATCTTCGAGGGCGTGACTGGCCATTTCCTCTTCAGAAAAAAGTTCATAGGTATACTTGCCGGGATATATCACATCGGTGTTTATATCATCTTCATCGAGTATCCATATACGTCCCTCTAACTTCATATTTACCTCCCCTTATTCTCATTCACTTTCAAATAGCTTAAAAACCCTGGAAATGGCAAAATTCATAACCATATATCGCTTGAAAAGCGGGTCTATCTTAAAAATAAGATACTATCCTTCCCTCAACAGCCGAAGCCGCGACAGTAGCCGGGCTGGCAAGATATACTCCGGTATCCTCTTTACATCCCATTCTCCCTTTGAAATTTCTATTGGCGGTTGAAACACAATTCTCTCCCGGCGCGAGAATTCCACCATAAGCGCCGAGGCATGGCCCGCAAGCTGGAACGGCCAGTTGAGCGACTGCTTCGTCCAGAGCGCTGATTATCCCCTCATATATAGCTTCCTTCAGCACTTTCCTCGAAGCTGGATAAACAAGCAGTCTCACCCCCGGGGAAATTGTTTTCCCCCTTAGAGTGTCAGCGGCCTGTCTCAGATCTTCCAGCCTGCCGTTCGTACATGTTCCAAGGAGAGCGACGTCAATCTCTGTTCGATCAAGTTCGGAGACGGGAACCACGTTATCCACCTTGTGAGGCCTTGCAACCTGAGGGGTTATCTTCGAACAGTCTATATTCAGCACTTTCTCGTACTTCGCGTCATCATCCGGGAAAAGGGGTGAATACTCTTCGTCTGTGACCCTTTCCAGCCAGTCCTCCGTTATTGAATCGTATGGAAACATCGCGGCTTTCGCTCCCATCTCAGCAGCCATATTACAGAGAGTCATCCTTCCGCTCATATCGATCTTCCCGGCCACAGAACCGTGAAATTCAACCGCTCTGTAAGTAGCGCCGTCGGCGGTAACTCTGCCTATTATGTATAGAATAATATCCTTTGGCGTCACTCCCTCTGCGATCTTGCCGTTAAGCTCTATCTTCAAAGTAGGAGGAACCCTGAGCCAAGTCTCTCCGAGCGCCCATACACTGGCTGTTTCAGTTCTTCCTATAGGTATTCCGGCTGCTCCGAAAGCCCCATGAGTGGTAGTATGAGAATCCGAACCGAAGATTACAACACCGGGAAGTACATGTCCGAATTCGGGAAGCACCTGATGGCATATTCCAGTCCCTCCCTCATAAAAATAGCGTATCCCCTGCTCTCTGACAAAATCTCTTATCATAGTATGGCTCTTAGCTTTCTTTGCGTCCGGCGGGGGCACCGCGTGATCAAGGGCTATAAAAATACCGTCTTGATCCCACACTTTGCTGCCGCCGAGTTTCTTGAATATTCCAAGTATCGCCGCTGAATTATCATGGGAAAGAATTCTATGCGGCCGGGCAAAGAGAATATCTCCGACTGATGCCGATTCTCTGCCTGAAGATCGAGCCAGAATTTTTTCGATCATTGTTGACCCCATATTAGTCATCTCCTTTTAAATAGCCGAATAGCCCCCCTGCTCTGTGAATGTCAAGTTGTACTGAAGAAGGAGGGGCTGCCTGAATAACTTCACCGTTTGAACGGGTGATTTTTCCTTTCGAGAAATCAACTTCAATCTGCTCTCCATCTTCTATACCTGAATCCTTCAAACCTGAAACTTCTAGAAATGGGAAGCCGGAATTAATAATATTTCTTTTGTAAATAGCTCCCGTAGATTGAGTGATCACCATGGAAACACCCAACGAAATAAAACAATCAACAGCCTGCTGCCTTGACGAACCTGATCCGAAATTAGCGCCCGCGATTATAATATCCCCATTCTTTACCGTGGACGCGAAATCGCCGTATCCCTCGAGCGTTTCAAAGGTATGCTGTCCCATGTTGTCGATCTCGGTAATAGAGAGATATTTGTTGTGAAAGATCATATCTGTATCGATATCATCCATCAGAGAGCCGTCCGAAGTTGTAATCAATCTCGCTCTTCCCGTTATCACATCGCCGGAAAAAGATCCTTTATCGGCTCCGGCAACCGACTCTTTCGGAAGAACAGGACTTGAGCTGTCAGCAACCTTGCTTTCATCGCGCCATGAGATAAAAGACAATTCAGGGTAACCGGTAAATTCTTCATCCGGAATGAAATCGGTAAGCTCAGGGTCCAAGTCGAGCGGCGAAGAAATCTCTCCGGCTATAACAGATGCCGCTGCAGTAGGAGGGCTTACAAGATATGTCTCCCCTTTTCCCTGCTTCCCGGCAAAATTCCTATTGGAAGTGCTAAGCTGTATCTCTCCCTTTCCGATCATGCCGATCTGACCCGACGCGCATCCCCCACAACCGGGATTGCTTATAAGAGCGCCTGCTTCGATGAAGATATCTATAATTCCTTCTTTCAGCATTCTGAGATATACTTCATTGGTAGCCGGAACTACTTTAAGACTTACCCCTTCTTTTATTCTCTTCCCTTTCAGTATCGAAGCGGCGTGAACCATATCCTCAAATCTGCCGTTAGTGCATGACGCAAGAACAGCCGTGTCTATCCTGGTTCCTTTGATTTCAGAGACTTTTTTAACATTTGAAGGACTGAAAGGACAAGCTGCCATTGGTTCTACATTTCCAAGATCAATATTCAATGTTCTGCCGTACTGAGCCTTTTCA
>CAZKNG010000079.1:2968-10725 GCA_964554125.1 uncultured bacterium | reverse complement strand
GCTCCATCCCCGTTACTATTATCTCGTCATCTTCCCCGATGAACCTTTCTCCGAAGGAGTAAGGTATGATATTAATCGATTCGGTAGCGCCCGAGGTGAAAACTATCTCTTCAGTTTTTTCAGCGCCGATGAATTTTCTTACCCTTTCCCTCGCGTCTTCGTAAAGACCGGTTGCCTTGCGGCTCAGCCGGTGCGCCCCACGGTGTGTATTGCTGTATTCTTCGCTGTAGAATCTTGTGATCTTATCCAGCACCTGCTTCGGCTTTTGCGTTGTGGCGGCGTTGTCGAGGTAGCAGAGCCGCTTCCCGTTTTCTTCTCTGCTTAATATGGGAAAGTCTTTTCTTATATCATCAACATCGATCATGAACCGTTCAGTCCTTGACGATCAAAATCAGTGAATACCACTTCCTGCTGTCTGTATAAATCCTCTTAATCCTAAGCCCCGCGCTTTCTATAATCGTCACTATCTGCTGACGGGAAAACTTGTGTGAGTTCTCGGTGTGGACCCTTTCCCCCTTCTCTATTGGGATGCTTTTATCAAGGTGAGGGGTTCTTATTTCCATATCCTCCAGCGCCTCCAGGTGCATCTCTATCCTCGAGTGCTCGTCGCTGAAAAAAGCCACATGCTGAAAACGTTTCGGATCGAAGTCCGTGCCGGCCTTTTTGTTCACCACATTCAGTATATTTCTATTGAACTCGGCTGTGACCCCCTCGCTGTCGTTGTAGGCGCGCTCTAAGATTTTTCTGTCCTTGAGCATGTCCACACCCAGAAGGAGATTGTCTCCGCTATTCATAACCCCTTGGAGATCTGTTAGATACGCTAGCGCCTGATCTTTATTCAGATTCCCGATAGTGCTTCCGAAGAAGCAGAAGAAACGGCCGGATGAGTCAGGTATACGGTCGATCTGGCTTAGGAAATCCGCGGCCAGGCCGTAAAACTCAATAAGGGGGAATCGCTCTGATATGATATCGGCTGATTCCTTAAGAGCCGAGCAACTTATATCCACAGGGACGTAACGTATCGACGCCCTCCTTGATTCCGGGATAGACCCGATAAGAATTGAGATCTTAGAGCAGTCCCCGCTTCCAATTTCAACTATATCTATCCGATCGAACGATCCGGATATCTCAGGCGAGATCTCTCTCAGGATTTTCCTTTCCGTATTATAGAGGTAGTATTCCGGAAGGGCGGTTATTCTCTCGAACAGCCTCGAGCCCAGTTCATCATAGAAGAATACGCTGGATATCTTTTTTCTGTCTCCTCTCAGCCCCCTGATGATATCCCTCAGATCATTCTCCCTGCTGCTCTGGCCGAGAAGGTTTTTTATCTCAATTCTACTTCCGGCATATATTTCCTGCATAAACCTCCTGTCGCTCAAACTAAGATGTTACTCTGGAGTTCCCGTTTCGATAGGATTCTCAGGGTCACTGCTCCATTGATACCATCCGCCGTCGAAAACCGATATGTCCGGCCAGCCCATAAGCCAGGCGCTAAAGAAGGCCTCGCTCGCCCTCCAGCCGGTCCCACAGTAGAAGGCATTATGTTTGTCGGGAGTAATCCCCGCTTCTCTCCAGATCCTTTCGATCTCGTGGTAGTCCCTCATAGTATGGTCAAGATTTCTGTAATTCTCCATGTGGTACGCGTCCGACCCGCAGTTTCCGAAGACAGAGCCCGGTATTCTACCCTTCTTCTCTATGTAATTGTAGCCGCTTACCCTTCCTGTATACTCAGGCCAGCTGCGAACACTTACAAGATTTTTCCCTTCAGCCTTGAGGATCTCCCTCGCCCCGGCCATATCTGTAATAAGCTCCGGGTTCCGCGGGATATTGGCCCCGAATTTCTCAGCCTTTGTTCCCTTATTCTCTTCTGTTTCCAACTTGTACCCGGCATCCAGCCACGCCTGTATACCTCCGTTAAGAAGGCGCACATCTTTTACACCCGCGTAGAGCATTATAAAAGCGGCTCGCATCGCTCCAAGGTGTCCCGCGCTGCTTCCCGGAAAGGGATCGTTATTGTCCGGAAATGAAAACCTCCCGTAAAGCACAACCGTTGTCTCTGATGTTATCCCCCTGGACAGAAGCGCCTTTTTTATCTCATCCGGTTTACGGCAGTTCCAGGTCTCCTGCGATTCGAGCGCGTTCGTATCTATATCGACAGCTCCCGGTATATGCCCGTCTGAATAGTCTTCCCGGTTTCGGTAATGAGCATGGCATAGTACAAATCTGCTGTTTTCATATTCTTCGGCATCTCCGGTCTCAATCAACCGTTTAAGCCATCGGGCGGAAACCAGCCTGCTGTATCTTTCAAGTTTCCGCATCGGCAGCGATTCATCCATAACCCATTCGTCTGTAAACCCGTAGTAAGCGGCCACATCATCATACCCCGAACGAACAAACTGTTTGATTACCTTATCTGTTTCATTCCTGTCGTAGCCGTAAACAACAATCAAATCTTCCGGCTTTATACCCCGGGACCGGACTATCTCTATCCAGTCTATATATTCAGCCCATTTAGCGGGCAGCGATTTTGCCCCTTCTATATGACCGCCCCTTTTTTCACACTTTAATCTCCAGCCATTATAGGCCTCGGGAGGGCGGACATCAATTATCTTCAGATTAGAATGCCCTGATTTTCTGAGCAGTTCCCGGGTGGAAAGCTCCCGGTGGTATGTAGATTCTTTTTTGTCATGCATATTAAATTATTACCGTAAATCCCGCGGATTTGCAACAATTATCAGAGGACCGGGTTCTGCGCGCTGTCAGCCGGGCAGTTCCGTTCCCTGGTTCATAATTTCCAAATATCCTGTATAGCTGAAAATTCGGTTGCGCTTGCGGGATGTCAGTTCCCGAACAATCCCCAAATGCTCCATATGCTCAAGGGATTTGTTGACCGTAGCCGGCGTTATGCCTGTTTTCTCCACCAACCAGTTGGAAACCGTGATGGGGCGCCCCATCATAGCTCGATGCACCCGCAGGGCTGACGCAGCTGCCCGGCCAAGTCCGCTGATTCTGTCTCGGTCTTCATTGGCAAGATCCACTAGTTGCCGGGCGGTATTCACCGCCTGAGTGGCGGTGACAATAACAGCTTCGGCGAAGAAATCGAGCCAGGCTTCCCAATTTCCGCTTAATCGAATTTCATTTAATAGCTCGTAATAATATTGCCGGTGTGTTTTGAAATAGAGACTCAAGTAGAGCATCGGCTCACGGAGGATTTTTTGTTCGCATAGCAAGAGTGTGATCAACAGGCGTCCCAGGCGGCCATTGCCGTCTAAAAACGGATGGATGGTTTCAAACTGCACATGGACCAATGCAGCCTTGAGCAATGCGGGGGTGATTTCCGGCTGGTCATGCAGAAACAACTCCAGTTTACCCATACAGTCCATCACATGCTCAACCGGCGTTGGAACAAATGCTGCGTTGCCGGGGCGGGTGCCGCCGATCCAGTTCTGTGTTTTACGAAATTCACCGGGTGCCTGATTGGATCCCCGCCCTCTAGAAAGCAACACAGCATGCATTTCCTTAATCAGGCGCAGGCATAAGGGAAACCCCTCGGCCAACCGCTTCAGCCCATAGTCCAGAGCAGCCACATAATTGCTGACCTCCCGGACATCGTCCAGTGGTACACCAAGCTCCATATCCAGTTCAAATAGCAAGAGGTCGGAAAGCGATGACTGCGTACCCTCGATCATAGAGGAGAGAACCGCCTCCTTACGAACATACATATAAAGGAACAAAGAAATTTCCGGAAGGAAGGTCGAGATGCTGTCCAGCCTCCCGAGAGCGAATAGGGCCTGGTCGAACTTGCTGCGCAAATCAGGCGTCCAGTCAATGGGCGGATTCGGCGGCAATGGCTCTGGAACAAAGGCCTTGGCCTTCTCACCCACCGTTGATATTGTAACGTATCGCCCCTGAAGTTTTCGTTTCATCTTCTGGCCGTATCCTAAAATAAGACTCGAGGTTATTTTAACTTATTAGCTTATTCTAAAATAACAAAGATAAAAACAGTAGTCAAGCGATTTGGCTAAAATATTGATCCCGATTATTTTATTTTAGGCGGCCCTTTTAAAATAATGCGCGTGGAAAATTGTTAAATCGTATTTGCCACGTACTCCCCCGGATTCAGCTTCGATATGATCCCCGGTTTTTCACACTCTGTTTCATTATCAAAACCAAGTCCGATATGAATCTTATTCTAAAATAAAATCCCCTTGATAACCATATATTTCAGGTCAATTCTGAGAACATCTGCCTTTCAATGATTATCGACTACCTTATAGATTATAAAAATTCGGGGGACTCCAATACACACAAAAGACTTGACGTTCCGGAAAAAAATCTGTGAATATCAAGCAAAGGAGGAAAAAATGATTAAACGCACTGGTATTTCTTTTATGTTGTTAGCAACATTTTTGCTTATGTTGACTCTGACCTTTCTTGCTTTTCCTGTGATAGCCAACGCGACAACCTATTATGTTGCTACTAATGGATCAAACACATCTCCATATGATACGTGGGCTAAAGCCGCGGCCAGCATTCAAACGGCTGTAAATGCAGCAAGTAATGGTGATATTATCATCGTTGGAAGCAGTGATGGGTATGGAGCAGGAACTTACACAGAGAATGTAGATGTGAACAAACAATTAACTATCCAGTCTGAAAACGGAAATAGCACAACCGAGATTATGGCTTCAAACACAAACGACCATGTTTTTCATGTAACAGCAGATAGTGTGACTATTGAAGGATTCTCCATCTATGGTGTCACCGGATTCGACATGGCTGGAATCTGTCTTACCTCTGTTACAAATTGCACTATCAAATATAACCGCTGTGGCTGGGATTTTACCCATACGAACTACAATGGCATCTACTTGAGTGGTTCCAGCAGCTGCACTATCAACAACAATACCGTCAGCTACAACAACGGTGTGGGTATCTACATGAATACATCGAGCGAAGACACCTTAACCGCCAATATAGCAAATAATAATAGTGGGGATGGAATTTCTTTAGATTCTTCGTCGAGCAATACTTTAAACAGCAACACGGCCAACAATAATAGTTTTGACGGAATTCGTCTTGTACCTTCTTCAAATAGCAATACTCTTAACAACAACACGGCAACTGGAAATGGAAATAATGGATTTCTTCTGGTAGAATCTTCGGATAACAATCTTACCGGCAATACAGCAAATAGTAATACTGCTTCTAATGGTATTTATTTGGTTTCTTCTTCAAACAACAACACCCTAAACGGCAACACTGCGGACAGCAATATGAGTAATGGAATTCGTTTAGAAAATTGTTCGGACAATAATTTGGATGGTAATTCCGTAACTCACAATGAATTCGGAGTATTTTTAACTTTTTCATCAAACAATACCATTACTTCCAACATAATGAATGAGAACGATGGGCGAGTTGACGGAGATGGAATTATGTTAACTGATTCCGATAACAATGTTATATCCAACAACACGATGAATGACGATCCGGGAGATGGAATAGAGTTTTATAATTCATCAAACAACATTGTGATGGATAATACTCTGGATAATAGCGGCCTTATTGATCCCGGTGTTTCGATACGTATCAATTATTATTCCTCTTACAACTCCATAATTAACAACACCGTGATAAATGGCTCTGGGGGGATTGTTCTGGAGGAAGAATCGAACTACAATATTGTATCAAATAACACCATAACCGGCCATAGCGGTCGAGGGTTCGAATTTTGGGAGAATGCTTCATATAATACGCTTACTGGTAACAACATAAGCAATAACGGCACCTATGGTATCTGGCTCCCCTCTGGGAACTACAATACAATATATTTAAACGATATAAGTAACAACATGACCTCTAATATTTATTCAGAGAGTTCAACTACTACCTGGCATTCACCTACCACAATATATTATGCCTATAACGACAGCACTTTCCACAAAGGATATTTAGGTAATTATTACAGTGACGGAACTCACTCCGGCAACTTCGGAATAGGGGGTACTTATACTATCGCTAATGACAATGATGATGAATACCAGTTAATTAGTACCATTAATAATTATTCTCTTCAAGCATGGTGGCTGCACAGCGATGATAAAATGTACAGGTCCGATTTTACCAAAGCTGGAGGAAGTGTAACCATCAGCAATGGCGGCACTAATATCTGGAAAGCCGATCAGGTAGCCCTGACAGATATAATTTTCTCAGGAAGCGATACCTGGACAGGCCAGTTGGTTTTTACGGCTGCTCCGACAACTGGGCACATTTTGACTGTTGAAATTGGTTCTTCGACGGATGGAAGCGATTTTACTGCTGGCGGCCCTAATGCAACTCTGACAGGAAATGGGAGCGCGACCAAGTTCAACTTTGAGACTGACGCAAGCGCTTTTGCAGTATCCGCCGGAAAATATTTAGCCATCCGGATAACAAGCAACCATGCAGAGTACAGTATAAGAACCGGTGGTGTCTGGAGCTATGCGTCTTCTCCAGATAATAGCGAGGATTACCCCCTTCTTGTCGAACTTGCTTCTTTCACCGCAAGACAAAAAAACAACACAGTGATTCTCGAATGGCAGACTGCTTCCGAACAAGATAATCTCGGTTTTATTATTGAAAGAAAAAATGGAGGGGAAAAATTCACAGAAATTGCGAGTTATTTAACAGATGAAGAATTGAAAGGCGCTGGAAATAGATCAACTCTTTCCTATTATGAATTTACAGATGAAAATATAGTTTCGAAAACAACTTACCAATACCGTATCTCAGATGTAGATTATTCCGGAAAAATAACAAATTTAAGAACTGAACAAATTACTATTACAGGAAACTCTGCAGATCTATCAAATAATTATGTTTTAAAATCCGCATATCCGATTCCATTTAATCCAACATTTACAATTCCTTTGACATTAAAAACCGATGCTTATGTAAATATTAAATTAATAAATACACTTGGACAGAAAGTTATGCAGATCAAAAATAATCAAATGACGGCTGGCAACCATAATCTACAGGTAAATTGTAAAAACTTGACCTCTGGCATATATTTTATGAAAGTAAGAATTGATAAAGCAAATGAAATTCAAAAAGTTGTTCTGTTGAAATAAGAAATTCATTTCCATCTTGAATTCAAGTCTTAAGTGCAATTAAAAAAGGTTAACGGGTCAGGTGTTATATTGAAAGTCTCATTCTTGAAATAGAAAGGTGACTTTGTGAACCAATACCAACAACTAACCCAGAGACAAAGGATGTCAGCTTTGCGAGTTTTATAAAGCTGATTATCTGCGCAAAGAGATGCGGAAGCCGATGAGTAATAGAGGGGGAAATATAAAGCCGCACGGCCCGGAGAGAGGCCGTCTTTTTCAAAATGGTGGAGGCGGCGGGAATCGAACCCGCGTCCGAGAATACCGCAACAGGGCTTCTACGTGTGTATCCCGTTGCTGAAGTTTCGCCTCCGGACTTTCCAACAGGCATAAAGCCCGGAAACTAGATCCCTTAAGTTTCGCCTGCTTTCCGGGAACAGAGTCCACAGACTAGTCAGCAGTTATCGACGCCCAGCATTCATCCCTGATGACTCAGATGAAGTGAACGAGCTGCTTGTTTTTAAGCAGCCAATGCCAAATTGTCGTTGGCAATTGTGTTTTGCCACCTGTTTAACGAGGTACGCGATGGCAACCTCGACACGCTTCCCCTGCCTCATCTATCCCCGTCGAATCCGTTCGCCCCCATAATTGAGGTTTGTCTTCACT
>CAZKNG010000079.1:0-2868 GCA_964554125.1 uncultured bacterium | reverse complement strand
AATATAGTTGTTGCTTTTATCCGGAGAGGGTAATACAATCAGCGCTGAATTAATTGTAACCTCGAAGGACTTGATAAAAGGAGGAGAGTCAATGAAGAAACTGACTACCCTGTTGTCAGCGGTGCTGCTTTTAGCAGTCTCGGTATCAGCGGCGGATCTGACGTATCTTGATCAGCTTCCCCCTCTGATAGAAAGAGATGTGCTTTTCGGAGATCCCGAAATAGCGGGCGCCAAGATATCCCCAGACGGCGAATATATATCTTTCCTGAAACCTCACAACGACGTTCTCAACATCTGGGTTAAGGAATTTCACCAGCCGTTTGAAAAAGCAAGACCTGTTACGGCAGATACAACCCGTCCTGTCAGAAGTTATTTCTGGACTAAGGACAGCAAATATATCCTCTATATCCAGGACAAGGGAGGAAATGAAAACTTTCATATCTACGCTGTTGACCCGGCCGGAAAGCCCGCTTCGAATACATCTGTGCCGGAAGCGAGAGACCTCACCCCCGTCGACAGCGTAACTACAAGAATATACTCTCTTCCTGAAGATAAACCGAATATAATATATATCGGTCTTAACGAACGCGATCAGCGCTACCACGATATCTACCGTCTGAATATAGACACCGGCAAACGTGAACTGGTGAGGGAAAATAAGGAGAAGATAGCCGGCTGGGTATTCGATCAGGATGACAACCTCCGGCTCGCCGTAAGGCAAACAGATGACGGCGGCTCAGAAATCTTCCGTGTTGACGGCAAAAACTTAACTTCCATCTATAAATGCACGAACGAGGAACAGGCCGGCCCGGTAGCTTTTCATGAAAACGGAGAATGGTTCTACATGTCGACAAACAAGGGAGAGGATATTAATCTTTCCCGGCTTGTCCTCTTTAATCCGGAAACGCTCGAGGAAAAACTTGTTGAATCGGATCCCGAAGGTCAAGCTGACTTCGGTGGAACAATATTCTCAGATAAAACTGATGAACTCATTGCCACATACTATGTAGGAGACAGGCTCAGAATCTATTGGAAGGATTTCAAGTTCAAATGGGCGTATAAAAGACTGAAGCACAAACTGCCCGACGGCGATATATACATGGGGTCGTCCACGAAAGACGAACGCTACTGGATTGTCGCGACGACAAGCGATACTGATCCCGGGGCCAGATATCTCTACGACATGGAAAGAGGAAAGGTTGAATTCCTCTACCGCGGAAGACCCGACCTCCCCGTTGAATATCTGGCGCCGATGGAGCCGGTATGCTATAAGTCAAGAGACGGCCTGTCAATACACGGCTACCTTACAACCCCCAGGAATGTTGAAGCAAAAGATCTTGCCCTTGTCGTAAACCCGCACGGCGGGCCCTGGGCTCGGGATCACTGGGGTTACAACCCCTACGCTCAGTTCCTGGCTAACAGAGGATACGCGGTCCTTCAGATGAATTTCCGCGGTTCCACCGGTTACGGCAAAGCGTTCTTCAACGCCGCGAAAGAGGAATGGGGAGACGCCATGCAGAACGATATTACAGACGGCGTTAATTATCTTGTAGACAAAGGCATTGTAGACCCCGACAAAGTGGCCATCTTCGGCGGATCCTACGGCGGATACGCCACTCTGGCCGGGCTCGCGTTTACCCCGGACCTTTACGCTGCCGGCGTAGACTACGTTGGAGTATCCAACATTATAACCCTCCTCAAGACAATCCCCCCATACTGGGAAACGGCTCGCGCGTTCTTCAACGAGCATGTCGGTGACCCGGACGATCCGGAAGATGTCAAAAGGCTCCGCCGACAGTCGCCACTCTTCAGCGCTGAAAAGATCAAAGCCCCTCTTCTTGTCGTCCAGGGCGCTAACGATCCCAGAGTAAAAAAGGCTGAGTCGGATCAGATAGTAGTGGCGATGCGCGAACTTGGAAGAGATGTTGAATATATAGTCGCTCCCGACGAAGGACACGGCTTCGCGGGAGAAGAGAATCGTATGGCCTTCACCGTGGCTATGGAAAAATTCTTAGCGAAGCACCTCGGAGGGCGCTTCCAGAAATCTGTAGCTCCTGAAATCAGCGAAAAGCTTGAAGCGATTACTGTGCCGGTTGACAGCGTCTCTATGCCGGAAATATCCAAGGGGTATGAATCGGCAAAATCCGCCGCTCTGCCCGATGTCGAGCCTGAAATTATAAGTGCCATGGATCTTAAATACAGGATAACGGCTTCGGTGGCGGGTAATGATATTGAACTGAGCGCCGAGAGAAAGATAGAAGAATCAAAAGCAGATAAAACACCTGTGTGGCTCATAACAACAACTCAGAAGAGCCCTATGGGCAATGCAATGGATAAGGTTACATTGAGGCGGGACAACCTCCTTCCGGTAAGTTCAGAGGTAAATCAGGGGCCCGCCAAAATCATATTAAACTATACTGAAGATGCTATTTCAGGAAACATTAATATGAGGGGAAACGATATCCCCGTCGATATCGAACTGGAAGCTCCCGTATTCGGACCAAGCTCTGCGGTTGAAATAGCCCTGACGGCTCTTCCTCTCGCCGAAGGTTATAAGACAACCTACCGGGTTTTCGATATAATGAGCCAGAAGGTTAAGGTTTATTCTCTCGAAGTTACGGGAACCGAAAAGGTGATTCTTCCGGCAGGTGAATTTAAAGCCTTCAAACTCATATCCAAACCTATGGACGATGAGCCCGGAGGCGGTACATACTTTATCAGCAGCAAAAAAGAAGGACGCTGCGTCTTAAAGAGTATACTCCAGCTTCCGCCTCAGTACGGCGGCGGAACGGCGACAACCGAGCTTATGGAAATCAAGTAGCCTGAGGCGGCGGCGCTATTTACAAAGCGTCCGGAACAAAAGCCGCG
>CAZKNG010000078.1:0-10922 GCA_964554125.1 uncultured bacterium | reverse complement strand
AATCCGAGCAGGTATCTGAGTATATCAACCGCGCCTTTAAGTATTTCCTTTCTAATCCGATAGAATGAGGACTTTGGATCGACGGAATTATAAATCGCTATATCTCCAACAGTATCTTCCAGTGAATTTGAAATCTTCTTATTCACCAGGTCTACTATCCTCTGTCCGAGAGACCCGAAAAATGGAATTTTAGAGAGAATAGAAGCTGCGCTGAACCATATACCTCTATAAAAAGGGATCGCGCCCGCGGCCCCGATCAGAACAGATCTGTATTTATTGACCTTAAATTCCCCGCTTTCCGAGAAGAAAATACTATCGTCACCGCATTTCTTTGCAAGTTCCGCGTTATTCTTATAGAATTTTCGAGCGCCTTCTACCGCCTCCCAGACCCACTTCTGGATATCTCTGAGTTTCATCTTGTTTTCAGTAATGTAAGCCCAGTAATATTCGTAAATATCCACAGGAAATTTACTGTCCTTATTTATAATCCTGATGTAATTATCGTTGCAGTAACCTGAATCATCACATCCCCTCTCAGCAATACAATGCTCTACTCTCAGACCGGTCAGCCCCATTTCTTCAAATGATCGGATAATGGACCGCCCGAATAGATCAAGTGTGGATAGCGGCTGCTGACTCCCTATCCCGTGAATAACGAGAACTGCTGTTTTCCGGCCCGGCCAGTTATGCATTCTCATAAGATCTCTCCCCTCAATATAAATTTAATAGTTAATATAACAGATTATACCAGCTGAATAATTTCTACTCAAACCTCATTTGAAACAAAGAGAACAAACAATACTTTTTATTGATATTAAAGACCACCTTGAATATCATAAAATAAACAGGGAATAATGCTGTCAAAAGGGAAGTAATTACCGTGGTTATATCCGGATGTCATTTACAGAAACCATTTATTCGGTTTATTATATTTCTAATAATAATTCTGCCCGGCTGCGACTCCGGTCACGTCATCAGTCAAAAAACCATCGTCACCTCAGAAGACGGCAGAAGGTTTGTTCTCAACCGGAATGGATCGTGGGAATGTAGCGGAGAAGAATCATCATTTAAGATCTTTATAGATTCCGAAGGAATCACCTTTAAACATTCGATTCGCGCAAGAGCAGTTAAATTCAAGGACGGCGACACATTTGATGTCATTATTGAAGGAAATCACCCCGGCCTCGAACACAATGAAACGGTAAGACTGCTCGGTATAGACGCCCCTGAGCTTGACAGAGAAAAAGGTCCGGCGAAAGAAGCGCTGAACCATCTCTCGGCCAGACTTGAGGGTAAACGGCTCTATCTCGTCTTCGATGAAGATAGAAAAAGAGACTCTTTCTGCCGTCTCCTCGCATTTGTTTGTCTTAAGGACGGAACCTGTATCAATTCGGAGTTGCTCATTAAGGGTTACGCCCGTTTATACACGAGGCAGGGTAACTGTCTGTACGATGAACTCTCGGCGCTGCAGGATCGGGCAATAAAAAAGCGAATAGGACTCTGGAAACCCGGAAAGAAGGGCGTATTTATCATCTATATATACAACCGCGGGAAAGAAGAATACCTGCTCCTCGCGAACGGCACTTCACGCAATATTGATATTTCAGAATGGTATATCCAGGATGAATATGGAGACAAATTAATTATTCCGGAAGATACGGCAATAACCCCCGGGGAGAATATAAAACTGAGAAGCGGTAAAGCCGCGCTCGATTCTACAGGTACTGTATTCTATTTCGAAACCGGAAATATATGGAACAACAACAGTGATACAGCCTATCTCTATACAGAGAAGGACAGTCTAATTGATGTCTACAGATATTAGAATATCTCTAAGCAGCATCTGATATTCTCTATCTTTATTCTTTCAGTTAGTAAAAATTCTGCAATGAAACTTGAAACAGTCAGCGGATCTTCAGGAAAAGATACTCTTGATTTCAAAATATTCAACTGCGCCCTTCCTGATATCCTTTTCCAGAACATTTTTAACTTCTCCCTTTGAGGAGAAATAAATAATCTGCCACCCTCGCAGGACAATATTCTTCAAGGTCTCCATCTGCCTTTGCAATCTGTCCGGATCGGCTTTAATGAATGGGTCATCCATAATAAAGAAACCCTTTTTATCTTTCAGGACTTTTTCACCAAGGGCGAGGCGTACGGAAAAATAGAGCTGGTCATACGCTCCTCCTGAAAGCTTTACGGCTTCAATTTTTCTGCCATCCTCTCTTCTTACTTCTATATTATCCTTTTCCCTGTTGTAAATAACCTCTTTATAAAATCCTCCTGTTATTTCAGCAAAAAATTCCGAAATCAGGCTCTCTTTTCCAAAAAGCTCTGAAACCTTCTCCTTTTCCTCTCTCTCTATTTCTTCAAAGATCTTTATTATTTCCATAACGTTTTCTCTTGTCTCTTCCCTCGTTGCCATAAACTCGCTGAGTTTATCCTTAACCGCCCTGAGATCAACCGAGGTAGAGCAGAGTAAATGATCGTGCTGGTTTATCAGGATTTTATTAGCCCTGCGCTGAACATCCCCCAGTTTTTCCAGAATATTTTTCATCTTACTATTTATTTCTTCATACTTATCAAGGAGTATTCTCTTCTTTTCTTTTAATTCCACTCTGTAGGATTCATTATATTCTACACCTGCGGCCTTATCTCTGTACCTTTCAAGACCTGCTGTTTCCTTCTCCCAATATGAGATATTCTCTTCAAGTTCATCCCCTTTTCTGTTAAACTGAGTTGACAGAATATTCTTCTCTTTTTCGATTAATCTTCCTAGTTCATCCTTCAGATCAAGCTTTTTTTTATAGCTTTCAAGAGATTCTTCTTTGGACTCTGTTTTTAATCTTGTGATTTCTCTTTCAGCAGATTTTATTTCATTTTCAACTTCCGGGATTCTTTTTTTCTCCAGGTTATCTAATCTGCTTTCAAGACCCTCTTTCCTTCTTCTTATCTGCTGTAATTTATCATTCTTCACCTGATATTCTTCGTCAAACTGCCGTATTTTTTTATTCACACCGAATAGATCCCCGGCATCCAATCCAAATTGTGACAAGGCAATCCTGCAGCTTTCAAACTTCTCCTTGAGCCTCCCCTCTCCTCTTGCTATATGCCCCTTAATTATCACCGCGGTCAGCAGCGGTATAAAAAACAGCGCGGCAAAAATATAAAATAACGATTTTGAAGAGAAAATTATTCCCGCCATCGAGAGCGCGAGTAAAATGGCGGAGATTATCATTATTCCAGAAATGAAACTGTTTTTCTTCTTCTTTCCTTCTAATTTCCTATAACCCGCTTTGTAATCCTCCAGTTGAGGTCTTATATCATAATCTAATCTTTTCTTTCTATCATCGAGGGTTTTAAATTCCCTTTCCTCATCCTCCAACTTTTCAGTTATTTCTTTACGTTCTTCGCGGACCTCTGTTAACTCTGCGAACAATTTCCCTTTTTTAGCTTCGCAGTCCTCTATTTCCCTTTTGCAATCTCTCCATAACTGCCAGCCGTCTTCATTGAAAATTCCAAAATCCCTCTTCTTCAAAAGAGCGTTTTTCAACCCCTTCAAAGCCTCTTTTGCCTTTTTGTACTTCTCTCTCTCCCGTGCATATTCGAGACTTTGTACCTCTTCGTCAATTCCTGCTATCTCTCTATTCAGCCTTGCTGATTCCTGTTCAAATTCATCAAATCCTTCTTCATCGATCTGATCGGATAAAATATTGATTTTCTCAACAAGTTTTTCCGCGCTGTTTATTCGAGTCTTCAGTTTCTCACCTTCAACATCTTTAAAAATTCCCGTTGGTGTTATCTTGCCGATATCTTCCAGATTCTTCTTTATCCTGGAGATCTCCCCTGTCCTTAAGCCCGTCAAACGGTCTGTTACACTCGTGTAGAAATCACTTTCATCTTTAGGATCGGCGGCAATTGACAGATCGCTGTTTCTTACAACGAAGATATTACGGCACTCCGAAACACTCAGATCGGCATTATCTGTAAGAATTCCGGCTTCGGGCAGTTTTACCTCCGCGTTATCATCTTCTAAGATCAGATAACCCTCCGGGATTTCCTCCACACGGTTTATCATTTCGAAGCAACCAGCCTTCTTCCGGCCCAGCAGCATCTTTACAAGAGCGTCAATTGTAAGGGTCTTGCCATATTCATTCCCCCCCCATAACAGATTAAAATCACCTAGAACGGTCCTGCCTCTATCTGCCAACGGACCGTAATGTGTTATGCAAAATTCCTTTATCTTCAAAGCTTATCCCCTCATCATCGCCCTGAGCGTCAAATTAAGCAGATCCTTTTTCTTAACCTCGTCGAAGCCCTTTCCTTCAAGTTTATTTCTGAAATCCTCGAAGAGAGCGCTTTCAAAGGTGTTGATATCTCTGAATTCGAGATTCTTTTCAAACACTTTACCTTCGGAGATCTTGCTTATCTCTCCGGCAAGCTCCGTTTCATTCAAGTTGATCTTCCTGCTGTCTATAAAACCGCTGATTCTCAATATAACCCTGGCGCCGTGATGAATCTCCTCCAGACGCCTGGTGATCATCTTCAGCGGATCGTCATCCTTGAAAGGATCAAGTTCTATATCTACTTCTTCGAAATGAGGAGTATCGAGTGAATATTCTCCGGGCGTTTTGCCCGGCTCGAAAATATTGATCTTTCTTCTGCCTGTCTCTCTTTTCGTTATCGATACGGGTGAACCGGGATAAACGAAGTATCCGCCATTTTCTATTTCCCACACCCTGAATTTTGAATGGAAGTGTCCGGCAAGCACATAATCGAGGTTCAAACCTTTAAAATAAGAAAGCTTAACCGGCATATACCTTCCTTCTCCCTCACTGCCAAAGTCTTTCCTGCGGAAAAAAGCGTCGAGAAGCTCCCCGTGAAACAGCAGAATATTCTTTTTTCCCTTCTCAAGGTTATCCGCCAGCCAGTCGAGTTTCCGCAGAATCTGCTCTCCTTCTATATTTTCAAAGGGTAATCCCCATATAGATAAATCCTCATAATTATAGGGTTCTTTTAGATCGGTCAACTTAACGACATCTTCTCCAAGATATTCCCCGCCCGCGTAAGATTCTATATCGTGATTGCCGGGAATAAGAATCACCTTAAACCTGTTATTCGAGAAGAGACCGCGGATTTCAGGCCTCAAAGCATCGCCGTCAATATCATGATCGAAGAGGTCACCGCTTATCACAAATATTCCGACCTCCTCCTCCCGGGCAATTTCAATCAGCCTCTGAAGAGTTTTCCACCTTTCATCCTGATAATCCTTCAAATGGATATCCGCTGTATGCAATATCTTCATAACGTCACCTGTCTTATCCGCTGGTATAAGCTGTTATAAATCAAAAAATCCACACGAACTCCTTATGGACAGACACGCTCCGAAACCGGGCACTATTCACCCTTTATTAATACCAGCTTTTGCGCGGATCAGTACACCTTTTTTTCCGGATAATAGATGCGGCGGTCAATTTGAGGTTAGAACTATTCAAATACCGGGCTTATCTGAAATATCTGATATATTACGCCCGCTGTGTTTAGGTCGATACAAAGGTGGCGATATAACCCCTTTCCCCAGCGCATGAAGATAACTCCATCTGTAATTAACCCTTGCCCGCAGAGCAGATCTGTAATAGATATTATACGAGAATAGCAGATGGTCGTTATATCAAATAGCCGGGAGTAAGAACAATGATAGCAGAATCAGGGATCAAAAATGCGAGTACTGTAATTTTAACGGCAGTTATCTTCATATTTCTTATTTTCAGTGATTCAAAAAGCTGTACCACGCTCATAGCAGGCAGGGGCACAACTGAGGACGGATCGATACTCTTTGCTAAAACCGAAGACGACAAGGCCGATTATGCGGACTACCTCTGGTTCGTACCGGGGAAGAAACATAAAAAGGGAGCTATGATAAAACTCTACGGCGGTCATATGATACCCCAAGCTGCGGAGACATACGCCTATCTCTGGGATCAGGTTCCGGGCAGTCAATATTCAAATGCCGTAGTCAATGAATGGGGGCTTTCAATTGGAAGCGATGCCTGTCCATCAAAAGAAGATCCGATAGAAGAAGTTGAGAAGAGAGGAGATATCGTAAAAGGCGGAATCGGCTGGCGGCTGAGATTCATACTCGCCGAGCGCTGCAAAACAGCAGGAGAAGCTGTCCAGCTTGCCTCTGAACTTCTCGACAGATACGGGTACAGGGGCTCAGGGAGAACGCTTGACATCGTATCTCCAAATGAAGCGTGGATCCTTCAGATGGTAAGGGGCAAACAATATGTCGCCCGCAGGGTAAGAGAGGACGAAGTAGTTCCGATCGCCAACACCTACACAATTCGCGAAGTCGACACCGGCGATGAAGAGAATTTTATATGTTCAGATAATTTAATAAAATACGCCGAAGAACGCGGCTGGTATGACCCTGAAAGAGACGGCGCATTTGATTTCGCGAAAACATACGCGAGCAGAGATTCACATACCGACATAAGAAATACCCGGCGGTGCTGGATGATGGCAAAAGCGGTCAACAGAGATTTTCCTCTCTCAATAGAAGAAGCGGACCGGGGGAAGATGCCCGTATCTGTAAAACCTGACAGAAAATTATCGTTGAAAAAGATTATGGATATTATGAGAAATCATTACGAGGGAACGCAGCTGGATTCTTCCAACGGATACGAGAGATCCCCGCACAAGACCGAAAGCCGCCCTGTATGCACATATTATACGCGCCGCACAACCGTAATACAGCTTCGCGAATGGTTGCCGGCGGAAATCGGGACAGTAATCTGGAGGGCTCTATACGAACCGTGCAGCAGCGGCTTCGTGCCCTGGTATCTATGCGCGAAAGATATTCCAGAAGCCTTCAGGAACGCCCCGGTCAGTTTCTACGATACAGATAAAAGCCTATACGAATACCACTTCAATATGCCGGAGGAAAAGGGACACCTCGACATGGATTCAGCTTCCTACATTTTCGGCCTGATGGCGGGACTTGTAGATTCCGATTACAAAAACGTAATAGATCATGTAAGGAATAGTTGGTCCGATTTCGAAGATTATCAATTCAGGATGCAGGGAAAGGTAGAGGAAACGGCACTCAAACTGTATAAAAGGGACAGAGAGGCGGCGAGAAATTATCTGTCCGATTATACCAATTCGAGGGCGATTGAATCGATTAATATAGCCGAATCTATCATAAATACACTTAATTACAGACTCTGGAACGCGAAGCAGGGCACAAGACTTTCCCCTCGTAATTAAGAATACCATAAGCTGTGGGCATAATATTGGTTCTGGTTCAGAAGGTTTCGAGTAAGGAAACGTGGATTCTCGCTTCATCCATCGAGAGTTTTCCGGCGAGACCGAAACTCAATTCGACAGTTCCTATATCAGAAGATGTTCTTAAACCGAATCCGAATCCGTTTTTCATTATCCAGCCGTCCGGATCTCTGAAATAAGTTCCGATATCGTCAAAAAGAAAGATGCGGCTCTGACCTCCCAGCCTGTATTCAATATTTACATAACTTACCCTTTCACCCCTGAACTGGTTTTCACGGAAACCTCTGAGTGTTTTAGCGCCGCCCATCGGAAACATCTCCGCGACATGTATATCACCGCGGGAGAAAACCCCCTGAGAAACCGCTCCGCAGAAGAAACTCTGGTTTTCAATCGTAGGTATAGTCAGAGATAGATCAATCGAATAGATAAACTGCCAATCTATATTTACCTCTCCATCCCTCTGGTAATTCTTCTTTCTTCCCCCTTCTATCCGCCCACTGAACCTGAAGATATCCCCTGAGGCCTTTTCCAGTCCAAGCCTGAGACTCTGCCTGACACTCCTCTTCAAATCACCCCCCGATGGAATTACATTCCTATCGGCGGAAATTCCAATCATACTGCCGACTCCCCAGGGGCCGTACGGCAGTCTTAATTCGAACAATCCCGTATGCATGTTATAGAGCGAATCATCAACCGCCTGTTTTATCGAAAAAGATACAGCGGCAGGTGTAGAAAACAGGAACGGTTCATGATATCTTATCTCCGTTTGTGAATATTTTATTCCGTCGTTGAACCAGGATAAACCCGCTTTTCTTCCCGTTCCCGCTATATTATCCAGTTGAATATCCAGCCGGCCGTTCATTTTATAGTCATCGCTGTTCTCTTTGCGTGAAAACCCGAGCGCTCCCTGAAAAAAATTACTGTTCCTCTTCTCTTCAACAGGCAAAACCAGCATAAAAAGGTCTTCCCTCTTCTTCTTAATCTTCCCCTCGCCGACAGCTTTGAAAAGGCCGCTTTTTAAAAGATTCTTCCTTGCCTCTATTATCATATCTTCGGTAAATTCACCCGGTATATCGAGACGGGAGACCCTTCGGACTAAAGAACTGTCTGTTCTTGTCAGACCCTCGAATACAACATCTGATATCACTGCTTTCCGGCCGCTGACGATCGAAAAAGATATATCAACTTCATTCTTCTCTTCATCCAGCCGGAAAAGAGTCATCCAGACCTGAGCGAAGGGAAATCCTGAATTATTATAAATATCCATGGTATTGCGCATCATCTTTCGTATAACATCCGGATAGAACGGATCACCTTTTTTGAGCCTGCCGAGCACCTCTTCTCTACCGGTTAACAATGATCTGTCCCCGGATATATTTATTTCATCTATACGGGTTACTTCACCTTCTTCTGCTTCAAGTTCAATATCGATGCCTGAATTCTTCCCGAGGGTATCAGCAGATATTTGTGCCGCGAGACGGCCACGCAGAAAATAGAGTGAATCGAGGCGGGTTATCTCTAACTCAACAACAGAATCGCTATATTGATTTCCTTCCTTCAGGAATGAAGGAGTTACCAACTCTTCGCTTCCAATAATATTAAATCCTCTCCTCGTCACCTTTTTAATAACCTCAGCGCCGGCATCGGTAATAAGTACCGCGCTGAGAAGGAAACTAGAAAGAAGCGCGGCTTTCCACCTTAAAAACATGTACAGTCCTCATCTCATCTGTATAATCTCTTTCTCTTCTTCCCGTGTAGTTTATACCCATCGTTATATTCCTGCCAAAACGGTACCTTCCGTTAATATTCCAATCCTGCCTCATCCCGTCTTCAAGAAAGAAAAGGGGCTGCCTGTTATCCTCCTCAACCCCCGTGTATGTCATCTTCAGGAAAGCTGAAATATTTATATTCATACCTAAAGAGATATTTACGGCCGGTCTGGCTGAATAGGATTTCTGCCTGGATAACGAAAATTCATCTTCCCTTTTTTCGTACGCGAATTCCATAGAAACTCTTGAACTGGGTCCATAGCGGTATTCTATTTTATTTGAAAAGAGGGTCGACTTCACGCTGTAGTTCTGAGCAGAAGGATTACCTGAACGGCTGCGCTTGGTTCCCTTAGCTGTCTCAAGCGATATACTCAGGGAAGAATTTGGTATTGCGGCGGCGCGGAATCTATATTCATTCATATAACGGGAAGCAAGGGCGCCCTCCGTTCTGTTATCTTCTTCATCTTCCCTCGTCATAATAAATCCCAGATTGTATTTCTTTATATCTTTTAAGAAATTCCATTCCTGACGTAATTTATTGGAACCATAGAGTGTTAAATCATCTCGCTGAAGAATCTCCGGATCCAGCATATAGAGCCTCATAAGCTGGTCGGTCTCTGATTTTTCAGTTACAGAAAAGAAATTGTCCATCGAAACATTTCTCTTTATCAGGCCGAACCATCCTGAATCTTTACCCTTTCCAAGCCCGATCCCCCTTACTCCCTTTCCGAAACTCAACCGCCATGTTAATTTCACTTCTCTAACTACCTGTTTCTCTCCGCCCGGAATGTACACCACCATATAATCCCCTCTTTTCTGGCCGACCTCTCTTCCCTCTTCATCATAATCTCCTTCATTTTCACCAACGAATATAACAGCTCTCTGCCGTCTCCTCTCCTCACCCGATTGAATCCGGTATCCGAGATCTGATGTTAACCCCATCCTGCTCCATGAATCGCGATATCTAACTCTTGCCAGATCATGGACGCTCGAGCTGCCGTATTGAATATCCTTTTTTCTCCGGTGACTTATAAAAAGATCAACAACTTTCCTCCCTCCCGAATAAGACCCTGAAAATCTCACCTCGTCATTTTCTCTCGCCCTGAACCAGGATCGATCTGAATTTCTCAAATTATCAGTAGCTCTGTGTGAAAAAGAGAGCTTCCCGGAGAAATCACCCATATCTTTCGAAGAAAGTGAAAAAATATTCCTGTAGTAATACCTGCCCGTATCAGGCTCCGCCTCTGACAGACTGCTGTATCGTTCGGTGTCAAAAAAGAGACCGGGGATAATCTTCCATAACGCGAATTTACCCTCGGCGAGGGCAAAATCCCTCTTTCTGTTACTTCCTGTTTTCGTCTTGAACCATTCGAATCTTATACCTCTCCTGCCTATATCGCCTATATGTCCTGAAGATTCAGCCATATCAGCGGAAAGACCTTCTGTTCTTTCAAGTCTTTTGTACTTTCCTTCAATCTGCCACAACCGGTCCCTTTTAAGCCGCAGATTAAGACCGGAGATATTCTCGCTGCCGGACAGCGGTTGATCCTGAAGATTCCAGTTACGGTAGAAGTAGGGTTTTCTGGCGCGGTCAGGCGACTTGAATCTTTCACTAAGGGAAGAGTATTCCCCGCTCAGCGACAGAAGGAACGACAGTATATCAACATCTCTGACCCCCCCCTTAATATCAAACGCGTATCCGACATTATCGCCGTCTCCGATATCAGACATAGTATTTTTGTCATAACTGCTGAGGTCTCCCTCGGCATTCAAAAAATAATGTTCCCCTCCGGCTTCCGCTGATAATGCCGCCACATTATTTTTCTCCGGCAGAGCCAGGGGCCGTCCTATCCTGTAATCTCCGTT
>CAZKNG010000077.1:0-11023 GCA_964554125.1 uncultured bacterium | reverse complement strand
CTCTTCGGGGTGATGATAATTAGCTACTTCCTCCTGTCAAAAAGAATGGCTATTACGCTTCCCTTCGCCGTTACGGGAGGAGCGGGGTGTATCTTGATGCTGATTATGCTGAAGAGGCTTACCGGCATAGAAATAGGCAAGATCTTATCAGCGCCGATCGATAAAGAATTACTCAAATTCTCCTACCCTCTTATGTTTGTTGTAATACTTCAAACCCTTATGCACTGGATGGATATCCTGATGCTCGGATACTTCACCGATTCGACCACCGTGGGATTATATCACCCGGCTGTAAGAACAGCTGGGTTATTACAGGCGCTACTTCTCTCCATTGGAAGTATCTATTCACCTATTCTCTCTCAAATGCACTCCCAAAGTGAAACGGGAAAAATGTCCGATCTCTACAGGCTTGTAAGCCGCTGGCTGTTTACATTCGCGGCCCCCTTTGCTCTGATTATGCTGCTGATTCCCACAAAAGTCATGTTATTGTTCGGCCCCGACTACATTTCAAGCTCCCTTGTTCTGGTTATACTAACAGCCGCTACTTTCTCCCAGACCGTACTTGGCTCAGCCGGCCCCATTCTATCTATGTCCGGATACGTAAAACTTTCCTTGTGGAATTCCCTTGGGGCTTTCATGCTTAATGTCGCGCTTAATATCATACTTATACCGCGGTTCGGCATCTTCGGCGCCGCCTGGGCAACAATGATCTCTCTAGTTGTAAGCGGATTAGCGAGAGTTATTGAAGTGCGGATAATCCTCAACCTCACTTTCCTTAACAGAGGTTTTATAAAACCTGCCCTGGCGGGGTTTATTTCAGCCGCGGCTCTATGGGCTATAAAACCTTTTATTATGCCGTTTCATACTCTTGTCACTCTGGCGATTGCGGGATCGATATCCCTTTCCCTTTTTGCTCTCACCATGTGGTTATTGAAACTCGAGCCCGAAGACAGAGACTTTCTGAAAGGTCTGCTTATTCTGACGAAGGGTATCAAAAAATAGAATATATAGGAGGGTTTCGAAAACAACTCACCGCGGAGATACAATATTTTTTATAACGCCCCGCAGCCGGCTCTGCTCATCAACTCTATCAATTCTTCGCTTAAGATATCCACTCTGATCTAACAAACTCAGCTTATTTCAATCTTATTCTCTAACTGTTTTCACAAAATTACCCGGTTCTGTTTGTATTCAGAATAAAATGATCTTCTATGAAATAAATCCCTTTCACCAGGTTAAAACAGCTGTCCTTGCATAAATATCACTTCATTTTGCCCATTATAAATTTATTTAACCCGAGCTTAATTGAGCGGTTGTTATTTTACGAGCAGATCTTAGCAGTCTTGAGGGTATTGAACAAACCGATTCAGTGACAGCCGGTCGATTGCGCGTCGGGCTGCTCTTTAATTATTCTTTTTTTCTTCAGCACTGTTTTCTTCCCGCCGCTTCTTTAATTGAGCCGCCAGCGGACCCCAGATTAATATCAGGTGTATTCCCGCGGCAGCGCCAAAAATATGACCTATTTCACTAAAGCATTCCGTGCCTTTTAGTTTCAATGCCATTGCAATACCGGCAAGCCCCCAGATGATTGCGCTTCCGATAATATAATATCCAATTATGCTTTTTTCCTTATCCATCTTCTGCTCCATTCATTTTTCTGATTTTATCCTACTTATTCCCCTCAGATTTTAATTCCTTTTCTATTCTTTCTGCCGGAAATATCTTCAGCAACGACTGATATGGAATATCCCTTTTATTCGCAAGTAGTTTAAGTTCAACCAGCATCAGTTCAGGCAACCTGAGGGATATCTTCTTACGCGACGTGAGGTCCTCAGGCTATTTTCAGCCCTTTGCCCGAATTGATACCCGCGGCTCTAGAATGAGAAGTTGACAATAGGTAATATCGGTAACAATCCTCCCTCACGAATAATATTTGCAAAGCCGATTTGAAGCCCATACATCGACTCGGCGTAATTTACAAAACCCAGCTGCAAGCCTTTAGCCGAACGCGCGTAGTTGATAAATCCCCACTGAAACCCTTTGAAATTATTGCCGGTTGCATTTACCATATTGTACTGAAATCCTACAAAATCCGCTTCATTCCAGGACACTAATCCCCACTGTATACCCTTGGATATACCCGAAGTGGTATGATTGATCAGACCAAGGTCAAGACCTTTCACCGAAGAATTTCTTCCGTAAATAAGGTTGAAACGGAAGAGGGTGATATTATCCTCTTCGGGGAATATTTGAAGCGGGGTAATGATAGATAGCTGCAGGGGCCTCTCCACAGCGCCCGACTGAAGGGGGATAAATAGAACCAGCAACATCCCCAATACGACAAATAAACTCGTCGATTTCATTTTACGAACCTCCTTAACTTGATATTTAATAACCGGTTACTCGGCAATTCCCTTTTTCTTGAAAAGGCTGACTATGAAAAGAAATATAATGGCTCCGACCAGGGCGGTAATCAGAGACCATATCAGGCTTTCTCCCCCGATACCCAGCACTCCGAACAGCCAGCCTCCGATTATTCCTCCAATAATACCCACTATGATATTTACCAGGATTCCGAATCCCTTCCCCTTCATGATCAAACCGGCGAGCCATCCAGCCACTCCGCCAATCAACAAAAACCATATGATATTCATGTCGTTCTCCTTCCGCGGCTTTGTAAAATAGGTGGCTTCGGATGTTATTCCACTCTGCTGATAAAGATCGTCTAACGGAGCTATCTCTTTTCCCCTATCCCCCGACTCAGTTACAAATCTATTTAAATTATTACTTATATATCGATACTATACAAGCGAAACATTCACCCTTTATTGACATTCATTGGCAAGGGTCAATGATAGATTTAAAATCAAATTTGGGGCAATTTAGCTTACCATTCATTTAACAGGGAGAAGGCTTCATTTTTCGTTTCATTATAACCTCCCGGTATAACGTCTTGAGCATCAGACGGGGTTGAACAGCGATCGTTTTAAAATGTGTTCTATTTATAACTGAGGATGAAATTGTAAATAAGGCTTGATTAAGTTATTCTTCTTTACTATAATTTTTTAACAGAAAGGGAGTTTTTGGTTTATGAATAAGTGGATTAAATATGTTGCTGGAGTAATTGTTGCAGGAATTCTTGTAATAGCAGTTATTAGGCATGATCCTCATGGACTTAATGATTTGCAAAAATTCCAGGATACGAGAAGAAGTTTTGTTGATACAACTTCTATTGAACCTAGAGTTTCTGAACAAGATAAATCTTCTGAAACAAAACAAGAAAATAAAATTCCAAAATATCATATAGTTGGTTGGGGAGAATCTTTATCAGATATTGCTAAAAAATATTATGAGGATTGTCAATCCTGGGAAAATATCCAGTATAGAGTTAAAAAAATACAAGAGTTAAACTGGACTGAGGAAGAAATTAAGGCAAGAGATCTTAATGGTGATGGGTTTGTAGATAAAGTTATTTATTATAATACAATTAAGATTAGAGAATAAATTATTCAATCCTTCATATTCTCAACCCTTCATAGTTTATGATCCTCGAACTCAGCATTCAGGCAAGGTTTCTGATCCCGATGGCGGCAGGCCTCGCCTTCGGCATACTCTTCGCCACGGGGGTTATACTCCTTTTAATTCAGAGCCTCTAACTTATTCTGGAGGATATTCAGATCGCTGCAGCAAGAATTCGCACAAAGATATTTTCGTAGATCAATTGTCAAACAAGTGGGTGTCTAAAAAATTAAAACTTACATTTTGATTGCCAGCGCAGCGGGCTTGCCGGAGTAGATTCCGGAACAAAGCTGTCACCTATTCCGGAAATAAGTTTACCACTTTTCTAAAGACCGCCCCCTTACTCAATCCCAACTTCCGTCCTCATCAAAAGCCCCACCGACCAATTCCTGACCACCGGCGCCGGAAGTATGTCGTAATATACTCGATATCCGATTGTAAAACGAAATCCAGATATTTTTTTCAGGATTATATAAATAATTTACTAACTTTCTTACTTTTTCTTTAGAATTTTCATTTATTACCTTATTTATTCAGCATATACCAGACCGCGGATCAGCGACAATTACTATTCCTCTAATCGGTCCATATCCTATAAGGCTTCGGTAGAGAATCTGCCTCGAAATAGACGTCTGAGTAACGAGATTTGATTAGCTTCACAAGCTCTTTTTCGTTATCTATTCTCATAATTAGCTGCCAGCCTGAAGATAGCAGGGTTATTCGACCGGAATATCTCCAAGAAGCCAGAGCTCCTTAAGCCTTTTTAGGATCAGTACAATATGTCCACTTTCGCAAACAGAAGCCAAATGCCCCTCGCAAAATCTTTCTTTACGTATATGCATCGTCAGAAGACGACGTATCGTCTCTAAATCTGCTCTTTCTATCAAGCCTGGATCTTTATAAATGCGAGTTGCTTCTTCCTGCCAATTAGTCCAGTCAAAGCTAATTAACAGTCCGGACTCATAAAAGGCATGCATAAATGCCATTAGGGGTTCCGCATAGGATGCACCGCCAATGCTTAGCACATCTTCCTCTTTCTCGAAATGATGCTCTATCCATTGCCCTGTATAATCCTCAAGAAGAGGAATTATCGAGAGCAATTTCTCGATTCCGGACTCCGAAATTGGATTAGCTTTATTACTCACAAGATGCTTTTATCAGTCTGACATTACCAGCATCAGCTGCGGTCGCCGGTTGGCGCGGCGGGTGCTCCGCAGCCGGCATGACAGCCGCAGCCGTCAACTGCAACCGCCAGTTAGCGAGTCCATTATTATTAACCCCAGATCAACGATTCAATCTTTGCGAGTACCTCCTGAATAACTTCGTCCGGCACTCTTTCAATTTTCTTCGCTTTCCTGACGCGCCAGTCCAAGCTTTTTATCTGATCAGACAAAATCGTCCCCGATGCCTTCTGATCCTTGGGGATCTCTACTTCAAAAGGATATCCCTTTACTTTTTTAGTTATCGGACAGAAAAGAGCAAGTCCCACCTTAGAATTATATGATTTCGGCGAAATAACCAAAGCAGGCCGAATACCCGATTGCTCGTGCCCAGCCTGTGGATTAAACTTAAGCCAGACTAAATCTCCTCGATCCGGCACATACCTTCGTGCCATCAATACACCTCCCGCCCGACAGCATCACCCGTCGATATTTCCTCATGGATGTTATCCTCTCGGACCTCGGATAGAAGATCTGAGAGACGATATTTGGCCGGCCGTACAGGTTTTATGACCAGGCTGCCGCTTTCGAGTGAGATATCCACCTTCGAGCCTTCTTCAACTCCAGCTTCTTTAGCAAAAGACTTGGGGATTCTCAGTCCCAGGCTATTACCCCATTTTAGAATTTTAATTACCACTTTCGACCTCCGTGTTTATACAATGAGTATACAATGAAAGTGGCACTTCGTCAACCTTCGTTTTATCTCCCAAAATCTCGCTAACAATAAATTATACGGTGCTTTATTTTTTATGTTTGGTCCCTGGAAAAGCATGGTAAGCGCGTTGGAAGAAAATGTCAAGGTCGATCAAGTTGCATAAAATCAAATAATTAGAATATTTCGGGCCAAATTTTTTGATCCGATTGTAACTCTTGTACGCGTCTTCATAATCCTCTTTTTCCAGTTCCCTTGAAAGGATCTCAGCAAGAGACTTTCACCGCTTATTCGCTGGCGCTTTCATCCTGAAGTGAAGGACCTCCGTCCTGCAGCAGGGCCAGTGCGGTTTCAAATGCAGTATCTGTATCCCCTTCAGGTTCCGCCCCTCTTACCATAATATCCGGAGGGACGCCGATCCCCTCCCAGCACATTCCTTCATAATCAACAAAATAATTTCTGGAGTAGGAGCAGCGCCATCCATTGGGTAAATCGAACCATTTCATATCAGCGAAACATCCGGAAGTAAAATCACCTACAACGGTTACATGAGGCAATACCCGCATGGCCAGAGCAAAGTTCTCGGCGGCGCTGACTGAAAAACGGTTGGTAAGCAGAATAACCGGTTTTGTGAAGGTACGGGCCGCGGGTTCGACGTGCCAGTAAATGGGTTCTCTGAAATCATCATATTCGGGGCCGTTTCTATCCCGGGTAACCATGTAAAGACGGCGTTTATCGGCAAAGCGTTTCGCGATAATTTTCCCCACCCCGTCGTGCCCGCCGCTGTTATAGCGGATATCAACAATGAGAGCGCGGGCGGAGGAAAAATCGTTCAGTATCGAATCGATTACGACCGCGTTACCGGCTTCAGGCTGAAATCCGTAGAAATGTATATAACCTACGTTCCGGCCAACCCATCCATACTGAAAAACCCCTCCACCAAGAGTGTCAGGCGCGTTTTTGAAATATATTTCTGGAAGCGGATGCTGCTGAAGAAACTGTAACGCGCCTTCAAATCCCATTTCCTCGATATAGGGGCCGATATAACCGGCACTGAAATCGCGGCCGATCGACGGAGCCATTAAAATAACATGGTTGTCGTTCAGATGGGAAAGCATGCCGGTCAAAACAGCAAATAATTCTTCTTCTGTCATGCCGGAGACTATCCGGGGACGGTAAACATCATGCAGTTTATGCCAGTCAACCGACTTGGTTTCAAAAAGGGCGTAGCCCTGATCGAAAGTCCGCCAGACTTTCTCAAAAATTTCTTCCGGCGAGGCTTCATGGGATTGTGCCAGGGCTGAAGTACAAAATGCCATTAACAAAAGCGGTGTTATGATAAAACTTTTTCTCATTTCGGGTTCCTCCAGAATTGTAGTATTAGGACCGGCGTGTAATTGTTCTCTTAATTTATAAATACGCAATATATATTGAAAATGTTACGTGTATAGTGGACCAGGCTGATTCAAATCTACTTTCCGCGCCTGACGATCTTAGGATCAACGGTGGCAGGACGCGAGCTTGCTATCAGGCCCTACCGTCCGCTGCATGCGAATATATCATGGAGGTTTTACAAATGCCGG
This sequence comes from uncultured bacterium, assembly GCA_964554125.1. GTDB lineage: Bacteria > Krumholzibacteriota > Krumholzibacteriia > Krumholzibacteriales > WJIX01 > JAGHBT01. The sequence continues at coordinate 4,049 of CAZKNG010000077.1, read as the reverse complement.
CTGCTCAGACCAGACTGTCCACCAATCTCACGTTTAAGATTCTCAGGCATAAAAGAACAGATTCTAAAGTTCTGGCCGGAGCATGCTTCCGCGCTTAATTAAACAGGGCGGAATATTGGCAGCAGAATTGCTATTCATAAGTTACTGAATGTCAGGATTGTGTTTCAAATAAACATTCTGATTGGATTTACGCGATAAATCGCATACTATCTTCAGAGATAATCTGCTTAAAGAGAAAAACAGATCTATGATAGATGATAAAAGAATAAAAAAAACCTTTCTTCCCGTTATAGTACTTATCTTACTTATCTCTTTTCCAGACAGAAGCTTTGGGCAATCCCCGCCGGATGTAGAATGGAAAGAGATAAAGACAGAACACTTTGAGATAATATTTCCAGCGGGGCTGGAGGCGGAAGCTGAGCGCGTAGCGAATCTGGCGGAGCATTTCGCCCGCTGCCATAATCTCACAATGAAATCGGAATACAGTTCGGTGCCGATCGTGCTTATTAATCAGTCAACTGAATCAAACGGCTATGTAAATTATGCTCCTTTGATGTCACACTGGTACAGCACACCTTCATCCTTTTCGGCAACGGAATGGTACAAGACCCTCGCGGCTCACGAAGGACGCCATATAGTACAGAACAGAAAACTGGGTTCAGGTTTCGGCAAGAAATTATGGTCTCTATGTCTCGGGGATATCGGCACCGCGACCTTCGATTTCCTGTATATCCCCGTCTGGTTCAGTGAAGGTGACGCCGTGCTTGCCGAAACGATCTTTACAAACGGCGGGCGGGGCAGACTCCCCTTCTTCGATCTCTGGCTGCGCGCGCAGGAACTCTCCGGCAAACGCCTTTCTTACGAGGAGAACTACCTCGGTTCATACGACGACCCGTATTTTTTCTCCGACCCCTACAAACTCGGATATCTTATGACAACCCGCGCCTGCAGAGAATACGGCGCGGATGTATGGGACAGGGTTCTAGGCGAAACGGGTAAATACGTCATATATCCCACATTCGACAAATCCCTCTCGGATATAACGGGGAGGTCTATCAGAGAGCTCTATAAAGATACGATGGATGAAGTAAAATTGATGTGGGAAGAACAGCAGTCGGGCCTTGCATTCACTCCGGTCAGAAGAATAAGTCCTCCCTGCAGGGAGCCGTGGACTTACTACCTGTGTCCGCAATATACTGAGAATGGAATTCTCTCGATTAAAACAGACCCTGACAATAACTGCGCCGTAGTCCGTTTTTCACCTTCAGGTAAAGAAAAATTCATAGGGGAGCTTCCCTACAACTCTTCATACCGTCCTCTCGTGAGCAATGAAAGGTCAATTTCAGCCGGGGGAGGGAAGCTGTCCTGGCTTACCCGAACACCTGATATAAGATGGAGCTGGAGAAACTATTCCGACATAGTTATTATGGATACGGCCTCCGGACAAACTGAAAAACTCACGCGGAACGGTAAATTCACAAGCTGCGCTCTGTCCGAGGACGGAAACCGGGTAGCAGGAGTTGAATTCACCCCCGAAAGGGAGTGCTTTCTAAAGATCATCGGCACAATGACGGGAGAAACAGAAGTATCTTACAGGGTCCCCGCAGGTGAATTCATTTTCGATCCCGCTTGGTCTCCAGGCGGAACAAAGATCGCTTTCGCCGCTCTTACAGACAGAGGCGGTTCTCTTAAAATATTCGACCTCGAAAACAGAACAATTAAGACAGTAATCCCTCAGACAGGAAAAGAGCATATTAAATCACCCTGTTTTTTCAGAGGTTACATCCTCTATGAATCGGACTACTCGGGGATAGATAATATCTATGCCGTTGAAATAAAGTCCGGGGAGAGATTCCAGGTTACTTCCAGACCATATGGAGCCTTTTTCCCGGAAGTCTCGGGTAATTCAGAAGAACTCTATTTCAGCAATTACACGCCGAAGGGTTATGAAATCGTAAGTTCTCCTCTGTCTCCTTCGAAATGGAAATCAATAGATGATCTTAAAACAAGAAGATCAAACTATTTTAAACAGGTAACTAAATCTGTCACCGGCTGTAAGAAAAAGAGGACGGAAGAACAAAAATACAAGGTCAGCAAATACAATCCGCTTCTTCACGCGTTCAATTTCCATAGCATGGTTCCATCTATCGACACGACGAATGAAGATATATTCCTCAATCTGCTCTCTAACGACGTACTGCTTACAACACAAACCCTTCTGGGCTGCAGGTATAACTACAGAAAAGACGCGGGTTCAATAGGCCTGAACATAGATTACGCCGGCCGTTTTCCCGTTCTCAGCATAGGGGGCGAATATGGAAAAAGAGCGGATCCTCTGAATAACTCGGATGATTTCAGAACATGGAGGGAAACGGAAGGAAGGATCGGGGTCTATTTCCCTCTTAACCTCTCCCGGGATACTTACTTCGGGCATCTTCGCTTCGGCTCATTCGCCGAACACAGGAAAATCACAGACCGCTCACTATACAGCTATTCAGAAAACTATGACTACTCGGTTGGGTCTCTCTATCATTATATTCTCTTTTCACGTTCGAAGCAGAAGTCGCCTCACGACATCTACCCTTCCTTCGCGCAGAGCCTGATCGTCTCGCTGAATCACACTGTGGGAAGCAGCTACCGGGGTAACAAGCTGAATTTAAGATCGACAATATTTCTGCCGGGGCTTTTCGCTCACGACAGCTTTCATTTCGAGGGAGCTCTTGAAAGACAAAAGCTGAGTAACACCTACAGATGGAGTAATAGTGTTTTCTTCCCCCGGGGATATATAGAGAGTGACGAGAGGATTCTTGACGATTTCTACAGATTTTCCGCAAACTACACCTTCCCCCTTCTGAACACAAATATATCAATATGGAAGGCCCTCTACATTAAAAGAATTAACGGGAGTTTTTTCTTTGATTACGGACTTACTGAAAACAAGGAGAAAAGACTTTTATACCGTTCCGTCGGAATAGAACTGCCTCTGGAAAGCTTTCTCCTGAGCAATAAAGATATGAGGATAAGAACAGGTCTTCGCTGCTCATATTGCATTGACAATGACAAAACACGTTTCGACCTTATCCTCTCAGTAAATTAAACCATGCTGAATTCAAAAAGATAAAACGGCTGTTAAATAAATCTTTTCCCCCGGTGATTGATATCGTCAAAGACCCGGACGGGTTCCCGGCAGAGAAGATCACTTTTTATGCGCCCCGGGTCCTGTTCTTCTTCCATTTGACATAACCTCTCATCCTGTTTTAGAATATCCGATTAAGAAATCATAGCGGAAAGGAAAAGCAATGGAAAGTAACACACAGCAAATACTCTTTGTAATGATAGGTTATCTACTGCTTCTGATACTATGGGGATTGTATCAGGGAAGAAAGGTAAAAACCAGCTCGGACTACGCTATTGCCGGAAGGAATCTTCCCGGATGGATCGCGGCTCTTTCTGAACGCGCGACAGGGGAATCCTCCTGGGCGCTCCTCGGTCTCCCCGGACTGGCTTACGCCACCGGGCTGACAGGAATATGGACCGCCCTGGGCTGCGTGGCGGGTATAATCGTCTGCTGGCTGGCTATAGCTGCAAGACTGCGGGATGAAGCGGAAAGATACAATGTCGACACATTTGTCGGATATATAGCCAGAAAGCACAGCGCCTCTGAAAGATCAATCCGTACAGTCGCGAGTCTGACGATCGTCTTCTTCTTTTTCTTCTATATCGGCGCGCAATTTCTGGGCGGAGGTAAAACACTTCACACCATGTTCGAAATAGATCCAAAACTCGGGATGCTCTTAACAGCTCTTATAATAGTTCCATATACGATATACGGAGGATTCAGGAGCGTGGTCTATACTGACGCGGTCCAGGCTATAGTTATGATTACCGCTCTCGTCGCGGGACCCATCTTCGGGATAATCGCCGTCAGTTCCAATCCCGGCCTCTTCGCTCAATCTATCCCGATGGCCCTATCCAAAGCCGGAACGGATTACAGCACCTTGACAGGCGCGGCTTTGGATAGGGCCATCGGGATAGATTGAGCGAAGAGG
>CAZKNG010000076.1:0-11314 GCA_964554125.1 uncultured bacterium | reverse complement strand
TTTAACACACCCGCCGAGAGCAATTATCAGAAAGAAGATACCGTTTAGAAGAGAATATCCTGTTCTGGCGCCCAGGCCCTTCCAGCCCGGATGTCCAATATATATGGTCGTCGGAAAACATGAGCCGAAAAGGGATGCTATAAGAGATCCAATCCCGTTTACGGCAAGTGCCGGTTTCGTCTCATATCTGTCCCCTGCCGCTTCAGCACTTTCAAGATTCTGGATTGAACCAAAAACATTAAACAAAGCCATTGGAATAATAATCGAAAGATATTTGTAGAGGTACTGACTCTTTATAACTTCTAACAGACCCGCCGATGAAAGTTCAGGTTCATTGAACCCAATTTCTGAAACGGCAGCTTTGACATTACCAAAATCCATTATCCCGAAAACCCATGCCAGTATAGTACCTGCTGTAAGAGCCACCATACCTCCGGGAATTCCAAAGGGAAACCTCACCTTGGAAAAATACTGAATTAAGATCACAGCGAGTGGCAACATCGCTATAAGCGGATACTGAAATGTCCGGAGAGCAAAATCCATAGAAATAAATGTGATCGCAATTCCGGCCAGAGTGGAAAGAAGAGCGGCCCGGGGCGTAATCCGTCTTAATCTATCCATAAAGAATGCCGAGGTGAATTCTATTACACCGCTTAAGAAGCAGGCAAGAAGTCCAACTTTCCAGGCTGCCTGCCAGCTTCCGGTTTCCCTGTAGACAGGCCCCATTATAAAGATAAGATAAGCGAAAAAACTTACCGTGTTGATTCCGTAAGGAAGAGCCGTAACATCGCTTCGTCTTTCCCTGATTGCCAGTTTTCTCGCCTTCCAGGAATAGAAAAGATTCCCGAAAACTATAGAAAGCGCGGCGCCGGGCAATATCCTGGTAAAAACGAATTCAGCCGGGATTCCGGCTATTACCGGACAAAGAGAAGCAATAAGAAGAAATTGTATCAGATTATCTATCGCGAGACCAAAAAAACCGTCGATATCGCGTTTTACAACCCATGGATAAATATTATTCTTATTCATTTCCCCTCCAATCCCAGATTAAACCACTCAGGAATATACCCCGAAGCGGAAGCAAATAAATAAATGAATTTTTAAAACCCGCTATTTACGGTCATGAATTTGAAGGGTAGAGTATACGGCTTAGAATCGCATACCCCCCTCACAGAGGGATTCTACACTTTTTCTTGAGGTTATTACAATGATAATTGGATTAAGGCTTACAGAATGACTGCTAGTCCTTGAAACTCTCTATTGCCTCTTCTTCAGAATCGTAAACATCAAATATCATGTTAAGCCGGGTTACCTGCAGAATACCCAGGATTCTGTCATTCGGTTTGCAGAGTTTGATCATTCCGCCTTCTTTAGCAAGATGAGACCGCGCCGATACGAGAATCCCAAGTCCCGTACTCGAAATCCATTTAACCTTCGAAAGGTTTGCCACAATGTCGAGTTTTTTGTGGGCGGCAAGATCCTTAACAATATCAACAAGCTCTAAATTCTTCTGCCCTCCATGCATTTCACCGGAAAGGTTAAGAACAACAACTCCATCTTTCTCATTTTTTTTGATTTTCATACCAGAATCCTTTCAGAAATAATTATGATTTAAAATCTTCAACAGCGTCTTCAATATTATCAAACTCTTCAAAAAGGGTGGGAGTCAAACCGCAAGTCCTAAGCACTACTTTCACCCTGTCAGAAATCCCAACAAGATTTATATACCCATCATTCCTTCTGGCGGAAGCATATGAAGCTATCAGCACACCGGCGCCCAGAGAATTAATCCATTTTATTTCAGACATATCAAAAACAATATTTATATTTCCTTCAGAAATAGATTTTTTAACAATATCCTGTATAGTCTGGGATTTCGGGCCGCCATCAATCTGGCCCTTTAATCCAACTATCATCACATCATCTTCCAGTCTTGTATTGATGGTCAACATATTACTCTCCTCACTTCAGATAACTTCATAATTTTACCTTCAGGTTACTCTATAATACAATATAAAGCTCATTTACACCAACACAAAATCTATTTCAGGAATATTATCATTATCTCTCTTTATTGTCCAGAACCTAATTTATTCGACACATTCCGGAAGAAATAGATATCTTCCCGGATCCTGATTTGATATCCAAATCAACCGCTCAGTCCTGTAACTTTTCTCCAGATTTAGAAAGTTTTAGCACCTGTTATTTTAAATAAACCCGGCCGTTACCCTTAATAACCTTGCCTACATGAAAGGGGGGCCACCTGAGCCCTCCTGTACGCAATATTTCTTCATTATCACAGGGAGGGATAATGACGAGCATCCCAAGCCCCATATTAAAGACTCTGAACATTTCATCATCGGAGACTTCACCGTACTCTGCTAAAAACTTGAAAACACCTGGTAGATCCCACGATGAAGTATCAATTTCAACTGAGACACCTTCCGGTAAAACCCTTGGAATATTGTCAATTATACCACCGCCGGTTATGTGAACCAGGCCGTTGATACTCACACTCTGTGACAAAGCCCTGAACTCATTAAGGTAACTGCGGTGAACTTCGAGAAGTTCATCTGCCACCTTCTTACCTGTACCCGGCAGAATATCATCGAGACCCATATTCTCATCCTCGAAGATAATCTTTCTCGCCAGAGAATAGCCGTTAGTATGAAGACCGCTCGATGGGAAAGCCCAAACGGAATCTCCGGTTCTGATCCCTCTTCCGTCAATAATATCTGATTTTTCAACCACACCGACGATAGATCCAGCCAGGTCATATTCCTCATCGGTATAAATACCCGGCATTTCGGCTGTTTCTCCTCCAATTAAAGAGCAGCCGTTATTCTTACACCCTCTGGCAAACCCTGAGATAACACTGGACATAATCTCCGGGTTCAGCTTTCCGCATCCAAGATAATCAAGGAAAAACAGGGGAACAGCTCCCTGGACAAGTATGTCGTTTACACAATGATTTACCAGATCTTCACCTACCGTATCATGCCTGCCTGACATGTAAGCCACTTTAAGTTTTGTGCCCACACCATCGACACTTGATACAAGAACAGGTTCAGAATATTTATCCGGCATTCTAAACAATCCGCCGAAATTACCGGTCTCTGAAAGAACATTCCGGCTCCAGGTATTTTTAATCATACCGCTGACATCTTTCAGGGCTCTACCGGCGGCATCAATATCAACACCGGATTCTCCGTACTTCGAATTCACCCGCCAAACCTCCTGTATTGATTACTATAAACACGATATCTAAATAACAATAGTACAACTCCTATACAACCCCTAAAGCTTCAACCGCTGTATCGGAAAACTAAAGGCTGCTTTCATATCATATTATACTCAAATGAATTCAGGATACCAGAGGCAAATTTGATATCTCCTGAATAATAAATTCCCCCGGAAGACCCGCTTAAGATTGAATCGCATTAATAAAGGCTGCAGCATACTGATTCAAGGATAAAGAATCCCGGGATAGCCGCGGTTCCGCCCTTTAGACCTTTACCCTGTTGTCCCTGATCACTTTGCTTTCTTCTACTGTCTTTTTGGATTCAGAAAGTATGGAAAACTTTCCGTTGCGGTAGAGATAGAGAACCAGATCGGCAATATCTTTCTGAAACTGTGTCCCCCTGTGGGTCTCGAGTTCTTCAATCACCTTCTCTACCGGAAGTGCCTTTCTGTAAGGACGATCTGAAGTCATCGCGTCGAAGGCGTCTACAACATTCAGAATATGAGCCCCCATAGGAATCTCATCCTCCCTCAGACCGCGTGGATACCCCATGCCGTCGGGACGCTCGTGATGGCAACGTATAATTCCGGAGGCATCCTTCAGGAATTTCAGCCTTTTAACTATATCAGCCCCTATATCGGGATGGGAACGAAGTGAGTGCCAGTCATCATCGGTCAGCGGACCGATCTTGTGAAGAACGTCATTACTAACCGCTATCTTGCCAACATCATGAAGCAGAGCGGCATACTGAAGTGTTTCCATATTCTTCGATGACCATCCCATATGTTCAGCTATTCTAAGAGCATACTTGGACACCCTTGAGGAATGCCCGTGAGTAAAAGCGTCAGAGGCGTCAATAGCGGAAGTAAGCGCGGCGACTGTTTCAATGTTTGTCTCCTTCATATCCAGATAGAGCTGGAAAGAATAGCGTGCGAGAAAGAGGGGGATTATAAACAGCGCGATAGTCCACTCTCCAATATTAGAATAAAGGAGAGCTATCACTGCCGCGATCGGGAGAAAGGCAAAAATATGGAAGAAGTACCACATATAATTCTGCTTCCATACATAAAAAGGGTTCTTTCTGTCATCAAAAGCAATTATCAGCGACACAGACCATGTGTTTACCAGGTAATATACTACGCCGGCCGCCAGGAGGGGCACCAGAAAGAAGGGAGAATCAGGGGTCCCCATACTTCCAAAAAGCCGGTAGACATAACCCGCAGTTCCTACGGTAATTACAAGAAGCGGAATATTGAATGCCAATTTTTTGAGCGGTTTACGCTCCAGAATACCTTCGGTAACAAAGATGGCAATTGCTTCCGCTACGACAATTACGGCAGGCCCAAAGAGGACAATGCCCGCAAAATCAATAGCAGAAGATGTTGAAATGGACGATCCGCCGCTGGGTAATGTAACCTGGGCAAAATCGGTCACTATTATTAAAAATACAAAGAAAAATATATTTCCCCAGGGATTACCTGGTAATCCTCGAATAAAATACAATAAAGCGGCCGTTCCGGCTATAATAAAAGCCGCGTAGTAGATCTTGAATCCCCAGCTGTTTTTTTCAATTCCTAAACTCAAGATAGTACCGGGAAAATCCTTTCCTTTTTTTACTCCCCCCCGTTAAACCTTGTGGAAGTCATTGAAACTTACCGAAAGAAAACTCGAGTAAATCTCCTCTATTTTATCTTACCAGAAGCAACCGATTGGGAAGCAATCTCTATCTTATACGGTAATGAATCTGCCTTTTCGATTTCCATCTGCCGAAAGGCCTGTTTACCGCGTCAAGTACAGCGTAGACTGAAGCTTCATTGCCGTCACCCTCAACAAAAGCGGTTCCGGATAGATAGGTCACGCGACGGTTTTCTACTACTTTAACAGAGGCAACTATTGCCTCTCTGCCTGATATCTTGATCTGTTCTACATCAGACAAACACAAATTAAAATCTTCGTCAACCAGTTTAATCACACCATCAAGCGCCGCCTCCGCGGCAACTCTGTGGAAAGTCCCATCCCCTCTGACTTCCTCGAAATACCCGGAAACACTAAGTCCACTTTTCTCAAGCAGGACTTCTATCTTAACCTTACTTTCATTCAGCTGCAGATTAATTCCTTTAAACCGTATCCTTACATCTTCCTCCAGTAATTCAAGCTCCCCGCTCTTCTCCGCTAAGGAAGAATCAGCAGAATCAAAACCGGCCGCTCCGATTTCCTCAGATATCCCCCCCTCACCGGTCTCATCTATCATGAACTCTTCACCTTCATCGCTCAGCCCGTCTTCGGGCTCGTTACCCCACTGGTCATATTCATCCTCTTCCTCTGTAAAAGAATCTATTATGACTACACCTATTTTCTCAGGATCAATATCAATATCCAGCTCGGCACTCAAGGATTCCGCGGCATCCCGGGCAAGGAGTTTGGGAGGCCTGTCGGTTGCCGCGACGATATGTATTTCTGCTATTTCATCATTATCGCCGGTGGAAATGCGGCACGATTTAACTCCGTGAACATGCATTATGAGTTCTTTCGCGCGCCTTGTGATTTCCCCTTCTGAAAAATCAGAAAACACAAATACTCCTTCTTCTATTCTGCAATTAAATCTGCAAAGCAAATTCTAAAGATTTCAGAAACAACTACAATAAGGTGGACCAAATAGCGTTTAATTCATTATATCACATGCCGTTATAAAATCAAATAAAAACAGAAAATGCCGGAAGATTTTTTATGTCTCCTCCTTATCAATTTTGACATAATCAACTATTCTATTGAAACGCTCCTTTATCATATCCAGATTAATATTCCGGATACTGCCTACAGAAAAGTCTTCGCACGTAAAACTCGCTAAAACTGTGCCATAAATCATCGAACGGCGCAGATTTTTCTCATTTATATCTCCATTTGAAGCTAAAAACCCAAAAACCCCACCGGCGAAGCTGTCCCCGGCTCCTGTCGGATCAAGCAAATTCTCAACAGGGTAAGCGGGAGAAATAAAAAGGAAATCCTCTGTCATCATAAAAGCTCCATGTTCCCCTTTTTTTACAACAACAATATCTGGGCCCATCTTGAGAATAGTTCTCGCCGCCCTGATCAAATCTGTTTCACGACTCAACTCGCGTGCCTCGCTGTCATTTATAAAAAGTAAATTAACCCTCTGAAGAACTTTGGAAAGAACCCCGGGCTTTCCTTCAATCCAGAAATTCATCGTATCACACCCGACGAAGGGTTCACCTTTGAATTGATTCAGGAGGTCGAGCTGAAGTTCGGGATCTATATTTGCCAGAAAGAGCCACTCGCTTTTTTCCCATCCCCCGGGAAGTGCCGGCCTGAAATTCTCAAAGACATTCAGCTCGGTCACAACTGTTTCACGCTCATTAGGATTATCGCCGTACTTTCCACTCCAGAAAAATGTTTTTCCCCCCTCGACAATCTCCAAACCGGTAATATCAATATTTTTCATTTTAATGAGATCGATATATTCACTGGTAAAGTCTTCTCCCGCAACCCCGATAAGCCTAACTGGCGTCTGATAACATGCTGCCATAGAAGCATATACGGCAGACCCTCCAAGAACTCTTTCCACCCGCCTCCGGGGCGTCTCTATTGAATCAAAAGCGACCGAACCTACAATAACCAGACTCACAAGATCTCCCTTACTGACAGTTACTATTGATTAAAAAAGGTAATTCATACTATAACTCTTAAGACATTCTCCTCTATTCTTCATTCTAAATTCCCGGCACCGCGCTTATTTGCCGCCGAAGGGAAAGTCCGGATATCGAACTATAAACAGGAGACTCGATTCCACCGGCCTGAAAAATTCAGACAGTCGATATTTCTGTTCCACCCGTGCCGGAATAATTTACATTTTCCGTGGAGCGGCAACTCCGATTAACCTCAACGATTCAGCCAGAACTATTCTCGTTGCCTCTGAGAGCAATAACCGGGCCTGACTCAATCTGTTGTTATCTGAAATAATCCTGCAGATATGATAGAAATGGTGAAAAGAGGAGGCAATCTCCCTCGTGTAGGTTGTCAGGCGATTCGGATCGTTCATTAGGACGGCACCCTCGACAAGCTGCGGAAACACAATAAGCTTGCGGATCAAATCCAACTCTTCCGGTTCATCGAGCAATTCTACACACTCTAAATCTTCGGGGAATTCGACATTATTCTCTTTCGCGAAAGATATAACGCTTGATATCCTCGCGTGCGCGTATTGAACATAATAAACAGGATTTTCATCAGATTTTTTTCTAGCCAGCGATAGATCAAAATCCATATGAGCATGATTCTTTCTCATAAGAAAAAAGAATTTAGCCGCGTCCTTTCCGACATCTGAAATAAGATCGTTGAGAGTGATATATTCCCCCCTGCGCTTTGACATACTGATCTCTTTACCTTCTTCTATGAGACGAACCCACTGAACGGTAAGAATCTCAAGCCAATCTTCTTCAGCGCCGAAAACGGAAGAAGCGGCCTTCAATCTCTGTATGTGCCCGTGATGATCAGGTCCGAATATGTCAATCACCCTGTCATAGCCCCGCCTGAGCTTATTAAGATGATATGCCGCGTCGGCCAGAAAATAGGTCGGGCTTCTATCGCTTCGAATCACCACTCTGTCCTTCTCATCTCCAAAATCGGTTGAACGAAACCAGAGAGCGTCATCATTCTCATAGATAAAACCGTTATCTTTCATAATTTCAAGGGCCTTGTCAACTTCCCCATCTGAACGATGGAGAGATGATTCGGCGAAGAAGTGATCGAAGGAAACACCGAAAACTTCCAGGTCTTTTTTTATCAGTTCCACCATTCTTTCAAGGGCGAAATCGGCGAATTTTGCTGCCCCTCTGTCAGCCTCCAGGCCCAGCCATTCCATACCTTCACGCTCCGGAACCTGCTTCGCGATCTCTATCAGATACTCACCGGGATATCCACCCTCAGGTATCCGGGCATCCTCTCCGCAGTTCTGTCTGAATCTGGCCATAAGAGAAAGCCCCAGTTTGTGGACCTGTTTTCCGGAATCGTTAAGATAGTATTCAGAATCAACTTCAAACCCCGCTTTACAGTACAAACGAACAAGAGCACTTCCAACAGCGGCGGCTCTGGCTGAAACAAGTACCAGCGGTCCCGTTGGATTCGCGGAAACGAATTCTATCTGTACCTTTTTTCCCTTTCCAATATCAAGATCGCCGTATGACTCCCGTTCCCTGTTTATTTTTAACACCTGGTATTTAAGATAATCTGCTGAAAAGAAAAAATTTATAAATCCCGGTCCGGCCACTTCAATTTCACTTATAAAATCAGGATCTGATGAAATTTTATCAATAATGTTTTCAGCAAGTTTTCTCGGGTTACTCTTTATCTTTCCGGCCGTAACAAGGGCAATATTACTGCTTAGATCACCATTGACGAGTTCCTTGGGCCGTTCAAGCTGAATTTCATCTCTTTCAATGTCAAGCTCAAGTTCCTTTACCGATTCAAAGAGCATTCCGGTTATTCTCTCTCTTACCCCTGCATCCTCAAAACCTGCCTTCTTAACCATCCGGATATTCCTCCCTGGGCGCGTCCCCCCAAAACTTTTCAAGTCCGTAGAAATCCCTCGTCTCCGGCTGAAAAACATGAACCACAACATTAAAACTATCTATTAATATCCAGTGGGGTGACTGATATCCTTCAACATTGAATGAAATGCCTTTTTTCTTCAACTCTTCGGTTACAACATCGGCGACGACACGAGCCTGGATGCCGCTTGAAACGGAACAAATCACAAAATAATCCGCTATATTCGAAATCTTTTTCAGATTAAGAAGGACTATATCATCAGCTTTCTTTCTCCATATAAGTTTTATGACTCTTTTGGCAAGTTTCTTCGGCGCAATCTTTGTCAATTAACTCCAGACCCCCTTTATTTCTCTCCCACAAGACGGGCAACACCCGGAATCGAGGTGATTATCGGCGGAAAAACCTGAACGCTCGACCACAACAGTTCCGCACTCCGGGCAATAAGTATTTTCAGTACCATTAATGAATATATTACCAATATAGACATAATCAAGATATCTTCTTCCAATTTCATAGGCTTTCTGAAGGGTTTCGGCGGAAGTAGGGGGTCTGTCATTCATCCTGTAGTGAGGAAAAAACCGTGAAAAGTGAATGGGTATTTCTCTCGAAACCTCTGAAAGCCACCTGCACATAGCCTCTGTCTCTTCAGGACTGTCATTCAATCCGGGGATCAAGAGATTTGTTACTTCAACATGCGATACAGATGAAGCTGTCTCAATAAAGTTTTTTACATATTCGATTTCCCCTCCACAATATTTCCTGTAGAAATCATTATTGAAACTCTTAAGATCTATATTAAATCCGTCAACCATGCCGGCCAGCTCTAACGCCGGTTCTTCATTGATAAACCCGTTTGTAATAACAACTGACTTCAGACCTTCTTCTTTCAACAAAGGCAAAACATCCAACAGATATTCATACCAGATAAGGGGCTCTGTGTAAGTAAAAGCAACCCCTGCTGAACTCTCCTCTTCCGCCAGGTCAATGAGCTCACGGGGGGAAATATACCGGGTCGGCATCTCCTCTTGAGAGATATTCCAGTTCTGGCAGTTCTTACATGTAAAGGTACATCCATTGGGCCCTATAGACAGTATGCGGGATGAAGGGATAAAATGGAAAAGTGGCTTCTTTTCAATGGGATCCAGATTTACAGTCACCGTTCTTCCGTATGAAAGTGTAAAAAGCTCGCCCCCTGTATTTTCTCTTACTCTACACCTGCCCCTGTTTCCTTCCCGTATGACACATTCATGGGGGCATAGATGACATCTTACAATATTTCCTTCGGACTTTGAGTAATACAGGGCCTCTTTCTTATCCATGGTTTCCTCCCCCCTTCAAAAATAAGCGGATTAACTTTTACTATGCTAACCCGAATACGTCGGCAACTCTTTCCACAATGTAATCAGCAGTATAACATAAGAGATCTATTTCAGGAGATGTTTCTAAAGGACTTAAAAAGGTTTTAGCCTTCCTGCTTAGAGCCCTGGCCATTTCTACCGAATATTCCACTCCCCCGTAATTTTCTATAAATGAAATCATTTCATTCCAACTGCGTTCTCTGTCAAACCCCTCGCGTAGTATATCACCTATTCTCAGCCTGACATGGTCGGGAGCATTCTTATATGAAGTAATAAACGGCAGTGTAATCCTGCCGTCTACAAGGTCCACTGCCACGGGCTTGCCAAGAGACTCTTCCGCGGCCAGATAATCAAAAAGGTCATCTGTTATCTGATAAGCCAGCCCGATATTCTCCCCGAACGAGGAGAAACATTTTCTATTTCCGTTTCCGTTCTCCCCCAGAAGGGCTCCGGCTTCGCATGAAGCCGCGAACAGGGAGGCCGTTTTCTTGCCTATCATATTCAAATAGATCTTTTCGCTTATATCTACATTTTTTTTATGCTGAAACTGCAGCATTTCTCCCAAGCTCATCTCATTTGCCGCGCGGGACAGGATAGAGATAACCCCCCAGAGATTTTCATTACTCAAACATGAAAAAGCTCTCGAATACAGATAATCCCCGGTTATAGTAGCTATATCCCTGCCCCACTTCGAACTGACAGTTGGACGGCCGCGCCGGAAATCGTGAGAATCTATAATATCGTCGTGAATTAATGTGGCAGTATGGATCAGCTCAACCGCAAATCCCGCCGTGACAGATTTTTCCGGATCGGCTCCGGCAGATCTGGCCGCTAGAAAGAGGATATTGGGACGCAATCTCTTGCCGGGATTTCTGTTTAAAGAATCACATATTTCATCCAACAGCGGAACGTCACTGCAAAGAATGGATTTAAGTCTTTTTTCGAGGGAATCAAGCTCAGATTTAACAGCTGATTTTATGGAATCGATTTTTATCCGATCGGTGTGCTCCGGCAAACCTATGACCAATTCCTTTCTGAAAAATCAATAAAAAGTAATCTATAAAAAAGGGAATATATATCTATCCGGCAACATCGATGCCGAACTCTGAAATCTATCACTCCTGAGGGCAGGATTCAAGCTATTTTCAGT
>CAZKNG010000075.1:0-11478 GCA_964554125.1 uncultured bacterium | reverse complement strand
TCATATCGTCGAGGGAGAACCAACGGCGGGGGAAGAGGTCGCTCTGAAAATAGACCAGACCCTCACGCAGGACGCGACAGGAACAATGGCCTACCTTCAGTTCGAAGCGATTGATATTCCAAGGGTAAAAACAGAGTTAAGCGTAAGTTATGTTGATCATAACACGCTTCAGTCTGACTTTAAAAACCCCGACGACCATCGCTATCTTCAGTCTATAGCGCAAAGGTACGGCCTTTACTTCTCCAGACCGGGTAACGGGATATGTCACCAACTCCATCTGGAGAGATTTGCTGAACCCGGCAAGACACTTATCGGCTCCGACAGTCACACACCGACAGCCGGAGGAATAGGAAGTTTCGCGATTGGCGCCGGCGGACTCGACGTGAGCGTATCAATGGCCGGTCTGCCTTACAGAATCAAATATCCAAAAGTCATGGGTATCAAGCTCACGGGCAGACTGTCCGACTGGGTAAGCGCCAAAGATATTATACTTGAAATATTGAGAAGAATTGACGTTAAGGGAGGCGTCGGATATGTGCTGGAGTATTTCGGCCCCGGCGTAAAGACTCTCACCGTGCCTGAAAGGGCTACTATTACAAATATGGGTACCGAAACAGGCGCGACAACTAGCGTATTCCCGAGCGATGAAATAACAAAGGGGTTTATGGAAGCGCAGCAGCGGGGAGATTCCTGGATAGAACTTATTCCGGGAGACGATGCCGACTATGACGAAATACTCGAGATCAATCTAAGCGAGCTGGAACCGCTGGCTGCAATGCCTCACAGCCCTGGCAAAGTTAAAACGGTCAAGGAACTTGCCGGAATGGATGTTCAGCAGGTAGCTATAGGTTCATGCACAAATTCCTCACTGCTGGATATGAAAAGAGTTGCCGGTATTCTAAAGGGCAAAACGATATCTGATAAACTTCATCTTACGGTAAGCTCAGGTTCCAGGCAGGTAGTTGATCACCTGATTGAAAGCGGAGAAATGGCCAACCTCGTACGTGCAGGCGCTCGTATTCTGGAGAACGCCTGCGGACCGTGCATAGGTATGGGAGCGGCTCCTCCTTCCGGCGCCGTTTCAGTAAGAACATTCAACAGGAACTTCCTCGGAAGAAGCGGGACTAAGGATGCCGACATATATCTTGTAAGCCCCGAGACCGCCGCAGCTACAGCTATCAGGGGAGTACTGACCGACCCGCGGGATCTCGGAGAGTACACCGAAGCAAGTATGCCGGATAAATTCAACATTAACGATAATATGTTTCTGCCGCCTCTTTCTCCGGCCGAATCTGAGAAGATCGAGGTAATCAAAGGCCCCAACATAAAACCGTTACCAGACTTTCCCCCTATACCCGGCAATCTCGAAGGGGAAGTGCTGCTGAAAGTTGAAGACGATATCACGACAGATCACATCATGCCGGCCGGAGCTGAGATACTTCCTTTCAGAAGCAATATTCCGGAAATCTCAAAATTTGTTTTCGGAGTAATCGACGACACCTTCCCGAAACGCGCTCTTGAAAAAAAGGGTGGTTTTATTATAGGCGGAGAGAACTACGGGCAGGGTTCAAGCAGGGAACACGCCGCTATCGCCCCTAAACACCTTGGTATAAAGGCGGTAGTCGTCAAGTCCTTCGCAAGAATTCACCTGGCCAACCTTGTAAACTTCGGCATAGTCCCCCTGACCTTTAAAGATCCGGACGATTATGAGAAGATCGATCAGGGAGATGATATCTCGATAGAGATAGGCAACTTCGACGAAGTTATAAAACTTAAGAACAAAACCAAGGGGCTCGAGATAGAACTTGAGCATTCCCTTTCCGATCCGGACAAAGAAATACTTAAGATCGGCGGAAAACTGCCCTGGGTTAAAAAACAGGTAAAATAAAAAAAGAGGTGTTTTGATATGGCAGAAAAAGGAATAAGAGAATTCGACGCTAAGAGAATGATCGCGAAAGGATTGGGAGATTTCACCGGGAACGGACTCAAACTCTCGACGAAGCAGGTGCTGGTAACCCCGGAGACCGACATTGAAAGCCTTTCCGGCGAACATCCCTGGCTCGAAAGCGAGAAACTCGTAGCCAAGCCGGACCAGCTTTTCGGAAAACGCGGCAAGAACAATCTTCTGCTCGTAGGCAAAGACTGGAAAGATGTAAAGACCTGGATAAAAGAACGCATGAATAAAGAGGTTACTATTACCCAGACAACCGGAGAAACAACAGGTGTCCTGACACACTTTCTTGTGGAAAAGTTCTTTCCCCACGAAGAGGAATACTACCTTGCAATAACTACTGGACGGGAAAGCGACACAATTCACTTCTCCACAAAGGGAGGGGTGGATATCGAAGAGGTCTGGAATTCGGTGTCTACATTGGAAATACCGATCCTGTCAAGTATAGATGAAATGGATGTCGCGGGTTTTCTGCCTGAAGAGCTGGGTGATAAATCAAAGGAAATGGAGGAGTTCATCAAAGCTCTTTACAAGATGGCGGTGGACTATCATTTCACATACCTGGAATTCAATCCGATTACTTTCGTTGACGGCACCATCGTTCCTCTGGATACTGTGGCGAAACTCGATGACTACGCTTCCTATCAATGCGCGGAAAAATGGAACGGCGTAACATTCCCCAGTTCATTCGGTCTTAAAGGAACAAAAGAAGAACAGTATGTAAATGAACTTGACGAAAGAACGGGTGCTTCGCTGAAGCTAACGGTTCTCAATCCCGAGGGACGTGTCTGGACACTTGTCGCCGGAGGCGGCGCCAGTGTTATATTTGCCGACACGGTGGCGGACCTCGGATTCGCGGGAGAACTTGCAAACTACGGCGAGTACAGCGGTAATCCCTCGAGAGAACTCACCTATGCTTACACAAAAACCATACTGAAGCTTATGACTGAGAAAAAAGACAGTGAGGGAAAACCCAAATTCCTGATAATAGGAGGCGGCATAGCAAATTTCACGGATGTTGCCAAGACCTTCACGGGAATAATTGACGCTATCGAAGAGTATTCGGACGCGCTCAAAAAGACAGACGTCAAGATATATGTAAGAAGAGGCGGCCCTAACTATAAAGAGGGCCTCGCAAATATGAGAAAGATGGGAAAGAAACTTAATCTGCCTGTAGAGGTCTATGGCCCCGAAACGCATATGACGGAAATTGTTTCAATGGCTCTGCAGGGGAAAGAGGTGTAAACAATGGAAGAATACGAACTCTTTGATAAGAATACGAAATCCTTTATCTACGGCTCTCAATCCAGAGCCGCTCAGAGAATGCTTGATTTTGATTATCTTTCCCATAGGGAAGAACCGAGCGTTGTCGGATTTATAACACCATCCGGCGGAGGTTATTACAAGCTTTTCTGGGGAACAAGGGAGATACGTATTCCGAGGTTCAGATCTGTCAAAGAAGCAACGGATAAACATCCGGAGGCGGATGTAATGGTTAATTTCGCCTCTGAACGCTCGAGCGCCGATTCAACAATGGAGGCTCTCGAGTGCGATACTATAAGAACAGTAATCATGATTGCCGAAGGAGTACCTCAGAGAGACACACGCAAAATAGCGGCCTACGCGAAGGAAAAGGGCAAGTGGGTAATAGGTCCTGCCACGGTTGGAGGTCTTAAACCCGGTTGTTTCAAAATAGGAAATGCCGCTGGAACGATACAGAACATAAGGGACACGAAACTTTACAGACCCGGCTCAGTCGGTTTTGTTTCAGTTTCAGGCGGTCTCTCAAACGAGGGATACAACATCGTATCTCTGAATACTGACGGCATCTACGAAGGTTACGCTGTGGGAGGAGATGTATATCCCGCGACCACCCTCCTCGATCATCTGCTGAGATATGAAAAGAATCCGAAGATCAAAATGATGGTAGCACTCGGAGAACTTGGCGGCCGGGATGAATACGAAATCGTTGAAGCGATTAAAGACGGAAAACTCACAAAGCCCCTTGTAATGTGGGTTACCGGAACTTGCTCAAAGATGCTTCCGGGGGGCGTTCAATTCGGACACGCGGGAGCAAAATCAGATTCGGAAGATACTACCGCGGAAGCTAAAAACAAAGCCCTTAGAGAGGCCGGAGTAGTTGTTCCGGATTCCTTCAACGACTACGGTGAAAAAATAAAGGAGACCTTTGAGAAGCTCAAGGCTGAAGGGAAGATCGAGGAGAGAGAGGAACCCGACATTCCCAACATACCGATGGATTACAAACAGGCCGTGGCTGAGGGGATCGTCAGAAAGCCCACCAGCTTTATATCAACAATCTGCGATGAAACGGGAGACGTGCACAACTATTGCGGCGTACCTATCGACCGCGTAATCAAGGAAGATTACGGCATTGGCGGAGTGCTGGGCCTGCTCTGGTTTAAAAAGGATATGCCCCGGTACGCCCGGGATTTCCTGGAGCTGGTAATTCAGATAGTAGCGGATCACGGCCCGGCCGTCTCAGGAGCTCACAACACGATAGTTACCGCGAGAGCCGGCAAGAGTCTGATAGAGTCGATAGTCAGCGGAATTGTTACCATAGGCCCCAGGTTCGGAGGCGCCGTAAACGGCGCGGCGAAACACTTCAGCTGGGGCATGCAGAACGATTTGGCTCCGAGGGATTTCATTAACGCCATGAAAGAAAAAAATACTCGTATCCAGGGTATAGGCCATAGAATTCACAGTGTGGACGACCCCGACGTACGCGTTGAAATTATGGTGAATTTTGCCAGAGAGCATTTCCCGAAGACCCCTCTGCTTGATTACGCTCTGGATGTCCAGAAGGTCACAACTATGAAAAAGAACACTCTTATCCTCAACGTTGACGGTTGTATCGGAGTGCTCTGCGTTGATCTTTTAAAGAATCTCGGGTATGAAGACGGCGAAATAAAGGAAATGATCGATATGGGATTCTTCAACGCCCTTTTCATAATTGGAAGAACAATGGGCTTTATGGGCCATTATTTCGATCAGAAAAGACTCAAGACGGGTCTTTACAGACACCCCTGGGACGACATACTATACGATGTCCCTGACGAACCTGAAAAAGTAGAATGAAAGAGGTGACAGAATGAGCACAGACGCAATTGAAAAAGCTAAAGAGCATTTCGGCAAAGTAATGAAAGAACAGCTCGACCGCGTTGAAATGATGAAAAAAAGCGGAAGCAAACCTGACTATAAGTCCTTAAAGCCTTTGATAATAGGATTTGTGGGAGGTGACGGCATAGGTCCGTTTATAGCAAAGGAAGCCCGCAGAGTATTGAACTTTCTCTTAGAGGACAGTGTGAAATCCGGCAGGATAGAACTGAGGGATATCGAGGGCCTCACTATCGAGAATAGAGCAGAAGTAATGAAAGCGATACCGGATGATGTACTCGAGGAAATCAAGAAATGCCACGTCCTGCTGAAGGGACCGACGACAACACCCAAGAAGGGCGATCAGTGGCCTAACATAGAGAGCGCCAATGTTGCCATGAGACGTGAGCTTGACCTTTTCGCTAACGTAAGACCGGTAAGAGTGCCTAAAGACGGTATAGACTGGGTTTTCTTCAGAGAAAACACCGAAGGGGCCTATATACTCGGCAGCAAAGGTATAGATGTCACAGAAGACCTCTCAGTGGATTTCAAGGTTATCACAAAACAGGGCTCCGAACGTATACTCAGAATGGCCTTTGATTACGCCAAAAGCAACAACATCAACAAAGTCACAGTAATTACAAAGGCAAATGTCGTTAAGGCTACAGACGGAAGGTTCCTTAACATGGCCGAACAAGTCGCTGAAGACTATCCTGAAGTTGAGTGGGATGACTGGTTTATAGACATTATGACCGCAAAACTGATCGACCCGGCCAGAAGAAAACAGTTCAGAGTGATGGTTGCTCCCAATCTCTACGGCGATATCATAACAGATGAGGCCGCCCAGTTCCAGGGCGGAGTGGGAACAGCGGGAAGCGCCAATATAGGAACCCGTTACTCGATGTTCGAAGCAATCCACGGTTCTGCTCCAAGAATGGTGGAAGAAGGCAGAGCAAAATACGCCGATCCGGGGAGTATGATGAAAGCTGCTTCAATGCTTCTAAACCACATAGGTTTCACTGAAGAAGGCAGAAAACTGGAAATGGCTCTGGAGATCTGCGTACAGCACGAGAAAAAGGTCGTTCTCACCGGAAGAGAAGGCGGCGCAACAAGTGAGGAATTTTCCAGGTACGTAATGGAGACCATTCAGGATCCTGATCTCGAAAGTAAATGGGAGAGCTATAAGTAGGATACCGCTCTCATATAATCAGGATTTTAATTACCGGGGTTCACCTGAAAGAAAGTAAAATAAAAGGGTGAACCCCTCTTTTTACCCTGTAATCATCTCTTATTTCAGGTTCAAAGCTTAAAGTTCTACGGAGGCTGACTTCAAAATGGATCAGGCACTTTATTCAACTGTTATTGATACAAAAAGCAACTTTTTATAAAATCTCTTTTTTACGGCAAGGTTCTATTTATCGGTTTTCTTTTTCTCCCTCAGCCTGCGCCAGTATTTTATCCTTTTAATAATCTCTCTTTCAAACCCCCTTCGGGCGGGGTGATAATATCTTTTCCCGGAGAGTTTTTCAGGAAAGTATTCCTGAGCCGCAACTCCGTCCGGCGAGTCGTGAGGATAGATATAATCCTTTCCATACCCTATCTTCTTCATAAAAGAAGTCGGGGCATTCCTCAGCCAGAGAGGAACGGGTAGCGGGCCGTGCTCCCTGACATCCTCCGCGGCTTTAGAATAGGCCCTGTAGGCGGCATTGCTCTTTGGCGAGACGGCAAGATAAGCGGCAGCCTGAGCAAGGGCGAGTTTGCACTCCGGAAGGCCTAGAAACTCAACAGATCTCTTGGCGTTTAAAGCTACTGAAAGAGCTTCAGGGTCAGCGTTGCCAATATCCTCAGAGGCGAATCTTACCAATCTCCTCGCAATATAAAGGGGGTCCTCCCCCCCTTCCAGCATTCTTGCAAGCCAGTAAATAGAAGCGTCCGGGTCTCCTCCCCTCAGGCTCTTGTGTAAGGCCGAAATGAGATTAAAATGCTGCTCTCCATTCTTGTCATAAAGAGGACTGGCCTTCTGCATCGAATCCTCTATAATTTCTTTCGTTATAACCAACCCTCCCCGTTCATCACTGAATGATTCAACGGCCATTTCCAGAGCATTAAGAGCCGATCTCGCGTCTCCGTAAGAAAGATGAACAAGATAACGCAGAACTTCCCCGGAAATCTCTATATCTCTTTTGCCGAACCCTCCTGTTTCATCTTCAAGCGCCCTCCTGACTACCGCTTCTATATCATCTTCAGAAAGGGGCTTTAGAATAAATGTTCTGCATCTTGAAAGCAGAGGCGATATCACCTCGAAACTGGGATTTTCGGTAGTAGCCCCTATGAGAATAATAATACCCTTTTCCACATGAGGCAGAAACGCGTCCTGCTGGGCTTTGTTGAACCTGTGTATCTCATCGACAAAAAGTATTGTTTTTTTCCCGCCGGCACTCAGGCGCCCCCGCGCCTCGGCTATTATCTTTCTGACATCTGATATTCCGGATGTAACCGCGGAGAAAAAGATAAACACAGCGTCAACAGATTCCGCGATAAGATGAGCAAGTGACGTTTTCCCGCACCCGGGCGGCCCCCAGAAAATGATAGAAGATTCAAGTTTCCCGTTTTCCAGAATTCTACGAAGAACCCTGCCGGGGCCGATAATATCTTCCTGCCCAACAAAATCCTCCAGACTGCGCGGCCTGACTCTTTCAGCCAGCGGAGCTTCTATATTATTTTCAAAAAGACCGTTCATCATTGAACTTTCTTTAATTTACCCGCGGACAGAAAAACTTCTAAGCTCAAAGCCAAAAAAAAAGAGTTTATTATTACCTGGCGGCAGGCAATCTATTTAGAATAGTCAGGGGTTTTATCAAAGAAATGTTCAGTTCTAAGAAATCTTACAGTCCCCGATTGGCTTCTTAGAACAACGCTGTGAGTTAGAGCTCCGCCGGGTTTGAAAATCGTACCTTTCAGAAAAGGACTTAACGTAACTCCAGTGGCGGCGAACATTATATTATCACCTTGAATAAGATCTGTTTTATCGTAAATTTTCTCAAAATGCTTATCTTGGCCGCTTTTTGAGTTTTCCGCGGCTTTTCCTTTTCTGCCCCTTTTCGATACATCCCTTCCCTTTCTCTCTATCGAAAAAGTGTCGTACTTCTCAGGGGTAATTTCACCTGGAGGTACAAATTGAGCCTGGAATCCCCCGCCCAGGCAGAGCAGGGCGGCAGCGGCTATTATTCCCTGCGCGGAACTGCCTATTCCTATAACGACGTCAATGCCGCTCGCGGGAATTCCTGTTGATATTGAAGCGGCAAGGTCACCCTCCCGTAAAATAGCGATTCTAGCGCCGGACCTTCTTACTTCATCTATTATCTTCCTGTGCCTGTCGCGCTCAAGAACAACGACTGTGAGATCCTCTACATATACCCTCTTCGATTCAGCTACACGAACAAGATTATCAAACACGGAATCTTTAAGATTGATCGAGCCGATCGCTTCGCGGCCAACGGCAATTATCTTCATAAAATCAGAAGGGTAATCGATTATAGTATCTTTCGGGCCGATAGCGATAGCTGAAATAGAATTCGTCTGACCGTTCGCCAGCGATTCACGGCAATCAAGAGCATCCAGGGCGATATCAACTTTCAGTTCACCATCTGTACCAACCCTGCATCCCGGATAAAGAATCGCGTTATCCGCGCTTGGTTTTTCTCCGATGATTACATGGCCTTCCATCTTGACATTCTTAATCGTCTGCTGCATGGCTCTTGCGGCCGCGTTATCCGCCCCCTCAGGATCTCCTTTACCCAGAAAGCGCGCCGCGGCAAGAGCCGCTGCTTCAGTAACTCTGACCATTTCCAGCGCTAGATTCCGCTCCAATTTCAAACTCCTTATTACTGATCTTCAAGTTCTTCGTTTAACAGATTTGCCTTCTCAGCGTCCTGCTTTTTCCCATCACGCCCGGCAATAATCCTTTTATTAATCTCTTTGGCCATCTGGTATTGATGGAAAGCGAAAACCACAGGGAGCACAATATATGCCAGCCCAAATGTCAGCGGTATGGCAAATAGTTGGATTATGAATGTAAGCCAGAACCAGTTCCACTGTTCAAGGTATATATAACCCACGGGGCCAAGCAGTATCCAACCCAGCAGAAACCCCATCGAAGAGGCGGCACCGGGATTTTTGGTCTCATGAGGAATCTTCAATTCAGTCAATTTGCGGCTCCGTTTCGAAATTCCAGGAGAATCCTGTTCTCTCCCGCAATACTGACAGAATTGATCTCGTTCTCCAATTTCCCTGCCGCAGTATCTGCAAAACATATCTAAACCTCTCTGTTTGAACCTGCTATTAATACGGTTCCAAAAACAGAATTGTTTCCAGTTATCAGGTATATGCTACAGATATCTTTAGGAAAAGACAATCATTTATTTGATAAATCCTTAAAAAGATTGATCAGGTCAGCCGATCGACACAGAATACAGAGCAAAAAAGATTAGATATTCCCCCGGTTAACAATTTTATGCCTTAACTTTCCCAGAAAAACGTTGAGAGGATTCTCTCTCGGAAGAAATGGTATAACCGGCTTTCTTCTTATACCCATCGAAGAGAGTTCCAGCGCGGCTGGGGCATCAGCCCTGTCCATCGAATAGGCTTTAAGAAACATCCTTCGCGCCTCATCTTTTCTATTATCTTCCAGCAGCACCCTGCCTAAATTAACATAAAGAATCGGTTCAGTCGATAAAGAACGGACAGCTTCCGCGCATAAAGATTTCCCTTTGACCACATCCCCTTCCATCGCCCTGCACAGCCCCAGATAAGATAAATAAAAGGGGTTATCAGGCGCGATTTTTACAGCTCTCTGAAGATATTCCCTGCCGCCCGAATGATTTCCCCGTTTTATACTCTCCTCTGCTTTTAGAAAATAATTTCTTGATTCATAAGTTTCTTTTTCAACAGTTGCTTTTACCATTTCGCTGCTGATCTCCAATCACATAAAATCATACCACACTCTTTAAGAACAACCGTCAACTCCGCAGATACTACCTTTGAAAAGATGCAACATTCATTCCCTCCGCCTTGAATGACAGAAAGATGACTGGAAATATTCATATTACCGGTTCAAATGATCCTTTATGTATATCTTTATAAGGAGAAACCGCTGCTATAATAATTTGACAATTAGTAATCAAAGGGATAGTTTTTACTACTATATAATACGGGCTGAGGAATTAAAGATGAAGCTTTCGAAAAAAATCAAAAAATCCGCGGTAAAACTCGAACTGCAGTCCCATAGCAAAAGGGATGTCATTGAGGAACTGGTGGATCTACTTTGCGGGTGCTACAAACCCTACGAGCGCGAAACAATACTCGAAGCGGTTCTGAAGAGAGAGAGCGGTCAGAGCACAGGTGTGGGGATGGAAATCGCCGTACCTCACGCGAAGACCCCCGCTGTAGATAAACTTTACGTCGTATCCGGACTCTCGGAAAAGGGGATTGATTTCGATTCCGTTGACGGCAAAAAGGTCAAGATCTTCTTCCTTCTTGTTTCACCGCGGGATGTTTCCGGCCCACATATAAAGGCCCTGGCCGGTATCTCCAGATTGGTCAAACACGATGAATTCAGAGCTTCCCTGCTGAAATGCACTACTGAAAAAGAGTTTATCAGGACCGTAAAGGAAGCAGAGAAAAAATATCTCTAGGATTACCGCATCGGAGGTTTCAGCCTCTTGGAAATAAAAAGCTATATAACGAGGGATTTCCATTCCGCATTGCCGGAAACACCCTTTAAGGATATCGCCAGAATATTTTTTGAGACGGGAGAATCTGTAATTCCCGTGACAGATGATGAATATACCCTTCTCGGAATAATCAGCATTGATGATTTCATGCTGGTATTCCTTCCCGATTATATCGATCTGATAAAGGATGTTGATTTTATACACAGTTTTGGAGCTCTGGAGAAAACTTCATTTACCATTGAAGAACTCCTCTTCGTAGCGGAGGACCTGATGAAAGAAGATCCGCCCGTACTCGAAGAAAATGACAGTTTCCTGAAAGCAATAGCCACACTTCATAAACACAACCTCTCACGAATACCGGTCGTAAAAGGAGATAAACTCACCGGAATGATAAACCTCAACGATATCTGCCGGGGTATCTATGAAAACAAAGGGTAAGTATGACAGCACAGATCATCATAGCTACAGCCTTGTTCATCTCCTCATACATAATTATTATCTTAGAGAAAATTCATAGAACAAAAATAGCAATCCTCGGAGCCGTGCTGCTTATATGTTTTCACATTATTACTCAGAGTGAAGCATTTGAATATATCGATTTTAACACCATAGGGCTCTTGCTGGGCATGATGCTTCTGATAAGTGTAATTAAAGACACCGGCGCTTTCACCTATGTAGCCA
>CAZKNG010000074.1:0-11610 GCA_964554125.1 uncultured bacterium | reverse complement strand
TTGTCATCCGCCCCGTTATGAATCATCCCTTCATTACCTTTACGTAGATCGGGCCAGCCGTATCCCAGATGATCGTAATGAGCGCATACAACAACCGATTCCCCTTCTAATTCTTCATCCGTGCCGGGCAGAAATCCTATGATATTTCTGATTTCACCACTCTTCCCCCCGGCATCTATCACACCTTCGAAGGTCTGAAAGAAAGTGCCGTCATCTCCTGCCGGTAAAAGTCCCGTTTCTTCAAACCTCTCCGCTATATATATCGAGGCCTTTCTTATACCATCGGACCCAAGACCTCTCCCCTCCAGCTTATCGCTTGCCAGATATTCTATATCTCTCTTCATTCTCTCAGCGGAAAAGGGAGCAGCAGAGCTTGCGAGGGCTTTCCTCTCCGGGAGCTTCACGGTATAATCTTCTTTGTCATAACCGGCGCCCCAGAGGATTTCCGCCTCCATACCTGTATCTGACGTTTCCCATTTCCCCTTGGCTACATTCTCGGGCTGATCCCCTTCGAAGACTAAATAGCTGTACTTGCCGTAATGCGGTAATTTTCTTTTTAAACCTCCTACGGCTCCGCTTTCTGCTACGGTGAGCCATACGACAGAGATTTCGGGATTACGCGGATGACGCACTGAAATTACAAAGCTGTGAGAATCAGATCCAAACTTCATACCTCCGAGCTTTACGGCTTCCTCTGATATTTCAGCGTCATATTTCTCCAGGGCGGTTTTAACAAAATCTCTGTGCCTGTTATCCATGCCAAAGATCCACACCGCTCTGCCGGGTGGAAGTTCGTCAACCTTACAGTCATCTGTTATTTCAATATTCAAAGAACTGTCTTCAGACCACAATCCGGCCAGGTTGTTGTAATTTTCCAAATCCTCTTTATCCGCGCCGGAAGGCAGGATAACGAGAATATCTTCTGAGCCGTACGCACTCGAAAGAGAAGGCGGAACTTCATTACGGCCAAGTTTTCTAAAGAGATCAAAGTTCGGATCAACTCTCAAATAGAGGGGCCTGTCCTTGAAGCTGAATCTAAAGACCTCTTCCTTTCGTCTCATCCTCACCTTTTTAACTTCAACTCTTTTTCTAAATGAAATTGCCACCGGAATATCGAGAATATAAGCTTCCCCTTCCTGCCGCTGTTTCAGTTTAATCTCTATAGTATAATCTTCCGCATTATCTCTTGCTTTAACTCCGTCAAGACACAGGTCAGGGGCGCCCGTCCTGCCAACCCACTGCCGGAAGAAAGATTCTAAATCCTTATCCGTCACAGACTCGAATGCTTCTCTAATATCATCGTAAGAGGCGTATCTGAATTTGCTTCTTCGGTAGAAAGCCCTTACACCCTCTATAAACAAACTGTCTCCTGTATTCTGCCTGAGCATGTGCCAAATCATCATGCCTTTGCCGTATCCTACCGCCTCCGTGGCGGCATCACTCCTTGAGATAAAACCGGATAGGGGAAAATCATTTCCGCTCTTTACATAATCGGTGTATCTCTTAAGCTTCTCGCGTCTGTATTCAGCCCCCAGCCCGCGCTGCTGCTTTATCAGATGGTCGGCCATATAAACCGTAAGCCCCTCGCACCAGTTGCCGTTATCGAAATCAACGTAAACGCTGTTGCCCCACCAGTTGTGAAGAAGTTCATGCGGATAGGATGAATGAAGTATGAAAGGAAAGCGGATCACCTTTTCCCCCAGAAGTGTAAAGGACGGCATTCCATAACCCGTCTCCCAGAAATTTTCCACGAGGGCAAACTTTGAATATGGATATGGACCGATAAGCTCGCTGTACATTTTCATATACCGTTCTGTCGTATCGAGATATTTCAGGGCGAGATTATCGTCGCGGGTTCTTAAGTATGCCATTAGATTAACTCCGCCGGAGGTTCTCGAATAGTTATAAAATTCTGCCGAGATCAGATATATCTCCTCTGCGGGTTTAGAGCACTCCCAGCGGACAATCGTCCGTCCATCTTCATTCTCAACGGGCACTCCGGCTCCCTGGCTTACAAGATCCCACCCGTCCGGAACCGATGCAGTAAGCTCAAATGTTACAAGTCTATTTCCGAATGAAGGGACCCAGAATGTGGATCCCGAAAGATAGACGCCTTTATCTGAGATGATCCCGGGAGTTCTGCTGAAACCCCTTGAGTATTCAGAGCCCCGCTGTTTTACCGGATAATTGATATTACCGCTGAAGGCCAGGTCGAGAATCAGATCTCCGCTAGGCATATCATCAATTAAAATCTTATACCTGTTTTTGGTAAATCCGGGTCTGTCGAAACTCTCGCGGTCCATCCCTATATCATCCGCATCCCCGCATCCTTCTAATTCTAAAGTGACACCCGGGGTCATCGATTCAACCTCGAGGTCGGAGATAAGAAGGAAAGTCAGAGGTTGTGACAGAATCTCCTCAGGCAGAGTCATTCTGTCGGAAATATCTATAAAAGAGTCATCCGGATCCAAAGAAAGAGATAATTCATGATGAATGACCTTCTCTGAGGCAGAAAGATCCGCGTAGAAAAACAGAAATAATAAAATTATCATTGGCCAGCGTCTTTTCAGCATCGATGCCTCCCGCCAGAAAACCATAACAGGCCCGCAAACTAACCGGGACATACTTGAGCTTAACTTTCCCTGCAGTGAAGCTGTAAAATAATTATAACAATTCTTTCCCTTCAGCCTAATTCTTTTCTCGCTTAACGTATAAAACAGACTTCGCGTCACTGCTGTCTTGACCGAATATATCAACTGATGTAAAATCCTATTTTAATTTGGAACAACAGGCAGAAGATTGAAAGGAGAAATAATGAAAAAGGGAAGGTTCGTGTTACTTCTTGCCGCTTTGTTACTGATTTCAACCTCTGTTGCCGAAACCGCGGAGAATGAAGAGGGAGCTATTTCCACCCCTCTACTTAAGAAAATGCGCGGCCTGGAAAAGGATGAGGGAAGAATCAATTCCATAAGTAATAATGAAATTAAAAAGCTCCTGCCCAGCCGTTTAAATGCCGGCAAAACAGATCATTACTTTTCCGTGAGGCTGGATGTTAAAGGAATTACAGACCAGAAATCAACCGGCAGATGCTGGTTGTTCACGAGTTTAAATGTAATCAGACAGAAGGCAAGGAAAAGGTTCAACCTGGAAACCTTTGAATTTTCAGAAAACTACTCTTTCTTCTGGGATCAGCTCGAAAAAGCCAACCTTTTCCTCGAGGGAATCATAGAAACAAGGGATAAAGATTATAAGGACAGAAAGGTGGAATGGCTTTTTGACCATCCCGTAAGCGACGGAGGGGTCTGGAACATGGCTGTCGCCGTAATAGAAAAATACGGGGTTGTTCCCTCGGACATCATGTCCGAAACCTACCACAGCTCAAATACTAAAAGTATGAGAAGGGTTCTCAGAAAGAAACTCCGTGAAGACGGGATCAGACTCCGCCAGCTTCACAATAAGGGCAAAAAGGTCGGGGCGCTTCGGGAAGCAAAAGAAGAGATGCTGTTAGATATCTACAAATTACTTGTCTATCACCTTGGTGAACCGCCCGCGGAATTTACATGGCGTTACAAAGATAAAGACGGCAATATCAGTGATTTTAAAAAATATACCCCGCTTGAGTTTTTCAGAGAAATAATCAACGTTGACCTTCAAGATTACGTGATGCTGATGAACGATCCCACCAGGCCCTATCATAAACTCTACGAGATAGAATATGACCGTGACATGGTTGAAGCATTCAACTGGACATATATAAATCTTCCAAACGAGGAGATCAAGAAATTCGCCCGAGAGTCTCTTTTAGATGAAGAGGCGATGTATTTCTCCTGTGACGTGGGAAAGCAGCTTAACAGGAGCGAAGGACTTCTGAGCCTCGCTAACAACGATTACGAAGCACTTTACGGAATCAGATTCGGCATGAACAAAAGGGAACGTATCCTCTCGTCAGCAAGCGGTTCCACTCATGGAATGACACTCGTAGGTATGGAGACAGATGAAAGAGGGACTCCCGTAAAATGGCTTCTTGAAAACAGCTGGGGCAAGGAAGAGGGTCAGGAAGGTTTTATTACCATGACCGACCCCTGGTTTGATGAATATATGTTCAGGGTTGTAATTCACAGGGATTATATTTCATCCGATGTTCTTGAAATACTGAAAACAGAACCTGCGCGTCTTCATCCGTGGGATCCGATGTTTCTGCCGGTAGAAGATAAGTAACCTGATGAGAGAAAACTTTAGAAGCGTTCTCAAAAATCCGTTTTGTCATTTGAAATGAAAGGATAAAAATGTCAGATTTAGTAAGCAGATTTCTCGAATATGTAAAGATCAACACAAGATCCGAGGAAGGATCCGAAGAAAACCCCAGCACAAAGGTTCAGTTTGATCTGGCCGAGAAACTGGCCGCTCAGCTTAAAGAGCTGGGGCTGAAAGATGCAGGCGTTGACAAGCACTGCTACGTGACCGCCACACTCGAAGCCAATATGGATAAAAAGGTCCCCGTTATAGGCTTTTTAGCCCACCTCGATACAAGCCCGGATGTTTCAGGCGAAGGGGTAAAACCAAAGATAGTTGAAAACTACGACGGAAAGGATATCGTCTTAAACAGGAAAGAAAATATTATTCTTTCCCCAGAAAGCTTCCCCGAGCTTAAGAATTATATAGGCGACACCCTGATTACATCCGACGGAACGACCCTTCTGGGCGCTGATGATAAGGCGGGAATCGCAGAGATCATGACCGCGGCGGAACACCTTGTCAGAAATCCCGATATCAAGCACGGCACTATCAAAATAGCTTTCACGCCGGATGAGGAAATAGGGAAGGGGACAGATCACTTCGACGTTAAAAAGTTCGGCGCTGATTTTGCCTACACACTTGACGGAGGAAAGCTCGGCGAACTCGAATTCGAAAATTTCAACGCCGCCAAGGCTGTAATTACAGTTAAGGGGCGCAATATTCACCCCGGATACGCTAAAAACAGAATGGTAAACTCCGCGCTGATAGCGATGGAGTACAACTCCATGCTTCCCGTCGAACAAACACCTTTCTACACGGAAAAAAGGGAGGGGTTCTTCCATCTTATCAGTGTAGCTGGCGACGTGGAAGAAACAAAACTCTCCTACCTCGTAAGAGACCATGACATGGAAAAATTTGAAGCGAAAAAAGAGCTCGCCCGCGGGATCGGAGACTTCCTCAATCAGAAACATGGCGAAGGAAGAGTAGATGTGCATCTCGAAGATCAATATCTCAACATGAGGGAGAAACTCGAACCTGTTATGCATATAGTAGAGACAGCCGAAAAAGCGATGATCGATTCCGGAATAAAACCTATTAAGGCGCCTATAAGAGGAGGAACTGACGGCGCCAGACTATCCTACATGGGGCTTCCCACACCAAATCTATTCGCTGGAGGACATAATTTCCACAGCAGATTCGAATACGTTCCGGTAAGAGCGATGGAAAAAGCCGTTGAAGTAGTTCTGAGAATAATAGAACTTTATGCCGCAAGGTAAGATCAGGTCTTACTATCTTGCGGCTTTAGATATAACTTCGCGGGGAGGATAAACACCTTCAGCGATACAGGGTCGTCATAGATATCCCCGCGGAACTACCCGGCAGCTTGAGTTTCAGCGGAGCTGTCTTTACTTTGCGCACCAGCTTTCAACATCTTCAATAGTCTTGGCTATAGGTTCGCCCAGGATTCTATGGCCGCCGCCGGTTATAAGAACATCATCTTCAATACGAATACCGCCGAAACCGCGGTACTTTTCAACCTCATCATAATTGATGAATTCCTCCAGCTTATTTTCTTCCCTCCAGCGATCTATCAATTCCGGGATAAAATAGATGCCGGGCTCGGCGGTAAGCACAAATCCCTGCTGCAGCTTCCTTCCCAGTCTCAACGCGCTCAGTCCAAACTGCTTGCTTCTGCGAACATTCTCGTCATACCCGACAAGATCTTCATTAAGCCCTTCCATGTCGTGAACATCAAGGCCCATCATATGCCCCAGGCCGTGAGGTAGAAACAGAGCGTGGGCCCCGGCCGCCACCGCTTCATCGGGATCACCTTTCATCAAACCCAGTTCTTTGAGGTTTTCCGCTATAGTCTTAGCAGCCCTTAAATGGCAATCCCTGTTTAGAACCCCGGGCTTCATCATTTCAATCGCGTCAAGCTGAGCCTTTAGCACTATATTGTATATATCCTTCTGTCTGCCGGTAAATTTACCGCTTACGGGCATCGTTCTTGTTATATCGCTCGCGTAATGGAGAGGGGATTCGGCGCCTGAATCCATAAGTACTAAATCTCCCTCCTCCATAATATTATCATAGGAATGGTTATGAAGTGTTTCGCCGTGCACAGAGAAGATGAAAGGAAAAGACAAATGGCTGTTGTTCGCGAGCACTACTCCATGAACCTTTCCGCAGACCTGATGTTCGTAGATCCCCGGCCTGATCAAACTCATCGCGGCAGTATACATCTGATAACTGATATCCAGAGCCTTTTCTATCTCTTTTATCTCTTCTTCAGTTTTAACAGACCTCTGGGAAATAACAGCCTTTGCCAGTTTTTCGCTGCTTGAATTATTAACGGAAGAATGCTCTATCCCCGTCAGATCTTCAATCCGCAGGACTGTCTCCGCGCGGTACTGAGGCAGATAATGAATATCCCTGTCATTTTTGATAAACCCAAGTATAGTATCTTTCAATTCAGATGAGGGTTTTGTCTTCGCTACACCCGCCTT
The DNA here is from genome assembly GCA_964554125.1 of uncultured bacterium. Classification (GTDB taxonomy): domain Bacteria; phylum Krumholzibacteriota; class Krumholzibacteriia; order Krumholzibacteriales; family WJIX01; genus JAGHBT01. Next base: position 4,867 of record CAZKNG010000074.1, on the reverse strand, counting down.
TTCAGCTTTACCGGCAAGCTTAGGAAGAGGCCCGGTCCAGATAATATCCTCGATGGCAACATCATCGCCGAATATAATTTCTTCATCATTATCAATGTCAATAATACCCGTAAGACCCGGCTCATCTATTCCGAAATAGTAAAGAAAGGAGCTGTCCTGACGGAAATGGTAGGTATTAGCCGGATAATTCATCGGGGCATCATTATTTCCCGGAAGGAGAATAACCCCCGATTCCACCTTCTCTTTAAGTCCATTTCTCCGGTCCCTGTATGTCTTGGTACTAAACATATCTTCTCCTTTACCAATCAAAGATCTCTAAACAATACCTGTTAGACTCTCCTGCCCGGAAAGTACGAAACGGCGATAAATCCAAATAGTTCAAGAGTGAAACTCAATTAAATATATCAGACCTTTATGCTATATCAACTTTGAGCCCGCGTCAAGAAGTCAGAGAAAATCATCAGCCTGTGACCCTGGTTCAACAGATAGCCGGCTCAGGAGTACTCTTCCGGCGGGTTGAATATTGATATTCCATCAAGCCCGCCATAGAAAAAAAGTTTGATAAGATAATGGAAAAAAAGGGCCGGTGCTGCTATTAATTATAGTAAAGAGAATTTTAATCATAAAAACTTTTTAACAGAAAAGGGGGCAATAAATATGCTGGCCAGTTTTTCCGTAGCGCCGGTTGGAGTCGGAGAAAGCCTCAGTAAATATGTCGCGAAAATCATTTCACTGATCGACGAGTCGGGCCTGCCTTACCGTATGGGCGCGATGAACACCACGGTAGAAGGAACTCAGGAAGAGGTAATCTCCCTGATTATGGACTGCCACAACTTGATGAAAGATGCTGCCGGCAGAGTTCTTACATCTATCACTATCGATGACAGAAAAGGGGCAACCGGCCGTTTGACAGGAAAGATAGATGACGTGGAAAAAATAATCGGCAGGGATATATCAAGGGAATAAAAGTTTGGGTTCACCATCTATCGATCCTTATAGGATTATTCCGACAACACCGTAATCATATATCTAAGTGGCGGTTATTAAAATTTATTATTTAATAAATAATATATATATGTTATAATAATATGAAATAAGAGGTTTATGGTTTATCTATGGGAGAAGATAATGAAAAAAATTAGCGCTTTATTTTTGGCTTTTTTTATGATTTTTACTTTTATATTTTCGTCTGCCGCTAATTCGCAGTCTGAGACTGTCGAAATAAACGTTAAAATAGCGCTTGAACTCTATGAGCTCTTCACCGTCGATACCCTCTCGCTATCAGGTCCCTTAGAACTGGAATGGACAGAACTCGAACCGGGAACCACAGAATCAGAAAGGGACACAACTAACCTTACCGGTTTTAATCCCGAACTGGGCAGAATAAAACTGTTTGACGGAGAATTACCTACAATAGGTCAATCCATTGAGATAGATCCCGGCACCGATTTTCCCGCCGAGAGTTTTTTCGATGTATTCACCAAAATCGAACTTCCGGATCTCCTCCCCGGCGACACACTTATACATTATACGCCGTTGCATATAGAGGATATTATCGATGATATGCCCCCACTTTTTGATAAACATTTCCTCACAAACGGCCCGATTATTCTTCACAATACAGCGGGTGACCCCGTAGGTGAAATACACTACTGGGAGGAGGAAATGATACCTTACAGCGAACCGGAACCGTATTTAGACATCAGCACATATTACGGATCGGATATAGTGAAGCCGGACGAGGCCGGAATGATTCAGGTAAGTTTGGGTATAGCGGGCGACTTTGATCCCGAATACGTATCTTTCTTCTGGCGCCACGCCGACACACCGGAACCTTTTATTGAATTCTGGATGGACATGGACGGAAACTCCACAAGCTACAGCACAATTTATCCACTCGGAGATGGAGACGGCTGGACGGGATATCTTGACGGAAACATTTTTGATCCGGCGGGCGAGGATATTGAGTTCAGCGCCTGCGCCTATTCTCCGGAAGGGAATCTCTGCGACTCTCTGACATTAACCGTTGACCCTACCCCTCCCTTTTCACCCATAATAGTCTGGCCTCCAGATTCACTCGGACTCTTCTTCGCCGACAGCTTATTCCCGGTAACCTGCCTGCACCTCGACGAAGACCCGGATACTGTCAAGCTGGCTCTTTTCCCCCTTACGGAGAAACACAGAGACCTTACCCCGGTTGATCAGCTCAAACTCGGAACAGCCGTTGATACGGTGGCTTGCGCGCCCACGGCTGCGGCAAGCTGTTTCGATTATTTCGCCCGAAACGGATATCCCAAGTTCGCACACCCCGGCGGAGATACTAACAAACCCCAGCAGAGCCCGTCTGATATAGCAAAAGAGCTCGTCAAAACAATGGAGACAGAAAACTCAGACACGGTAAAGGGGACTAAACCGGAGAAAATGTATGCCGGCATCAAACAGTACATTAAGGATCACGGAATGGAAGGCTGGACAACGGGAGTAGAACTCACGAATAATTATTCCGATATAGGCGAGATGTTCAGGGAGTTCGAAGCGGACGAGGAAGATGTTATGTTAAAACTGACCGATTCTGTGTCAACAAATGGAGGGAAAGAGGCAATAGGCCACTGGGTGACGCTCGGCTCAAAGGGCTCGACCTTCTATGAAACAGTTGTCGGAAACGCCCACGTAGCGGGGATCTCCTACTCACTTGATTTTATGGATCCATACGGCGGAGGATCTACCGCCGACAACGAGTATAGTGTGGGGGAAAACGATAAGGGACAGCCGACATTAGAGGGTTATAAAATAGGAGACGGCCCTACGACAATCACAGGCTATATCAAAGTCTCTCCCCCGGAAGGAGGAGGCGGAGGGGATCAAATGTTCCAGAGCTCCTTAAGACCGGGAGCATCTTCCAGCAGTAACTGGATAATTGTTGACAGCAAACCTGCTTCAGGAAGCGGTCTTCAGGACACACTATACTGGGACACAACAGGGTTCACACCCGGGACATACCTTCTGGAAGTGCGCATGACAGATGCAGCTGGAAATACCTGCCGTGATTTAAGGTTGTGCGGAATACCTTCTTACACCGCGGACACTGAAGATAACAGAAGAACGCCGTCCCCTTCAGGTCTGATAGGTTCACACCCCAACCCTTTCAATCCCAGCACTAATATTATGTACAGGGTAAGCACTAAGGGCCCCGTGAGCATAAATCTATACGATGTAACGGGAAGATTGATAAAACAGCTCCTCGAGGAGAAGATAGTCGAAGAGGGAACGCACGAAGTACGCTGGAACGGACTGAACAGCAGCGGAAGACCTGTAGCGAGCGGCGCTTACTTCTGCAGAATGACCGCTTCGGGGAATAAATCCTCTATCAAACTGATACTTTTGCGCTGATATATAGGGAACCCGGATCTCTTGATTTACGGTAAAACGGAAATGCTCTATATAAAGTGTCCCCGCTTTTAAAGAGTAATTTATGTAATAATCCCCCATGTAATAACAGTAGCTTTATATGTTATTACTCCACATCTTACTGCTTGTTTCTTCAGCAAAGGACAGGAGTTTTGCACTACTTAGGTATTAGGACTAAAACGATAGTTATAATCAAATTATACTGGTCCTAAAAACAGTATCCAGCACTAATTCCGGAAGAAGAATAGCTACAAAAATTATATATCAATGTTTCCTTTTTATAGCCAGCCCTCTAACCACAGTTTTTGAACTAGCATATATACCTAGAAACGAAGATGTCTTAATATCACAAACACAATTTATTAAACCATCAGCGTTAGCCTTAGTTTTAGCATTATCAATCGCTTTCCGATAACCACTATCACCGAATGAAAATAGCCCGAGTATATTTCCAGAATTAGAAACCCCCTCAACCATACCTGTTACAACAAAACTGTCTGGGTTTGCAGTATACACATCATTGGCAGTCAGCGCAGCGGGTACTGTGGAATTATTTACCAACATCCCAGGTACAACTCCACCGGAACTCGGCATATTTACGGCAGAGCAACCAAGAGAGAAAAGCACAAAACAGGAAACCGCCCCAATTATAACGGAACGTAATGCCTTGTTTCTCATATTAGTCCTCCTTTTAAAAAAAATACAACCATGCTTATATCTTAAACCTCAACCCTATAAACCATAGATCATTATCCTCGCTCATACTGGCACTTCCATAAAAATAATCATTATCTATACTCCTTATTATCTTTTTTAATCCTATAATAAGCGAAACGGCATTAGGCTTTCGTTGAATCTCAACCCCCATACGCGGGACCCAAACCAGATTTAAATGATCATCGCTTAAATAATTATCAATTACTGACAATCCTGGTCCAAAGGAGAAAAATGGCCTGATCATCATTTGTTCCCCAAGTGGAAAGCGATAACCGAACTCCGGGGCAATTAATCCAAGCAAACGTATTGAATCCCAATCAAAGAATTCATGGTTCGAACTAACCATACTGGCCCCAACAGAAGCATAAAACGATAATTCATATTGATTAGCTGTCATGCTATTTCCCCTGATTATCCTGTAGGTTCCCGCAAAAGAAATATCGTACATGAAGTTGCTGTCATCCCAATCATTAGAGTCTCTGGTATAAGAGGTTTTCGAAGTTCCAGCACCTAATTCAAAACTGAGCTGTAGGGCTTTAGCATCGTTACCTATTTCTTTTTCCTTCTCGACTTTTGACTCATCATTTGAACCTCCCCCGTTTTCTTGGACACTTGGAAAAGCTATGTTAAATTAGATATAGTTGGAGGTGTTCGATGAAAAACAGGAATAGATACAGCAAGGAGTTCAAAGTAGAAGCGGTAAGATTAATAACGGAGGAAGATAACAGCGCGAGTGTAGTGG
>CAZKNG010000073.1:0-11666 GCA_964554125.1 uncultured bacterium | reverse complement strand
CACGGTCCGCCAGCCCCTTTTCGACCAGAAAATCTATGCCGTCGGCGATATCGTCGAATTCCTTCCCGGCGGCGTCCTGATACCCGCCGAGCGCGAAATCGGTACCGTAACCTGTGCTGGCCCGGTAGTTGGGGTAGAAGACCAGGTAGCCTCTTCCGGCCAGTACCTGGCCGGGATTAAAGTAACTCCCGAGCCATCCGTTGGTGTAGTGAGATTCCGGGCCGCCGTGAACCGAAACGACGAGGGGGTATCTCCTGCCTTCATCGTAGCCGACAGGGTGAACCAGAATACCTTCAATCTCCAGCCCGTCACGCGCCTCATAACGTATTACCTTCTGTTCGCCCAGTTTACGATCCTCGATCCAGGGATTGAATTCGGTCATCCTCTCCGGTCCTTTATCTCCATTCTTCCAATAGAAAATATCCCCCGGGATCTCCGGAGAACTGCATACCAGGGCAAAGTGCTCGAAATCACCGGTATAATGAGGGGTACGGAAAACCAGACCGATATCTTTACCGTCAAGAACTCTCTTTCGGTTCTTCCCGTCGGACCTTACCGTATTCAGAGTGTTCCAGACACCTTCGGCGGCGGTGTAAACCACTGTCTCACTGTCTTTCCAACCCACCGAGGTAATATGCCCCTTGAAACCGGCAGGGGTGAGATTGACGGGATCGTCCCCATCTGCATCTATCACATAAGCCTGGCTTACAGCGTGGTCCTTCAGATCCAGAGAGGCTGCGTATGCTATTTTCGAACCGTCCGGGCTGAAAGCAAAATTCCCCATCTTACCCTCATGTGAAGTAACCGATTTCATCTCGCCCGATTCAACGTCGACAAGGTGGATATCCTTGAACATATAGCGGTGATCGACCAGGTTCAGCGGTGATATTGCGGCTGCCAGCTTCTTCCCGTCCGGGCTGAACTCGATTCCCCACACCACAACATCCTCGGTTATCTGTCTTGCCTCGGCGGGCTTTCCCCCCGTATCAACGTCGCAAATGAATATATTCCTGTCTTTGAGATTTTCCTCGAAATAGATAAATCGATACCCTTTATCTTCAAGAGTTTTTTCGATCCCGGTTTCAGGCTCCGTGGCAACGTAGGCTATCTTTTCTCCGGAGGGATGCCACCTGAAGCTGGAAACCCCTGTTTCAGAATCGGTTGCCCGAGCCGATTCGCCTCCGTCGACCGGTATAACCCAGACCTGCCTTTTTGCTCCTTCTCCACGCTTCATGAGGAAAGCGACTCTTGAGCCGTCCGGACTGAACCGCGGAGAACTGACATTAACCCTGCCGGTGATAAAGGGACGGACCTTTCCGGTTTCCGTTGAGACCAGGTAGAGTTCCCTGTAACCACTACCCGGTTCATCTCCTGGCTCTCTCTGAAAATATACAGTATAAGCTATCGAACCGCCGTCGGGGTTTATCCGTGCGTTATAGCTTCTCTTTATTTTAGTTGCATCTTCAGCCGAGAGGATTTCTCCCCCCGCCGTCAACGCGGCGGGAAGCAGTGAAAGAAGGAGAAAAAATACTCCCGTCAATCTAAACTTTAAAGGTATGATAGTTTGCATGTCACAAGCTCCTTTCATAAAAAATTTACGATTTGTAACGATTATAGGTGCAGGAGAAAAATTATTCCACAGATATCTTGCACCCGGGCGGGAGGTTCCAGAATTCCGAACTAATTGCGGGTATCCGGGAATTTTACATTGACAACCGGAATCAGTAATGATAATTAAGAAACTAATTTAATAACGGGAGGTTAAGTATGGAAGAACAGAAAGTGTTCAATCGCTGGATCGTTGTAGTTGGAGCTATACTGATCCAGCTCTGCCTGGGCGCCATATACGCCTGGAGCGTTTTTACCAACAAGATCACGGCCGTGGGCGGAGATTACGGTTTCAGCGCCAGGGAAGCGGCCTGGGTTTTCTCGGCGGGGCTGGCGACCTTTGCGGTTGTCATGGTAATAGCGGGAAGGTTGCAGGCTAAAGTCGGCCCTAAACCGATAGCGATGATCGGAGGAGCGGTTCTGGGGCTCGGTTACGTCCTGGGCGGATTCCTGGGAAGCAGCTTTGCTGCTCAGCTTATCTGCATAGGGATAATCGGCGGAGCAGGTATAGGGCTCGCTTACGTTGTGCCGATTGCGGTAGGTGTTAAGTGGTTCCCCGATAAGAAAGGCATGATATCGGGACTGGCGGTTGCAGGTTTCGGGTTCGGTGCAACACTCTGGGTAAAGCTGGCAGGGAGCTGGTTCGGCGGACTGCTCAATACGGTCAGCATATTCGGCATGCCAGATGTTCAGAGCGTTTTCGTCATATACGGAATAGTATTCTTCGTGCTGATTTTCATAGGATCCCTGGTCATGGTCAATCCTCCCAAAGGTTACAAACCTGAGGGCTGGGAGCCGCCGGAAGTTTCTGGCGACTCCAAGGCTGCAGGAACTGTCGACCTCACAAGCGGAGAGATGCTCAAAACCCCGCAGTTCTATTTCCTCTGGCTGATGTTCGTCGGTTCCGGCCTTGCCGGGCTGATGGTAATCTACTGCATAAGACTGTTCGGAATAGACGCTCTGCAGAGCAGCGGAGCCGCCGCGGACGCTCAGACAGCCGGAGTAATCGCAGGAACAGCGATGGCCTGGTACGCAATCCTTAACGGTCTGGGAAGGATCGCGTGGGGAACCATATCGGACAGGATCGGGCGTAAGATGTCTCTATTTCTGATGTGCCTCTTCCAGGGGATTGTAATGATGTTCTTCCTCAAGATGGGAGCTTCCGAGGTTGGCCTGATTATCGGAGCCTCGATCATCGGCTTCAATTTCGGTGGAAATTTCGCTTTGTTCCCGGCCGCAACGGCGGACTTCTTCGGTAACAGGAACGTCGGCACCAACTACGGATGGGTGTTTCTGGCTTACGGAGTGGCCGGTATAGCCGGGCCGCAGATCGCCGGGTACTTCAAGGATGCGGCGCAGGGCGGAGATGTCGGCGCCTGGACAACACCATTTATTATCGCCGGTATATCATGTATAGTGGCTGCAGTGATAGCTCTTTTACTGAAAGCTCCGAAAAGCCATAAGGCGTGATCCAGGCGAATATTTTCGAGAACCAGGGGGGCTTGTTCAAGCCCCCTTTTTCTTATCTGTTATACCGTCCCGAAGTAATCTGCCATACCGCCGGTGTATCATATACTTACGAAAACCCTAATCACAGACCCTGTGGTGATTGATAAGATGCTACGGCACATCGGCTGGAAGCACAGCGATCCACCACCTCCACGTTATAACCTTCCACGCAAACTCTACCGCGACGATCCGGCAGCGCTTTTCGAGAACATGGTAGCGCTCGAACTGCTAAGGGCGATCGAGGCCTGATACTGGAATCGGTATAGGCCTGTGTACGGAAATGGGACATTGCGTTGGAAGAAGAAATCCTGACGCCCAGGCGGGGTAAAGTGCTCTCTGTGCGTGACAGGCGCTGAGGGAATATCCAGAATCAAGTGTTAAACCTGCCAGCCGGTTTATCTGTTTATAGGCGCTTATTTTCAATGTCTATTCCTGTTTATTTTGCACAGCTATCCGATTGATATTAATGATTAGAGCTGGTATAATAAAGTTATGGATAGAAAAAAAACATCTTTATACCGGATGTCGGATATCAGAAATGACGATTTTGTTCCCGGCAATCCGGCTGACCGCATTAAACTTGTATGGATTCTGACAAGAGAGATAACGTCTCTCAGCAAAGAATACGATGCTGAACGAAGACTACAAAGAAATGTTACGCGCCTTATCCAAAGAGAATGTTAAATTTCTTCTCGTTGGAGCTTATGCTATGGCGGCTCATGGTTATCCCCGGGCCACCATGGATATTGACATCTGGGTTATGCCGTCACCGGAGAATGCTGATGCCGTGCTGCGGGCACTCCGCCGTTTCGGTTCTCCTCTGCATAATTTAACAAGGGAAGACCTTCAGGCAGATGGAACCATTTTTCAGATTGGAGTTGCTCCAAGGCGAATCGACATAATTACTACACTATCGGGGCTTCAGTTTAAAGAAGTCTATGAACGGTCCATCCCTTTGAAAATTGAAGGAATCGATGTGCGGATTCCATTAATTGACGATCTTATTCTAAACAAGAGGGCCTCGGGAAAAACAAAAGACTTAGCTGACGCGGAGTTATTGGAGTCTCTGAAGAACTCAGAAGAACAGAATTCAGACTGACATGGAAAAAGCGGCTTGATTTAGTGATGCTTGGAAATGGATTTTTCTGAAGTGGTCTCAACTGTCAAGACCGCTTTCTATTTCAGGTGGGAAAAAATTACCCTATTTATAAATCAGTTCCCCTACACAAACTTTTCCCTTTCCTGCAGGTTGAACAGTCCCGCGAGGATGCTTATAACCGCTCCTGTGACCATGTAGATCCTGTTCTTAAACACTATGTCGGACCATACTGATTCACTCATATCCGTCGGGGGCGAGAAGGGATTTAAGAACAGAAACCACTTGCTCTGATGCAGCCACCCGGCGGAGACCCACAGGGCGAGCCCTATTATGACCATTACAACGGCCGTGCCGTTTCCGTTCTTTATAAGACTCGAGAGCAGGAAGGCGAGGCTTCCTAGAAAGAAAACGGGGAACATGATCTGGCAGACCATGCTTATTACCGGTACCGGCACTATTATTACAGCGCTTAATAGTGCGAGCACGGTGACGATACCCGCTGTGATAACATACATTAGAATCAGTCTTACAAGCCAGACGCTGTAGCGGTAGTTGGGGATGGCAAAGAGTACTTCTATCATGCCCGTATCTATATCGTTCTGGAGGCCGAAGACGGCGGGGTAGAAGATAAGCAGGATCGCGGGAAACAGAAGCAGGTTGAAGACAGAACCTGAATCCGGGTAAGAATCTGAACTGAAGAATATGATTGCCGTTACTACAAGAAAGAAGATGAAAGCGGCAAGAATAAAATATTTGAACTTATCAGCGAAGATAATCTTAAGATTATAGCTGGAATATTTGATAATCAGATTCAAAATCTTTTTTGTTCTTCTTATTATATCAAGCTGTTTCAATTTCTTCCTCTTTTCTTAAAAGCAGAAGATATGAATCTTCGAGTGTAGGCGTTACTTCAATAGCTTCCTCTGAGGGTCTTCTATCGTTCAGGCACCTGACCTTTATCTTTCCTCCGTCGCGGGTATGGTAGATAACTTTTAACTCTCTGTTTATTTCTTCGAATTCTTCCGGCTCCACCTTAAACTGCCAGACCTTTCCCGAAGCTTTCTTTGTCATATCGGCCGGTTTTCCCAGATAGAGGAGTTTTCCCATATCCAGGACCGCCACCTTGCTGCAGGAACTGCTTATATCCTCTATAATATGCGTTGAAAAGATAACAACTCTTTCTCTGCTCAGCTCCATCAGGAGATTTCTGAACCTTATTCTTTCCCTTGGATCCAGACCGGCAGTCGGTTCATCCACGACCAGAATACGCGGCATATGAAGAAGTATCTGAGCTATACCCACTCTCTGCTTCATGCCGCCCGAGAATGTGCTTATTTTATCATTTTTTCTTTCCTCTATGTGGACGGCGGAAAGCACCCTCTGAACAATCTCTTTACGCCGGTCAGGATCTGTTATACCTTTGAGGATTGCCTGGTAGTTTAAGAAATCCACTGCCGTCATATTTTCATAAAGCCCGAATTCCTGAGGGAGATATCCTATCAATCCCTGAAGTTCTTCCCGTTTTTCGAGTGTGTCGAAACCGTTGATTGTAATCTTTCCGTATGATTGATCGAGAATTCCGCAGATGATGCGCATAAGTGTTGTCTTGCCGGCTCCGTTTGGACCGAGGAGTCCGAACATCCCCTTCTCTATCTCAAGAGATACACCGAATAGGGCCGGAAAGGGGTTCTTCCTCTTACCTATCAGGGGCACATTCTGAACGAAGCGGTAAATAAAACGCCTTGCCCGGCTGAATCTTCCAGTAATACGCGCCGTATTGATCTTTTCTTCGCGCAGACGTTTTGAAACGTGATAGATGGCGAGGGCCGCGTACCAGATTATCGCGATAAAGATTACAGTCGCGAGATCATCGAATGTGAAAAAGAAGATGAGGAGATTAAATAGGGGTATAAACCAGAAAATTATTATCCCGGCAATCTTTACGGTTTTTGTTTTCCCATTTTTGCTCATCTTTCTTCTTTCCGCGCTTGTTAAATACGGCGAAACCCGCCTCCAGATAAAGAGGATGAACAGATAGACAGGTATCGAAAGGGCAAAGAGCCAGAAAGAGCTGTGAAGGTAGAAATATACGAAATAGACAAGAAAGCTGAGCAGAGGCAGTTGCCAGAAGAGGGTTCTGAAATCGAGCCGTGATCTACTTTCCATTTCTCCCTGTTCCTTTCGACGCCTTTCCTTACCCTTGTTCCATTCGCGGACGAACTTTGAGGGGTGCTGATATATCTTGGTGAGGTTTCGTATCTTAATTACTATAGGTTCATCATCGGATATATACTCGGATTTTGCTCTCTTCAAGCTGTTTGTAATAAACCACGCGGCAGAGGGTATTATCATTACCGCCGAGAAGAGGAGGATCATCCTCCAGAGAGTATTTTCGACTCTGGCGTAAATATAGAGGCCGGATATTATAAAGAGGGAGAGTTGTAAGAGCTTCAGCCACATGGCGCGTGACATTATCCATTTAAGGGATTTTCTCAATCCGGAAAATACGACAGGAATAAATATGAGGGTGAAAAGCGCGCTTAAGGAAAGGCCGCCTATTATAGCGATAGCGAAGGGGGCGCCTACGAGGCTGGTTTCTTCCGATCTTCCCATAGCGAGAGGGATCATAGCTACGATTGTTGTAATAGTTGTGATAAGGATAGGTCTCACTCGCGCTTGTCCGGCTGTCATAAGGGCTCTCGAGTACCGGAAACCGCGTCTTCTGAGTATGAGAGAATAATCTATGAGTATGATCCCGTTGTTTACCACAACGCCAAGCAGTATCAGAAGACCTGTAAGTGTGTAGGCGTTCAGGATTGATGTGCCGGTGAAGATAAGCAGCCATAGCGCTCCGGTGGCGGCAAGCGGTATCGTGAACATTATAACAACAGGTGTTGTGAGAGATTGAAAGATCGACGCCAGGATCATATAGATAAGGATAAATGCCGCTCCGATAAGATATATATATTCACTGTAGTCGTTCTCTTGGTGCTCCACTTCGACAGCAATTCCGGGAGGGATGTTAAGTCCCGCGATGAGATTGTCTACTTCCTGCCTGGAAGATTCAAGCAGCTTGCGCGAGTCGTTAACTTCGGAGAGAAAATTGTACGTTACTTCGATCTGTTTTTCCTGATTGACTCTGCTTATTGTAGGTTTTCCGTATGAATAGGTTAGATTCGCGAGTTCATCTATTTTGTGAGATAGACCGTTATTGTCAACTACAATAATTTCCCTCAGATCGTCAACTCCTTTATCTTCTTCCGCTTGACCACTCTTTGTGATAATTATGTCATATTCCTCGTCGTTCTTTTTAAATGAGACCTGTGATTCTACCTCGCTTGGGAATGAACGGAGTTCCGACATGATCTGATTTGCGTTGATTCCGTAATAGGAAAGGAGCCGGGGGTCGAATCTGAGATGGATCTCAGGGCTGTCCTCTGAGATATTCATGCTCGCTCTGTTTACAGAGGATAGATCTTCGAGGTAGTATTCGATATCTTCTGCTAACCTTTTAACATTATCGTAGTCGCCCCCTCTTATTACTACTTTCTCCTGAGGGCTTCCCAGGCCGAACATATTTTGAATTGCTCCTCCCATACGCCCTCCTCTTCCTCCCCGGTAGCGCGCGCTGGAACGAGGTTGTTCGAAGCTTATATCGGCGGCTTTAAAATCCCCTGTTCTCTCATTTACGATATTTTTTACAGATTCGATATCGCGGTTTCTGAGGTTGTAATAATCATCTTTCAGGTTGATAGTAAGAACAGCTTCTTCCTCTTTTATCTCGCAGATTAAATCCTCCATTTCTTCAAGTCCCTCGAGCCTCTTCTCCAGCTCAGAGACCGCCTTGTCGGTCGATTCGAGAGTCGCGCCGGCCGGCATAGTTACGTAAATATTGAAACTTTCAGCTTCTGTCTCTTCTGTTACGTTAACGCTGAGAGCGAGAGCAGAGAGAAGGCTTATAAAGAATAGTACGACAGCGGATACGATTACTCTGGCCGGATATCTGAACGAGGATTTAAGAAGAACGTTATAAATTTCAATAAGACGGTTCTTTCTCGAGACGACGCTGAACTGATGACTCTTCTTGAACCCACTTCGTTTTAAGATGATATGAGCGGTCATCGGTATAAGTACAAGCGCCGCTATAAGTGATATCAGAAGGGTTGATATAATGGAAACTCCGGTATGTTTTCCAATCACACTGATCAGAAAATTCTGTGAGAATAGAAAGGGAAGAAAAACTGTTATAGTTGTCAATGTTCCGGCGACTACCGATTTCCAGACCTCTTTTACTCCACCCAGGACGGCTGATGTCAAAGCTTTACCTTCAGATGCCAGGCGATAGATATTCTCGAGGACAACTATGCTGTTATCAAGTAACATGCCGATTGCGAGAGCCATGCCTACAAGGGTGAGGCTGTTTATCGATATCCCGAAGGCGTAGAAGAAGTTAAGCGCCGTAAATATCGAGACAGGTATCGCTATGGCTATAATAAGGACCAGCCTGATATTCTTCAGGAAAACCCACAGGATAATTACGGCAAGGATGCCTCCTATGAGAGCAAGGCGGATGATCTGATTGATATTACTTTTCATTCCTTCGGCTGTATCGCTCTGGATTACAATTTCGATCTCTTTATTTTTCAAGTTTTTATTTAATCTCTTTATCACTGAGCGGGTGTGGTCAGAAAGTTCTATAAGGTTGACCTGAGAGTCTTTAACAAGCTGTATTGTTACGGCCGATTTACCGTTTACGCGGCTTATTGAAGATATATCCTTCTTGCCGAATGAAATATCCGCGACATCTTTAAGCAGAAGGGGGCCGTCTGAGTTGATTACTATATTTTCCAGATCCAGGACGCTTGAATATTCGCAGTGTACCTTGACCGCCTTGAACCGGCCATTTTCTCTTACATTTCCAACAAAGAGGTTTCCCCGGCTGTTTTCTGAGATCAGCGAATTTACCTTCGCGGGGGTGATCCCGTAAGTTTCACAGGCATCAGTGTCGAGTGCTATGTTAACGGATCTTTTCCTGCCTCCGGAAGCCTCCACATTGGATATTCCGTCAATGCTCTCCAGTTCGCGCACTATCTCTCTGTCTGCTATTTCGCGAAGCCGGTCTACATTCGACTTACCCCTTACTTGAAGAGTCATAAATCTATTAGCCATCTGTTCGGTGTCTATCCTTACAACGTTGACGAAATAGGTTGGAGGAAGATCGGATTTTGTCTCGTTTACCCTTTCTAAGAGTTTGAGGTAGGCGTATTTGAGGTTTGTGTTCTTTTTAAAATATATAAATACAGTTCCTCTTCCCTGGTCAGCGAAGCTTTCGATGCTGTCGATCTTTTCGAGCGACCCGGCGGCTCCCTCGAGCGGGATTATAGCTTCCTTTTCTATCGTTTCCGGGTCTGACTGCTGAAAACTGTTAACCTGTATTATGAGAAAAGGGAGTTCGATGTCGGGGAAAAGCTCAAGCGGCAGATGTGAATAGGAGATCACACCTAGCATAGCCAGCCCTATGAATATCATGCTGATAAGTGTCTTGCGGTTGATTATGAAATTGCCCGTAATCATTCACTTCTGTCCAGAACGTAGTAAACACATGGGATGACAACAAGAGTTAATATTGTTGATGTGACCAGACCTCCTATAACAGCCAGAGCCATAGGGGCTCTTAGAGCCGCGCCTTCGCCGAATCCCAGGGTGAGGGGTAGAAGCGCGAGTATTGTAGTCGCACTCGTCATGATAATAGGGCGTATTCTCTGCCTCGCGGCTTTTATTATAGCGGGCTCCTTGGCGCTTCCGGCCCTTCTTATTCTGTTAATAGTATCTACAAGTATTATCGAATCGTTTACCGCTATGCCCGCGAGCATTATTATGCCTATGTACGCCATGATACTTAATGGTTTTCCGGCAGCCAGGAATATAGCTACAACCCCTACTCCGGCTAGGGGGATCGTAAGAAGGATCGAAAAGGGCTTTGTCAGTGACTCAAACTGGGAAGCAAGGACCATGTAGACGAGAACGATAGATAGAAGGAGGGCGAATTTGAGGTTTTCAAAAGAATCTCTCCTTTTTTTCTCCTCTCCGAGAAGTTCTATAGCATAATCGGCCGGCAGCTTAAGCGAGCTCAGTTGTTCCTCGATTTCACCAATTACTTTATCAAAGGTTCTTCCTTCCTTGTAATAAGCTGAAACCATACCGGTTCTTTTCTGGTTCCTTCTGTTTATTTCCTCTGGGGCGTATCCTTTAACCAGAGTGGAGATATCACTGAGAACTGTTTTGCTTCCGTTTTTATTGATGTAGAAATTATCAAGTTCGCCGGCGGAGCTTTCAGGAAACCTTATTGTTATATCCTTTTTAGCGCCGTTATTGTTCCAGCTTCCGGCTGTTTTGCCCATAAGCCTGTTTTTAAGCTGCGTAGTGATATCGTCTATCCCGATCCCGTAGAGACCCGCGCGAGTCCGGTCTATATGAATCTCAATTTCGGGGCGCCCCCCTTCGAATGTAGTTTCTATATTGAACAGATCTTTATTTGTTTGAAGATTTTCTTTTATCTCCCGTGTGATAGATTTCAGGCGGCTGAGATTGTCACCTGTTACTTCAATTACAACGGGGGCGGACTCTGTGCCCAGTATGGACTGAAGTGAAGATTTGTCTTCCACAAATTGAACATCCATGCCGGCTGTCCCCGAAAGTTCCCGGCTGAGGCGGTCTATCATTACCCGGCTGCCGGTTTTATGCTTATTTTTCAGAATTATTTTTACAGTCGCGGTGTTCTCGTCTTGAAAGACAGCCGCGGCCTCGGATCTTATCTGGTCAACAGGCCCTGCCACGCTGTATATCATCTCTATTTCATCACCGAAGAGGGCGCGGGTGATATCCTCTATTTCTTCTACCGTTCCCGCGGTGCGTTTAAGCTCCGTGCCCGATGGAAGCTTAAGATTTATGGAAAATTCATTCGTTTTAGTGTCTGGGATGAATTCGTTTCCAACCACTGGGACAAGAAGGGCTGCCGAGGCGACAATAAGGGCGGAGCATCCTATTACTATCCAGCGTTTCTTAAGGACACGTGAGAGAAACCTTCCGTATTTTAAGAAGCGTTCTTCAGGAGCTATAGCGCCGGCGGGGCGGGCTTTAAGTGTTTTGATACTCAGCATGGGGATAACGAGGACGGCTACTACAAGAGAGGAAACTAGAGAGAAGGCAACCGTAAGCGCCTGGTCTTTGAAGAGTTCTCCCGCGACGCCGTGAATATAGACAATAGGAAGGAAGACGATGATAGTCGTTATGGTTGCCGCCGTAATGGCTCCGCTCACCTGGGCGGTGCCCCTTGCGGCAGAGTCTTTTATCCCCGTCCCGGATTCTATGTTTCTTACAATACTCTCTACAACTACAATAGAGTTATCCACAAGCATCCCGGCGCCCAGAGCGAGCCCGCCGAGAGTCA
>CAZKNG010000072.1:0-11813 GCA_964554125.1 uncultured bacterium | reverse complement strand
GGCTCCGGACGAGATATCGGTACCATTTATATACCTTGCCGAGTATTCCCACTCCGCTTCGGTGAGAAGCCTGAAGCCGTCCGCGCTCCAATCCACGCAGTTATTATCTATATCTTCTTCTTCCGATGAATCTTTATAGAGTGATTCTTTCTCAGAATCGGTATAATACACAGGGGTCAGTCCCAACCTCTCCGAATAGGCGTTGCACCAGGCAATACAATCGGCCCAGCTTATATATGTTACAGGATCTTGATCTGTCGGGCTGCTTCCGTATCCCCGGCTGCCCTCATTCCCGAAGGAATATCCGTTCAATTCAGCCCAGGCTTTAATGTCAGCCCAGAGTGAATAGGGGACTTCATTTTTACCGACCAAAAATCCACTTAATGATACCGTATGAACAGGCTCTTCTCCGGCGTCTATGCCGCTCCACCCCATCTGATAGCCGGACGAGGCGGAAACCGTGATCAATTCATACTCTTCGGGCTCCGGCCAGGCAGCCACCTCAATTATAATATCATCGGAATTGATCCTTCCCCTTCTGTCTGTGCCGGTGAGAGTAATATTATGGACGTTTACAGATAAATCGCCCCGTTCAAATACAGTCCCTGTGCCTATGGTGTCATCCCGGTCGGACCTCCAGACCATCATACTGTCATCCAGATCGATCCCTTCATAATTTTCCCCCTCCCCTTCGAAGAGAATTGTATCCCCCCACGTAAAAGAATCATTGTCTGCCGGTCTGATTATTGTAACCGCCGGGAGCTGGCCGCTTGTGTCATACGGACTCTCGACATCTTCTTCGCAGTTAAAAAATGAGACTGAAATCAGAACCATGATTGACAGGATAAGAATTTTTCTCATTATATCCCTTCTTTTCCGCAGGTCGCTTCTCAACCCCGTCACTATACACACCCTTGTAATAGTAAGACAACCATTATCATACTTCAAGTGTTTTTGAGCAGTAAGAGCCTGGGGAAAGAAAGGGGGAGCGGACTTCACTCTTTATCAGCAGGAGACTCTTTCTTGGAAAGTCAGCGTGCGGGAGACGACGGTGAAAAAAGAGGATCTGAAAACAGGGCAGGGAAATTACCCCGTTTTTCTTAATCTGTTGATATGAATTCTTTCAGATCGGAATCAAGTATTCTTTCAAGTTCGACGAAATTGTCAACACTTGTTTCTGTGAGCAGAAAACCGAATACCGGATACTCCCTGTAATCGATCTTCCTGAGCTCCAACGGGTTTTCAAACCTTGAAAGCAATTTGTCATAGTCAAAAGAAGTGATCCTGCCTCCCTCTGTGCCGGTTGAATTATCCAGCACAATGAGAGCGTAAAGCTTACCTTCTTTTCCTTCCAGAACGCGCGGCCACTCAGGCCTCTTCCGTGAGTAATAATACAGATATGGATTAAACCGGTATGCCAGATATGAAATATCCGCCGTTGTACACCAGGCGCCGAAACGCATAGGGTTTACTTCAACGGGCAGGAGAGCTCCGCTGCTGTCCCTGCGGAGCTCGATATGGACCGGGAAGTTTTTTACCCCGGCCAGCCGGCCTATCTTCCCGGCGAAATCGGTGAACTCTTCAATATTATCTTCGATAATCTCCTTTGATGTTATATAAACCCTGTCACTGACATCGTCATCTGAAGAAAATATATGCTTCAGGATTCCCAGAATTACCGCTTCACCCGAAGAATCATAATAGGCGTCAACGGCAAACTCTTCACCTTCAACGTATTCTTCGATAATGAATGACCCCGTATCCAACACCTCTTCCGGATACAACCCTTTCAGCTGTTCTATCTCCTCTGCTATCAAACCGATCGTCTTTACCCACTCTTCACGAGTGGGAACCTTATATACACCCATGCTGAAAAATCCGACCGCCGGTTTAATAACAAATGGGAGAGGAAGATCCTCGAACCTTATCTCTTCTAAATCTCCAGCTCGAACCTCCCTGAAGAACAGCTTCCGGAAGACAGATTCAGTAAGTCGCCTGAATTTGATCTTGTCCTTGAATAAACCTATTTTACCGGGCAGCCCGCTGAATGCCAGATGTTTTGATATCCATCCTATTGAGTTCTCAGATGTAGTATATACGGAGGGGTTATCGGAATTCCGGAAGATTTCAACCGCTTCCTCTTCACTTACAAGGTTCGTCCCTCTGTAAAGACCGAGCTTCTTTGCCATATCGGTATTTACAACGGGAATCGGGTTGTCCCGGACAGTGGTCCTGAAAAATTCCGAAATGTATGGTTTATCCGCGAAAAACACTCTTTTTCAACTCCTTTTTTTAAATTCAAATGCCGGGGAGAAGATCACTTTCAAGAAAAGTGCTCTCCGGAAAACAAACAGGTTTTCTCCCGTTTTCTGTTCTCTACCGCCCGCTCAGCAACCGGCCTATCTTTTCACCCAGCTCTTTTTTCGAAAACGGCTTCTGAATAAAATTAACCCCCTCATCCAATACACCCTTTTCGGCAATAACATTCTTAGTGTAACCGGACATAAACAGAATCTTAATGCCGGGGCAAATGGACTTGACCTTATCTGCCAGTTCGCGCCCGTTCATTTCCGGCATAATCACATCGGATAGAAGCAATTTTATCTTATTCTCATTCTCCGCCGCGAGTTCGAAAGCCTCCCCGGCAGTGCCGGCGGACAGAACACTGTAGCCTGATTTTTCCAGCAGCAGCCTTATTAATTCCAAAACACTTTCTTCATCCTCAACCACGAGAATTGCCTCGCCCCTGCCGGCCCTGACCCCTTCTGCGCTTTCCTCATTCACTCTGCCCCCTTCACCTTTATACCTGGGGAAGTAACACTTGACAGTCGTTCCTTTTCCCCGTTCGCTGTAAACATTAATAAAACCTTCGTTCTGCTTCATCACGCCGTAGACCATCGGAAGCCCGAGACCGGTACCACCTTCCGGGGCTTTCGTCGTATAATACGGCTCAAAGATATTGTCGATCTCATTTCCATCCATACCAACGCCGTCGTCGCTTACCGCCAGCATAACAAATTCGCCCGCGGTGAATCCGGCGTGTTTATCACAATAGTCTTCATCAAAGAAGGTGTTTGCTGTCTCTATGATAATTTTGCCGGTCCCCTCGATTGCGTCCCTGGCGTTTACGCAGAGATTGGTCAGAACCTGGTCGACCTGGGATTTATCCGCCTTGACATTCCAGGCCTCTTCCCCGGGCATCCAGACCAGTTCCACATTCTCGCCTATGAGACGCCTGAGCATCTTAAGCATATCCTCAATTGTATCGTTCAGCCCCATAACCACAGGATCAATAGTCTGCTGACGGGCAAAAGCAAGAAGCTGCCTGGTAATATCTCTTGACCGTTCAGCTGCTTTCTGAATTTCTAACAGATCTCTATAGAGGGGATCGTCCGGCTTGAGCTTTCCAAGTATCAACTCAGTGTATCCCAGAATGACGCCCAGCATATTATTGTGATCGTGCGCCACTCCGCCCGCGAGCCGTCCTACAGATTCCATCTTTGTAGACTGTATCAACTGTGACTGAAGTTCATCGCGCTTCTCCTCCACCCTCTTTCTCTCGGTGATATCCTCGCAAACCCCCTCTATCCAGCCTTCATCGGGATATATCTTCGCGGAGTATCTGGCATAAAAAATTGAACCGTCCTTACGGTAGAACCTCGCCTCGAAATTATCAATTTTCCCATTCCTTCTGATCTCCTCAACCATTCTTTCCCTTGTTTTGGGATCAACATAGTTTTCAGAAGTTATATAGCTGCCGATAAGTTCCTCTCTGCTGCTGTAACCGAACATTCTTGCCATCTGCTGATTACTCTCCAGGATCGTTCCGTCCTCGATCTTCGTCCTGAATAACCCCACCTGCGCGTTATGAAAAAGATTGCGGTATGTCTCTTCACTTTCCCTTAATTTCATCTCAGCTTTCCTCTGCCGTGTAGTTTCCTGCGTAAATCCCAGGAACCGGCCCCGGTTTAATTTGACCGCTGATATCCGCCAATATTTGAGATTTCCCTTTTTATCTAAAAAGGGCAGCTCCTCGTCGGAATATTCTTCTTCACTCAGGCGCTGAAAGTGGGAAACCCCCTTTTCGATGCTTCCTGCGGGCAGGATATCATAGATACTCATATTCAGGAGCTCCTCCTCAGTATATCCCGTAATCCTCGAGGCAGCCGGGTTGACTTCTATATAATTTCCCTCACCGTCAGCCACGAAAATGCCGTAGGGTGCCTTTGTAACATAGCTGCGCCATCTCTTTTCCTTATCCAGCAAGGCGCTTTCCATTTCTTTCTGCCTGGTGATATCCTTCATCACACAGTATGTCTGTTTGAAGCGGCCATCCGGGTAATGACCAATTCGGCCTTCAAAGGACACAAATAGATAATGTCCCTCTTTATGTCTTATTCTAAGTTGCGCGTCGTGAATATATCCGCATTCTTTAAATTCCGTAAAATTTTTATAGAATTGCTGTTTGGTCTCCGGGTGCAGAAACCCGGCGAAATTTTTTCCTGTAACTTCATCCTTTTTATAACCGAGCATCTCCAGCCAGGCGGAATTTACATCTATGAAGCAGCCGTTTTCATCGAGTGACTGATAAGGAAGGGGAATATACTCATACATTTTTCTGCCTTTTTCCTCTCACCTGAGATATATAAACTCTCACACTGAAGAAAATCTTAGCTTTCAATCCTCAGGGGACAACTCAAGCCGGGGGAAAAATATCCCGGCATTCATTATAATTTACAATCGAAAATATATAATGAAGTTTATTATATGGTTCCTGCTGCTGTTTTTCAATGGAAATCGAGCTGAAAGCCGGTTCAGAGAGCTTCTATTCGGCCTGTTTTTCAATGCCGGGATGGCCGCATACGATCTTGGGGTAATAAAGGTTTCCGCGATCTATCCGAGCTTGAAATATCTCCTGAAGAAATTTCCGCCTGCAGCTTTCCGCAATCCGTCGACATTTCTTTTTGCGGCTTCACATCCCATCTCTATGCATTCTTCGAGCCTTCCGAAATCTGTCCAGTGGATATCTCCGGTATCTATCTCAACAACATAGTCGGCCTTGCTTATCAGCATCCTGAATAGTTTCAACTTTGCGAGCTGGTCACCCCTCAGGATAACATCCATAGAGTTTTTAAGCCTTCCCACCGGACGGGGATCATACCCGAAAATAATTCCGATAACTACATCGGCTCCAAGTTCCCTCGCCGCGAGTACAGGATCATTGGCCGTCACGCCCCCGTCCACGAGCAACCTGCCATCCATCTCTACAGCCGGGAATATTCCCGGAATCGCCGTGCTTGCCCTCAGTGCGTCCTTTATCAACCCCTCCCTGAATATCACATCTTCTCCGGATACCAGATCGAGGGCTACGGCGGCGAAGGGAATCTCTGTATCTTCGAACTTTTTTTCATCATAGAATTCATCGAAAAATCTCTTTACCGGCTCCTCTGAAATAAGGGACGGCTTCAAGAGCGCTTCAGTAAAGGTTAATCTCGATTTAGCCTTGTTTCTTATTCTGTCAAACCAGTTGTTTTCCTTGCACGGTCTCAATCTGTCAAGTTTCAAATCGTTGTACATTTCAGATTTAACAAGTGAAGTGGCCGTTTGCTTCAACTTTTCTATATCCGGCTCAAGGGCGTAATTCGCTCCAATAATCGCCCCTATGCTTGTACCGGATATAACATCGACAGGTATCCCTTCTCTTTCAAGAACTTCAAGTAAGCCGATATGAGCGAGCCCCTTTGCTCCGCCGCCCGCCAGCGCGAGACCGATCTTCTTTTTTCCAAATAACATTAAACGCCTTCCGGATTCTATAAATTAACAATCACTATACTCAAGCATGAAACCCGGTTTGTCAAGAGATGTAAATACCTGCAGCCCGCACAATCACCATATAGAACTTGACTGTCCGCGGCTTCGGGCATTACTTTTGCTTCATACACTGAAAAAGAGGGAATATAATATTGAAATCGAAGCCATCAGGTAAACGCGGTTCTGAAAAGAAAAGGATTTTCAGGAGGGAGTTCTCCCTGTTTATCTTTTCATTCTTTTCTATATGGATCCTCCTCTACATACTTTTTCGCATGAACCCCTCCATCACATCGAGCCTTCAGAATATTGTATCAAAAGAGATCGCCTTTTTCCTCAGGCTGATGCGGTATGATTTTGATCTGAAGGGAAGTGTCTTTATATTTCAGACATCTCACGGAATTGAAAAAATGAGTGTAATAGCAGAATGCACGGGGCTTTATACTACGATGATATTTATGTCGATTATCGGGGCGTTTCCGGCAGGAATCAGCGGAAAACTAATCGGTATTCTGATCGGCATTCCCGCCATCCATATTCTGAATATGCTGCGGATGATATTTATCTCTCTTATCCTTTACCATAAGAGATCGCTGTTTGATTTTTTCCACGGATACCTATGGCAGGCCGGCTTTGTTATTTTCATGCTTATACTTGTGTTTCTGTGGATGAATAAATTCGCCCGATTCGAAAAAGCTGAAAGTGCAGGCGGGAAAAAATGAGATGAAAGGCCGCGCGGTGAAAATCAAAGGGTATTTCAGAAACACTGAAAACGCCGGTATAGGGAGATGGATATTGGTATTTATAGTCCGTTTTACCGCAGCCTCACTCCTCTTCTTTATCCTGTATATCCTGGGCGGAAGCTACTACGCTAAACTGATAGCTTACGGATCAAAACCGGTTCTCGCGGTTTTCAGCCACGATGTAATAGTCGAAAAAGCCATGAATGTAACAGAAGATATAGCCATAAACCCCGTCGTCTTCTTCTCGCTTGTAGCGGCCGCCTCGGGTATCAGGCTGAAAAGGAAATTACAAGCCGCGGCGCTCGGATTTTTGATCCTCTCGGCTGCGAATATCCTGACCCTCTCGACAGCTTTCCTGAGTTTCTACGAGAATAGTGAAACATTGTGGTCCGGCGCCGAATTCCTCAACCTTACTATAAACTTCTTCCTTCCAATCCTTCTTTGGTTCGCTCTATTGCCGTTGGAAAAGGTTTTACCGCCGGGCCCCTCGGGGAAACCCTGATCGTCCTGGTGTTTTCTATTCGCCTGTGCCGGGCTTAACCTTGGAGCCTTCAGCGCTGTCCTCCACGATATAACCCATCTCTTTTATTCTGTCCCTGAGCGCGTCAGCTTCTTCGAACTCTTTTCTTTCTCTCGCCTTTTCTCTCTTCCGAACGAGCTTCAAGACCTCTTCCGGGATATCATATCCCGCGGCGGGAAGACCTTCGGAAAAGAGACCAAGAATGTCATTGAACATATTCATTGTATCGGTCAGTTTCTTAACCACAGCGGCATCTTCTGAGAGATCTATCCCGGGGGAGCTCCTGGCCCTGTTAATCTCGCGTACCAGATGAAATATATGGCCTACAGCCTCGGCGCTGTTAAAATCATCATCCATCGCCCGCAGAAATTTATCCCGCACTTCATCTGTGATCTCAGCGAGCTTAACCGCCTTTCCCTCTTTGCCGGAGCCGTCTGAATCGCCTGCGCGGCCGGAGCATTCATCGAGATAGATACAGGCATTCCTGATCCTCTCCAGTCCCGCTTCAGCTTCCCGCATAAGCTCTCTGCTGAATTCGGCTCTGCTGCGGAAATGTGTTGAAATAAGATAAAAACGGATTACATCCCCTGAAAACTCCCTGTTTACCTCGTCTATCGAGAAGAAATGCTCTGTCGATTTAGACATCTTCTCGCCGCGGAGGTTCAAAAGCCCGTTGTGCATCCAGTAATTCACGAAGTTACTTCCTGTCGCCGATTCGCTCTGGGCTATTTCGTTTTCATGATGAGGAAAGATAAGATCCTCACCGCCGCCGTGCATATCTAAAGTATGGCCGAGGTACTTCATAGACATGGCGGAACATTCAATATGCCACCCCGGACGCCCCCTTCCCCAAGGAGAATCCCAGGCCGGCTCATCCTCCTTGGCCGCTTTCCAGAGAGTAAAATCAAGCGGGTCTTCCTTGTTTTCTCCCGCCGCGATCCTGGCTCCGACCTTAAGGTCGTCTATCTTCCTGCCCGAGAGTTTCCCGTACTCCTTGAACTTTCTAACGCGAAAGTAGACATCACCCTCTGATTCATAGGCATATCCTTTTTCTTCCAATTTCCTGACGAGTTCGATTATATCATCAATATGCTCTGTGGCTTTCGGATAAACATCAGCGGGCAATATACCCAGAAGCCGGGCGCAATTGAAATACTCATCTATATTTCTCTCAGAGAGCTCCCTGAAGTCAATGCCCTCCTCATTTGCCTTCTTTATTATCTTGTCGTCAACATCGGTGAAATTCTGTACATAGGTCACGTCATACCCTTTGAACAGAAGATAACGCCTGATGATATCGCCGGAGACAAAAGCAAGCATATGACCCATATGCGGTTTTCCCTGTACGGTTAAACCGCAGAAGTAAATACCGACCTTCCCCTTTTCAACAGGTTTGAACTCTTCCTTTCTGCCGGTAAATCTGTTGTATACCTTTAGAGCCATTAAAAAACTCCTTTCTAACAGCTTTAACCCTGAGCGTATCCGCTATCTTTGCTTTGCAAAATAACTAAATAAGATTCCTGACTGTTTCCTCATCCAGAGATTTAACAACTTCAACTATCAGCTTTACGGCATTATCAAAATCACTTCGATCTAATATTCCCGCGCCGCTGTGAATATAACGGGTCGGGATTCCGAAAACAATCGCGGGAACCCCGGACCTGTCCATGTGCAATTTGCCGCCGTCAGTCCCGCCTACCGATATAGAGCTGAAATGATAAGGTATTTTCTTCTTCCGGGCCGTCGAGATAACCAGGTCTCTGAGCTTACGGTTCGGGATGAGAGAAGCGTCGTATACACATATCGACACCCCGCTGCCGAGCTTTTCCATGCCGCCTTCGGGAGCGCCGGGAATGTCCTGGGCTATCCCCACATCGACGGCCAGAGCCACATCGGGATTCACGTAATGTCCGCTTGTAACAGCTCCCCTTAGACCCACCTCTTCCTGAACGGTTCCCACACCATAAACCCCGTTCGGAGTATCAACGCGGCTCAGTTTTTTCAGGGCTTCCACAACCGCCATACATCCAATCCTGTTATCCCAGGCCTTCGCCAGATAGGTCCTCTGTCCGTTCAGAGGGAGAAACTCCGTGTCGGGAATAACCGGATCGCCGGGCATTACACCCAGATCTTCAGGTTTTTCGTCACCCGTAAGCCCTATATCTATATAGAGATCTTTCGCTTTTATCTCTTTCTTTCTTTCTTCCGCTTCCATATGAAACGGGCTCTTAGAGGCGATTACTCCGTTTATCCAACCACTGTTCGTCTTTATCCTTACCTGAAGTCCGAGAAGCCGCGGAGCCCACCATCCTCCGATCTTATTGAATTTAATGAATGAGCCTGAGAAATGAGAAACCATAAGTCCCACTTCATCCATATGGCCGGCGATCATAACCCTCGGCTTCTTTCTCCCCTTCTTAAGACGCCCCACGAATGAACCGAGGCCGCATTTTTCAATATGTGCAACCTTTCCGAGATGCTTCTCCATCAGGGCGAACACCTCTTCTTCAGCGCCTGAGACACCCGCCGTTTCGGTAAATTCTTTCATCATCTTCTCTATCCGATCCATCATTCCCTCCAGTTCTATCTCCCGGGCAAAAAACCGTCTTTATTCATATAAGCTGTTTTAAAATTCATCACTTTTTACCGCTTCTCTCAAGAGCCAGAAAACATATCTTCTCAATCAGCATGTCAAAAGGTATGCCGGCCTGACCGGCCGCCATGGGCACGAGACTCAGCTGGGTCATTCCGGGAAGGGTGTTAAGCTCAAGGCAGAATATCCCGCCCTCGCTATCGACCCTGAAATCAACCCTCCCGTAATCACGGCACAGAAGAGTGTTGTAAGCAGCTAAAGCCTGAGCTTTCAAGCTTTCAGCGCAATCATGGTCTATCTCAGCCGGCACAACGTACTCGCTGCTTCCTTTTGTATATTTACATTTGTAATTATAGAATCCGCCCTCGGGAATAATCTCGACCGGGGGAAAAGCCTGCCCGCCCACGACAGCTACGGTCAATTCTCTTCCGGGAATATACCTCTCGATTATGAGTTCTTCTCCGAACCCGGCTCCCTTTTTCAGCGCCCCATCCAGCTCGGAAGCCTTCTCTACAAAGGAAAAACCCACACTTGATCCCTGAGAGTTGGGTTTTACAACAACGGGGAATCCGATTTTCCCCTCTACCCTTTTCTCTATCTCTTTATCTGCCGCGTCCCGGCGGTAACTGTAGAGAATATGCCGGGCTGTCCTCACACCGGCCCGGCTAATAAGCGCTTTCGATATATCCTTGTTCATCGCTATGGCGCTCCCCAGAATTCCGGCTCCCGTGTATACAATGCCGGCGGTCTCGAGAAGAGCCTGCACGGTTCCGTCTTCTCCGGCTCCGCCGTGAAGGGCGTTAAAAAGCAGATCCACACGTCCGGCCCATTCGCCGCGAAGCCAGCCCAGCGACTCGGCGGAGTCAACCCGGGGAACCTCTTCTGGAGGTTCCGTGTCAATCCCGGAATTATCCCCTTCGCGGTATTTTCCATCCGGATGAGCAGAGTCCACGGGAAAGACTTCGTGCCCGCGCCCGCGCAGGGCCTTTATTATTTCACCGCCGCTGGCTATCGATACATCCCTCTCCGGCGAATCACCGCCGAGAAGCACCGCCACTTTCAGTTTCTTTCGCATTTCTGCCAATCTTAAGCCTTTCGATTCTTATCCCGATACCAATTATCAGCGGGAAAGAAAAAGGTCTCCGTAAAGCTTTAACCAGTTCATCCACTGCTCTCCGAATAGGCGTGCTTCAAAGAGTCAAGTACATCCTCTTTTCCCTTTATCATTATAATCGAAGAAAGATCGGGACCATGTTCTTCTCCCGTCAAAGCAACCCTTAGAGGTTTATAGAGGTCTTTTCCTTTAACTCCCGCCCTCTTACCTGAACTTTTTATCACATTCCTCACATTTTCCCCCGTCCATTCAGGTATATTTTCCACGCCTTCAATAAGATACCCTATCAGCTCTCCGCTTTCTGCAAGCGTCTCGAGGGCCTCAGGGCTGAATTCCACTTTCCGCGGCGAGAAGGGGAGGATCAAAGTCTCGATCTGACAGAAGTGTGACATATTCTCTGAAATCAGATTAAAAATCTTTTCAATCTCACTGCGCTTATATCTTTCTTTAAAATATTCCGGGAAATAGTTCAGGGCTGACTCTAAATACCTCTCCGCTTTACCTGCGCGTATAGTCTGGGCGGAAACCCAATCGAGCTTTGTGACATCGAAGATGCTCGGACTTTCCGAGACACGCTCAAGCGTAAACTCTTTTATCAGACTCTCTGTGCCTAGAATTTCCCTCTGATCCGGACTCGACCATCCGAGCATGGCAAGATAGTTCACTACCGCGTCCGGGGGGTATCCCTTCCTTCTGTAGTCTTTGACATTGGGAGCTCCGTGCCTCTTGCTGAGCTTGGACCTGTCCGAACCCAGAATAAGCGGTATGTGCGCGAACTCCGGTATATCCATGCCGAGTGCTCCGTAAATCATTATCTGGCGAAGTGTATTGGAGAGATGCTCCTCTCCTCTTATAACATGGGTTATTTTCATAAGGGCGTCGTCGACAGCGGCAGCGAAATTATATGTTGGAAGGCCGTTTGACCTTAGAATCACGAAATCACCCACCATCCCCGGAGGAAAGACAACCTCTCCCCTGATAATATCTTTAATCCTTCTTTCTTCTTCCGTATCCACAATAAAGCGCGTGCTTTCC
>CAZKNG010000071.1:0-11871 GCA_964554125.1 uncultured bacterium | reverse complement strand
ACCCCTCTTATGTAGGGAAATATATACTCTACAGCCTTTTCCGCTTCTTTGCCTCCATTTTCAAGAATTGAAAGAAGCCTGCCCGCGGCGGCGCTCTTCCCTTTACGGAAGTCCTCAAGAACGGAATCTATTCTAACATTTCGAACCATATCTTATCAGAACTCTATACCCTTCCTGGATTTAATCTTCTGCCGGTAATGGTGTTTTATCTCTTTCATCTCGGTTACAGTATCACTGAGCTCGATAACCTTTTCATCCGCGTAACGCCCCGTGAGTATAAGTTCGAGTCTTTCGGGTTTCTTTTCAATAAATTCTGCTAAATCTTTCACTGATATAAGTCCAAACGATACCGCGACATTTATTTCATCGAGGATCAACATATCGATCTTTTCATCATATATCAATTCTTTCGCCCTGTCCCACCCCTTACGGGCCAGATCTACATCCACCTGCTCCGGATTCAGAGGATCAACAAATTCATCGCGGCCGTACTGCTCTATAATCAAGCCGCCTATTTCCCTGCTGCTGATAAGTTCGCCGTATAGACGCCCCTTCATAAATTGAATCATAACAACCCGCCAGCCATGTCCGGCAGCCCTGAGCGCGGCGCCCAGTGAGGCGGTGGTTTTCCCTTTTCCGTTACCGGTATAGACCTGTACTGTTCCTTTAATCGAACCCATTTTCCTCTACTACTCCCATATATATCCAGCATAGAGTTTGGACATCAGCCATAAGAGACAGTAGCATAAAGGTATAATCCTATTTTGTCAATTACTCATTGTTCCTGCTGATATGAAAAATATAAATATCTGAAGATGATGAAAGGGGAAATTTATACAAATACTATATCTTAGATTATTTTAGAGGAATTCAGCCGGTTATCAGCCCCTGCGGCAGGGCTCTCCCGCGGGCGCGAATAAAAAAGTGTGTGTCTGATAACCTTTTATTCTTTTTCTTCTTTTATCAGACGTTTTAGAGTTATTATAAAGCTCGCGCCCTTTCCTCTCGAGCTGGATACTGAAATGTTGCCGCCATGGTCTTGAACAATCTTCCTGGCAAAAGCAAGTCCCAATCCAGCTCCATCTTCTTTAGTCGTGTAAAATGGTGAAAATATTTTAGATAAACGTTCGCTGTGAATCCCTTCACCATTATCTGAAATTTCCACATATATCTTCGATTCATCCTGCCATGAACGAATCTTTACATATCCATTCTTACTGACTGCTTCAATTGAATTTTGAATAATGTTAAGCAGAACCTCGTGAATTTTCACTTCATCGAATCTGCACTTTGAAATATCAGGATACAGATTTTTCTCGAGTTTTATCTCCCTTTTTTCTATATCAGAATTTAATATCTGGCAGGTATCTTCGATAACCTGATTAATATCACCTTCTTCCAGTTTCAGTTCATTCACACTGGTCTGCAGATTCGTAAGATATTTCTCCAGCCTCAGAGATTCACGCATTATAACTTCGGCTTTCTCCCTGTCCTTTTCGCTGAGTCCACCGGACTTGTAAAGATTTCGCGCGAACCCGCCAATCGATACAAGGGGGTTCTTAATTTCATGAAGAACGGAAGATGTCATTTCACCCGAAATAGCCAGTCTTTCAGCCTTCATCATACGTTCTTCATTAGCTTTCAATATCCTGTATGAATCCTTAAGCCTCTGGATATTAGTCTCTAGAGATTCCTTTAATTGCGCCGCCCTGAGTGATGTTGTTGCGTGACTTACAACGAGCTCTAAAAGATGCGCGTCTTCAGGTGTAATCTCCTTACCCGAGTATAGATTATCGACCAGGACAAGACCGAGACGTTCTTCCTCTGTGGCTATCGGGCAGAAGCAGAATTTCTCAAGATGCAGTTTCTCGGCTATTTTCTTATCCCCTTCACTCTTCAAATCTCTGGCATCGACAAAACGAACCTCTGAAATACCTTTAGAGATGATACTCTCGGAATCATTCAGGTCCAGCGAAAGTTCCTCGGTCAGACGCGATAAAGGACTATTCCTGATATAGGCCAATCTCTGTCCCTTCCTGACCAGTTTTTCAATAGAGATATCCTTTTCCTTCTCCAGCACCTTCCAGAGGTTGCCCGCCTCTTCGGGGGTTGACGGCCCAAGGGCATACTTACCCCTTAGAAGGTCGGGATCATCCTTCTTCAGAAATACAAATGCTCTGTTGTAGGACAACCCTTCATTCGCTGTAATAACGGTTAGAATCGTGAGTATTATATCTTCTTCCTTATCCAGACGCGTTATAATCTTGCTCACTTCACTCAGTAAATTCATTAATTTACTGCGCCTTATTACTTCCATATATAGATTTTCTACCTTTTTAGAGTATTTCGATGAACGGATAAGAGCATCTTCGAGGGTTTCAAGAAGTGTAATATCTTCCCACCTTCTACCTTTCATCCTCTTCTTGAGCGTCTTGAAATAGGGACAGTTGAAACAGGATCTGATGAGTTTTTCTTCTATTCTGCCATACACCTTATCACGGCATCTATGCCCGGTTATTTCCCAGCATGACACCTTATCCTGACCGTAAGCCGGGCAACTCTTCTCATTGCAGTCAAGAAAATCCCAGCAGGTTTTAAGTTCAGTTTTTCCTTTTTTATTTTCTGTTGATTCCATAATTTTAAATTAGCACACTGAAAGAAATTACGCAAAGGTAATTACTCACTCTGAACCTGACAGATTCTCAAATAACTCGTACGGGGCCCGGCAAATATTGTTTCTTAAGCGGTAAAATTTCAGGGCTCTTTTCCAAGAACAGTTGATTCTTTTAAAGGGGAGCCCGCGCGGCACGAGTTCTTTTGAAAAACTATTTCCGCCGGTTTACACTACGGAAGCGATACCAGCGGATTTTTTCCCGGTTTATACGGGCAATCTACCTGCAGATCGATTTGATTTTACCCCAGCTCGCTTTTTCCGCGTCAGTGACGCAGGTATTTACGGAGCCGGGAGTAGGAACATAACCGTTCCCCCCTATAGGCGAGCATTCCGGACAGGGATTATAAGCATCAAATAACTCCCAGAGGTTTGTATTTTCCGGATTCCTGCCTACAGAACAATCGTCCCGGGCGGCGTTGTCTTCATAATCTATTGAATCGACAAGCAGCGTATCCGAACCGTCTGTTCTGAACAATGACAGGTTATCTCCGGAATTATTCAAACTGAGCCCGTAGATGGGAAAATCGTTTGCGTCTTCCCAGATTCTAGAGTCACTTCCGAAGATGATCCGTACTTGACCGGACTGAAGAATCCCTGTAAATCCATACCTGATGTATCCGTCTTCATTTCCGTCGCAAAGGAGATATCCGGAAAGATCCACGGCACTATCTCCGGTATTTATGATCTCAACCCACTCATCGTTCCGGTAGTTATAGTCACCATCACCATCGTAGTCCCTGGCGGGATCAGCCATGAATTCACTGATAAGCACATCTGCTGAACCTCGCGCTGAGAGAACTGCTGTAATTAAAATGAAGATCGACAAGAAATAAAAAAGCGCTTTCTTCATCATCTTCCTCCCTTCACAATACACCAAAAAAGCACTGAATCTCTTACTTAAGAACTGTGCCGCACAGACTCAAGTACAGTATTACTACTTTAGCACCGGTTAAATTTCCGTTCAAGCCAAATCTTTGAAAAATTAAAAATTCAGTCAATTTCCTTCTTTTCAAGATGGGCGGCCATTAAAAGTGCAAGCCCGAGAAAAGTTGGAATAAGACCCCATACACCGTTTAAGATGCCGGCCGCCGCCCATATCCCAAGCACAACAGCAATCCCTGTAAATGTAAAAATCAATCCCCACATCCTGATAGAAAAATACCTCGGCCTCTTCTTCTCTTCCGGTTCTTCCGGAATATCAATACCCTTTTCCATAGCGAGAATAGTTTCCTTGTGTTTCAGTTCCTTCTGACGCATTCCAAGAATTATCGCTGTAATAATAATAGCCACGGTACCTACAACCACAATGATAGGGATCATTATAGCCAACATCTGAACTCCGCCGTGAAACACTTTAATCCTCCTTTTTAAAGACACTTCTTAAAGATCACAATTCATCTGGTTTGACAGAAGAAACCTTCTTTTTGTTTCAATTTTGATAAAATTTATTTAAAATTCATTAAGCGGAAGAATACTGCTTGCGGCTGTCTCGATAAAAAACAGGTTTTTTTGAAACAATAACGCCCTTTTATCTGTCTAAGTTAGAACCAGGGGAGTATAGTTTGAAAGGCAGAAGCGACAATCAGCTGGTCAATAAATCTTTAAAGGGAAGTGAAAAAGCCTTCCGCGAAATCATCATGAGGTACAACGGAGTTATATACGCGGCCGTGAGAAGCATTCTTGGAAACAGCGAAGAAACCGGCGATACCGTGCAGAGAACCTTTATCAAGATCTATAGGGGGCTTCCTCATTATAAGGGAAAAGCGCGTTTCTCCACCTGGGCATACACTATAGCCAGAAACGAAGCGATCAACACCGTTAACCGCCGCAGGAAGAACCATCTCGACATTGAAAACTTTCATAATATTGCCACCCGGAACGACACCCCGGAAAAGGCATACTTCAGAAAGATGTCAGCGCTCCGTCTCGAGAACTACCTCAAAATGCTCGATACTAAATACCGGGTTGTTCTAGAGCTCAGATATATGGCTGAGAAATCTTACGGCGAGACGGCAGAGATAATGGATATCCCTATAGGCACGGTTAAAACTTATATTCACAGAGCAAAACTCAGATTAAAAGAACTCATGTGTGAATCCAGCGGTAACAGGAAAGTTAAGGGAGGAATATGATGAAATGTGAAAATTGTGAAAACCTGCTCCCCCTCCTGATCGAAAAGAGAATCGGTGCGGAAGAGAAAAGAGTTGTGGAAAAACATCTGTCAGAATGCACCGGATGCAGAAGATCGCTTAAGAAATATCTCCTTCTCGAAAGATCGCTGTCTGCCCTTAAAGATATTCCGTTATCCTCTGAGATTGTAGCCGATTCAGTTCTAAAAAAACTAAGCTTGGATAATAGAAAAGATCGTCGGTTATCTTTTCTTAATATTCCCGCAGTCGCCTCTTTCTTTATGTTACTTCTGTCTCTGGTTACACTGCTTTATTATCCCCGGATCTTAAACTTTTCAATTCGCGTTGCTGATGACATCTTATCTTCATTCAATTATTTTTCGGCAAATGTCTCCTCGTGGATAGCGGGAATGTCAGACGGATATTTCTGGCTTCTCTTTTTCCTCTTTATCCTCTTAAATCTTCTTATAACCATCTCCGGGGGAATATTCGCTATGCGATTTGTAAGAGAATAAACTGATCCCTATAAGTATTAACCGCCAAGTTTACCGATTATTATCTCCCTGGCGAGCTTCGGATTAGCCTTGCCCCGGCTTTTCTTCATAACCTGCCCAACGAAAAACCCGAGGAGTTTCTTCTTCCCTTCTCTGTAGCGCGAGACTTCATCCGGATGGTCGGAGATTATTTCTTCTATCATGCTCTCGATCTCTTCTGAATTGCTAATCTGCTCGAGTCCCAGTTTCTTAACTATCTCCCGGGGACCTCCGCCAGATTTTATCATTTCAGAAAAGACTTCCCGCCCCGCGGAACCGCTTATAGTTTCCTCCTCCACGAGCTTTATCAGCTCGCTCAAGTTTTCGGGGTCGACCGGAAAATCTTCAATCGCACAAGCCAGATTATTAAGCTCTCCCATCACCTCTCTCATTACCCAGTTTGAACTCTTCTTTGCAAGGCCTGTGGCTTCAGCTACAATTTCAAAATAATCAGCAATACCCTTATCAGCGCAGAGGACACCGGAATCATAGCTGCTCAGCCCGTATTCATTCCTGAATCTTCTTTCCCGCTGAAGGGGCAATTCGGGAATCATTTCTCTCGCCTGCTCGATCCATGCTCCCTGCACTTCGAGAGGAAGAAGATCCGGTTCGGGGAAATACCTGTAATCATGGGCTTCCTCCTTGCTTCTCATCATAATAAGCCGTCCACTGTCCTGATCCCACAGGTTCGTAATCTGTTCTACTCTCTTTCCCCTTTCAAGAAGACCGCGCTGCCTCTCTACTTCAAATTCAATCCCCTTTTCAACGGCTTTGAATGAATTTAAGTTTTTGATCTCGGTTTTTGTTCCAAGTTTCGCGCTCCCGGCCGGGCGGAGAGAAATATTGACATCACAACGCATAGAGCCCTCTTCAAGATTACCGTCACATATACCGAGATACCTTAAAATCTGCTGAAGCCTCATAAGATATTCAGCTGCTTCAGATCCGGTCCTGATATCCGGCCTGCTTACTATCTCTATAAGAGGAACACCGCACCGGTTAAAATCCACCAGGCTGTCTCTGCCTGTTTCATGTGACATCTTACCCGAGTCATCTTCCAGGTGTATCCTTTCAATCCCCACAGTTCTCTCGCCCGCGTCTGTCTCTATCCTGAGAGAACCATTCTCACATAGTGGTTTGTCATACATGGAGATCTGATAGTTCTTCGGGCAGTCCGGATAAAAGTAGTTCTTCCTTGAAAATACACTTTCAGGCGCTATATCACATTTCAATGCCAGTCCCATCATAACGGCCATCGTTACGGATTCTCTGTTTAAAACGGGCAGAGCACCGGGAAGCCCCATACATACCGGACAAACACGTGTGTTCGGTTCAGCCCCGTACTCAGGTCTGCAGCTGCAGAATAACTTCGTTTCGGTAAGAAGCTGGGCGTGAACCTCCAGTCCTATTACCGTCTCATAGATATTTTCGTTCATCTATGCATCCTCTCGGATATATATCCAGGGGTTAGATAAAAACACCGTATATTCTTATATCAGCAAATATATTAAATCTATTCCTCTTTATATCTGTTAAAACCGTAGATTCGCTCCAGCACAGCTGCCCCCCTGAGAAGCTTTGCTTCACCGGCATATCCTGCCAGAAGCTGAATTCCAAGGGGGAGGCCGTTTTCGGCAAAACCCGCCGGCAGAGAGATCGCGGGCAATCCCGCGATATTTGCCGGTGTCGTAAAAATATCTGACAGATACATCTCTATAGGATTGTCTATCCTCTCACCTATCCTGAAGGATGTTCCCGGAACAGTGGGAAGCATAACAAGGTCATACCTTGAGAAAAGGGATTCGAATTTACTGCATATCATAGCTCTAACTTGTTGCGCTTTCTTATAATAAGCATCATAATAACCTGCTGAAAGAACATATGTACCCAGAAGAACCCTTCTCTTTACTTCATCTCCGAACCCCTCGCCCCTGGTCCTTTCATACATCTCTTCAAGTGACTCTGCTTCAGCTCTGAAGGCATATTTTACACCGTCGTAACGCGCGAGATTCGAAGAGGCTTCAGCGTTGGCAAGAATATAATAACAGGCTATCGAAGCATCCATATCCGGTAATTCTACAAATTCAACGCTCGCGTTTTCCGCTTTCAGCTTTTCTATCGTGCCTTTTAATATCTCTTTTATTTCATCGGCTATATCCAAGTCTTCATAACCGCGCGGAACGGCGATTTTCATGCCCTCCGCCCCTTTCCCAACCGATTCTGTCAAATCACCTGGCGGATCCGGAATAGTTGTAGCATCTCTTGAATCTCTTCCCGAAATCACATTCATTACAACAGCGGAATCTTCGACCGTTCCGGTAATCGGTCCTATCTGATCGAGACTGCTCGCAAACGCAATAAGCCCGTACCTTGATACCCTTCCGTATGTACCCTTCAACCCCACAACTCCACATAAACTTGCCGGCTGCCTTATAGACCCCCCCGTATCGGATCCAAGTGAAACAGGTACCATAGATGCCGCTACCGCTGCCGCTGAACCCCCGCTCGAACCTCCCGGGGCATATTCTGTGTCGTAGGGGTTCTTTGTGATTTTATAAGCGGAATTCTCTGTCGATGAACCCATCGCAAATTCATCCATATTCGTCTTTCCGATTATTACAGCTCCGGCATCGAGAAGCCTTTCTACTACTGTGGCGTTATAAGGGGGCCTGTATCCCTCGAGAATCTTAGAGGCGCATGTTGTTTCATACCCTTTCGTGCATATATTATCCTTTACTGCAACCGGAATTCCATAGAGGGGTTTTCCCTCTGGAGATTCCCCGTCAAGATGGCGCGCCCTTTTCATAGCATCTTCATAAAATACTTTAAGAAAGGCTTCTATCTTACTGTCATTAGAGTTAATAGAATCGAGACAAAAACTTACAACCTCTGAGGGGCTTACTTTATTTTCAGAGTATAATTTCCTTAATTCCGATATCGATTTTTTATTATATTCCATAACCTTAATTTCCCGGCCAGCAGTTATCCTGCAGATCTTAGCGTTCTTTTATTTCTTATCGATTACCGGCGGCACTTTGAAGAAACCGTCCTGACGGTCCGGAGCCTGCTCTAGAACCTTCTCACGTTCGAGTTCACCTCCGGCACCTCCCTCTCTCAGTACCGGCTTGAATCTGGTTATATGCTCTGCCGTTTCAAACCCGGAGGTGTCTATCTTCTGCAATACCCGTACAAATTCTATTATGTCGGACAATTGCCCTTTAAGTTTTTCTCTGTCCTCATCGCCTAATCTTATCCTGGCTAATTTTTCGATATGTTTTATTTCATCATCTGTGAGCATCATCAGTCTCTCTTTCCTCTCCCGCTTGAATTTAACCGAGCTTAACAATTAAATTCTATTAAAGTCAATTTTTTCATTACCCTGAACGTATAATTGGACGAACTACAGTATGACCTAATCTGCTTTAAGCTCCCTGTAGAATATAAAGAAGAAGTACGCGCCTGAAAAAAAAGTAAAGAAAAATATAGGAAGAAAGATAAAGGGAGATTCGCGGATATAACCAGCCTGCCATACAATCCTTTTTCCCGTGAAATAATTAAAAATTATCATAGACCTTATTAATACTGAAAGCAGAGCTCCAAAAGCTGCAATATAGGCTGCTTGCCTTAACAGCCCCAGTTTACCGAGGGGTGTTTTCTTATATATAGTTACAAAGAAATAGAGGGAGATAAGTGAAGAAAGCAAGATGACAGCAAGATCAGGTAGAGGTAAACGGAAAGAATTTATATCAAAAACAGTCAATACCCCTTTAAAAAAGAGGATTGAAACGAGCGAAGAACTGATAAGCATTATAAAAGATGCCCTCTTAACTGCTTCATCTTCCCCTTTGGCGAATTCCGTATAAAAAACATAATAAAAGTATAATACTGCCGCAGAGGCTATAAAACTTATCAGGGTATTTAAACGGGTTGCCGTCAGATTCATAAATATATCAGGCCGGAGGGTTCCCGCCGTTCTTGAAATGAATAAATAGAGAACACCGGCGATAGCAGCCGCGGAAGCTTTACGGATACTCTTATTCTTTACATCTGACCGGGTCGGCATTGACCTCTCCGTTTCTTTACTCTTATCATAGGTTATCCCTTTAAACTATCACTCAAAATTCAAAAAAACTATTCCGCCGGAACTGAAAATCTGTCTAACATCGAGTTCAGCGTATCATACACGCAAACAACCATGCTGTCGGAGGTAACGGATATTTCACAAAAGTGGTTAATCTTTCTGAATACCTGACTGAATCTGCTTTCTTTTTCCTGGTCGTACATCGGCGCTCCGCCGCCCCCTGACACAATGTAGTATATGCCGTTGTAAAGCGACCTTTCATAGGAATGGTCATGACCGCTGAATACAATATCCACATCGTATTTCTCTAAAAGGGGGACTATAGTTTCTCTCAGACCCATCTCGTCTTCGGTGTGCGGACCTGTACTAAATGGTGGATGATGGAAGATGGCCGCGATAAATGAAAAACTGTCCACGGCTTCACTTAGATCTGATTCGAGCCATATATACTGTTCTGAGCCCTCCTGTATACCGGAACAGCTGTCAAGAATAATAAAATGGACCCCCGAGCGGTTTACCGAATACCACCTTTCATTATTGGGCAGTTCAAACCTGTCGAAGTAAAGATCAGAATCCTTTTCATGATTCCCAAGAGCCGGAAAAAACTCAGCTTTGCTTCGAAGCTCAGAAGTTATCTCATCGAAGATCTCCCATTGACCCGGGATGGTTCCGTCCGTAACCAGATCTCCCGTGTGAAAAACCACTTCCGGGTCTTTCCTTAGAATAGCGCTGACAACCCTGCTGTGATCATCGTGGTTTGTGCGGCTGTCACCGTATACAATCAAACCATCCCCAGCCGCGGCTCTTTCATTCTCCCCCGAATCTATTCCACATGAGAGGACAGAGAAGATCATTATAAACGGAATGATTAAAAATCTGTTTTTCATTCCTGCTTCCATCCCTTTGCCATTCATACCCTGTAATTAATCCAATTTCCGTCCAGTGTCCCTTAAAACAGCCGCAGGAGCTTCAGGTATCAGAGCTTCTCACTTCGAACGTCAGTGCTGTCCGGTTTATCCTCCATAATGTCTACAATACGCCGGCAGAATACAGGAGCAGCCATATCGGCAAATTCAGCTGTCGGGTGTGAATTAGTTGAAGATACGGCATACTCATCTTTCATGTAGAGACCGCCTCCGGTTTCCAGTTCATAGAAATCCCATATATATATATTATCCCCTGAGCTGTCCCATTCCCCGCGCACCCATTCGAAGAACTCCCGGGACCGGCGCGCTGAAACCTCATCTGTAGCTCCTTCAACCAGCGCGGCTCCAGTCCAGATGAGAAATTTGCATTCGGGGAATGAAAGCATCTTCTCTTTAAGAGCATTGTACTGCAGTTTGTAGTTCTTCATACACTTGACATCAGAATCAACAGACGGACCGCCGGCAGGACAGGGCACGATATTACTTACCGGGAAACAATGCTTGAATATAATCAGATCATATTTTTTTGTAAGTATCTCCAGTGTGGGCTCCTTCATGTACTTTTTCGGACCCGCGTTCTTGACCCATATATTCCAGTAATCGTAAGGATAGTTATTCCAGCCGTATGGAGATTTACTCGGGAAAGCCCTCTCCTTTATTCTGTAACGGGTTTTGTTTTCTTTGTTGTAATTTTTAAACCATTTTTTAACTCCGCCGTTCCATATAATATTCCCGGTACTGTGGTGTAAGAAAATGATTTTCATTCCATCTGCCCCTTCAATCGAATCATTACCACAACTCCCCGTAACAACTAAAGAAACTGCCGCAATGAGTAACATTATTTTATATTTCATATCCGCACCTTTCTTTAAGATTATACTGTTATTTATATCATACCTTCGGTGGTAATACAAATCATATAGATCGGAAAGCTGTACTTTCTGCTCCTCTGATATTATCAGGTTTAAAGGTTGGGGAAATAACTGTTTAACGCGGAATATATTTTGTCGGCTTCGAGGGAACTATAAAATCTGTAATAATCTCTTCGAACATCTCTCTGTCGGTCCAGTAAGCTCCGTGTGTGGACAGCTTCGATCCTTTCTCGTATGAACGCCTTATGTTTTTCACCCCGGAGTAATAATCGAGCCTGCCGCTTATCGGATCTGCCGCGTCATGATAATTGTACCATCTGATATCTTCGAATATCCTCTTATAGGGTGTCGCGAGTCTGTGGTGAACATTCGAAATGTCAACGCTCTCTTTCTGTTTGAAAGAATCGCGGTTCTTAATCATCTGACGCCTCAGATACTGATCATCTTCCGTCTGCTGCCTTAAGAAAAAGGCGATCTTATCAAGCGGACTTCCGAATGTAACTAATCCGCACAGCTTTTCGCTTATATTTGTAAGGTTTGCTCCCCCTGCAAAAATACCGGCTGCATCCCCTTTAGAGTTGAGGTAATTTCCATTTTGATCAAAACCCTCTATATCCCCGCAGGATATCATCCGGGTAAGATGGTTTACAGCGTCA
>CAZKNG010000070.1:0-12214 GCA_964554125.1 uncultured bacterium | reverse complement strand
GCAGATAGTTTGACTCTTTATTGTAATCCCTCTTTCACGCTCGAGGTCCATATTATCTAATATTTGATCCTTAAACAGGCGGTCGGATACTAATCCCGCGTGCTGAATCAGACGGTCAGCAAGGGTTGACTTTCCGTGATCAATATGAGCGACTATACTAAAATTGCGTATATCCGGCATAATAACAGATTATCCCTCTGTTAAGAAAACACTCCTTATAATGAAATTTATGCATTACTACGGGCCGTGTAAAGCCTTTGCTTACATTCAAAGAATTCCCGGGGGCAGCTTTTCCGAAGCTCTATTCCAGATCCGGCAGAAGCAGGGAATTAAACAGAAGCTTGAACGAAACGTCTGTTGAAGCTCTAAACTGCGGCCTGAAAGCGAATAGAACAAGCTGTCCTTTCCCCTTCCTGACCCATACCATTGCCGTTTTACCCGCGAGAAGTTTTTCGTTCTCGCAAAACCCGCTCATAAGTATATCTTTCTCTCCAAATCTGGCGATCACCGCTCTATCCATATCAAACCGGGGGATTGAAGTGGAGAAAACCGGTCCTCCGCTGAATATAACACCTATCTCTTCCTGCATTCCGTAAGTTAACGGATGATCGTCAGCTAAAAGAATTCTCACCGTAGACCTCGGACAGTATAGATCATCTTTCTTCAATCTATCGGAAATATCTGTCACTGGAAGCTGAAATTCCTCTATTTTGTCATCATCCTTATTGATTTTCAGGATACCGGAGAAGAGAGAAGCCGATCTTCCCCAGGAAATTACAGTTCCGCCCGCTTCAAGGAACAACATGAGATTCTCCTTGCCCTCTTTCCCCATACCCTTCGTGTATTCAGGAGGATAACCGGAAAGATATTCTCTCTTGCCCGCCTTTCTTCTGCCGTCTACGAGAATAGAGCTGCTCCTGTCCGGGAAAATAACAATATCAAATTCATCCTCAAGGTCGATCCTCTTGAAATCGTCCGGACGAATAACCTTGTAGTGAATATTATAGGAATCAAAGACAAAACGTGTCCATCCCGCGTCCATATCATGAAACCAGGTTTCCACAAGGGCGATTCTGGGTAATTTCAATTTCCTCTTTTTCAGACCGTCTATATTATCCGCAAAAACGGGCTCAGCTTTTAAAGAACTTAAAAGCCCGCCGAGTTTCTCATTCTTTTTATTGCTATTGTAAATCAAGTAACTCCCCTTAGAAACTTCCGTTTGTCCATTCTCATATTTCTCTTCTGTCCGCCAGACCTCAAGCCCGGACTGGCACGCCTCGAAGGCCGCCCTGTAACTTTCATTATTGGAAGCGGGAAGTATTACGGCTTCAAATTCGGAGGGCCTTTTCTTCAGCAGGGTGAACGGTTCATCAACCCTTACAAGCTGTTGCTCCAGCTCTACTGAACGCTCTTCTATCTCAAAAGCCTCCACTCCCTTAAGAAGCGGAAGAGACCAGCTTGTCACATCGTAAGGTCTTATCATTTTGCCTCCCGGAGTGTAGTGACGCACCGGGAAATGCTGACGCTCCAGAACCTCTTTTACAAA
Organism: uncultured bacterium; assembly: GCA_964554125.1. Lineage (GTDB taxonomy): Bacteria > Krumholzibacteriota > Krumholzibacteriia > Krumholzibacteriales > WJIX01 > JAGHBT01. The sequence goes on along the minus strand of CAZKNG010000070.1, from coordinate 10,668 downwards.
CGGCCTGAACGGCTGAGAAAGTTTAATTACTATGCTTTGTGAATCATAGATTCGGTTATTAATTATAACATCGGAGGTAAGCCGGTGAACTTCAACTCCGTGTCTCATCATCAGATTCACAAGATCAACAAAAGAACTGCTGTCGTGCTGCTGCTCGGGTAAAATATAATAATAAGGAGGCTGAGTCAGTCCCCTTTCAACCTCTTTCCTGCAAAGGTCATTTCTGAACCGGAGAATATCACCGCGGTGATAGGAACAGGTTTTTATCACAGAGATGGTGGAGACGATTTCATACTGGACGATATCGGACAACCGCCACCAGCCGCCTTTCCAGGGAAGCGGCATATTGATACTCTTCTTATACTCCGCGAGACCCTTACCATGCACCTTAAGCTCATCAGGTTCTACATATACAGGTGTGGCGTGCCTGGCGCTGGCACATTCGGTGAGAAAAGCGATTACATTCTTCCACAGGCATGTCTCGGTCGATCCCGGCCAATAATCATCAAAGAGATAATGCTGTGAAACTCCCGCGAGTCCGTTGTTTGTCATATCCTTCATCATATTCGCCCCGAACAGACCGCACCAGTTCCATACTTCAGCGTCGATATTTTCGGCAATAGGATCATGGTTCGGAGGTATGAAATATCTGACCCCTCCGGAACCCATCTGATGCTTTTCCACCATGACCTGAGGAAACCACTCCCGGCTGAAAATACGTGAGATTGCTCTGGTATCACTCTGAGTGAGATTAACGAAATCACGGTTATTATCGTGTCCCGCGTATTTATGATAGATCCCCGGCATTGACGAGCCTTCGTATTTCGTACCCCTGTATTTTACGTAATGATCAACCACCATATCCATACCGTCGGGGTTATGGCAGGGAACCATCATATAAACAACATCTTTCAACCATTTATCAATCCGTTCATCCTCTTTGCCGAGAAGTTTGTGCGCGATAAGGGGGGCCGACTGTGAAGGCCCGACTTCATTCGAATGCATCGAAAGTGTTGCCGCGAAAAAGACCTTCCCCCTTTCTATCATACCCTCCAGCTTATCCTCCGGAATATCAGGATCGAGAGTGAGTTCTCTGTTTATCTCCTCGAGCTCTTTTAAATTATCGATATTCTCCGGAGATGAAATAAAAGCCGCGTAAATATCTCTGCCTTCAGGAGACAGGCCTATATTAATCAGCTTCAGCCCGGGTGATTCAGAACCGAGTTTCTGCAGGTACCCTATAAGATCTTCATAATCTATCAACTCTCTGTCGGCACCGGGAGAAAACCCGAAATACTCCTCCGGAGATGTTATATCGGCAGTACGGCCCGCGCTCGTAAAAACCACAATAAGAGCAAAAGCAATAAGTAAAAGACGTTTCATAAGAACCTGTCCTTTCCCTTAAAATCTATATCTTTAAAGCAACATGGCTCACAGCAACCGGCCGCAAGCCGAACTTTCCACACTTATACATACTCATTAAACAAATATTATCATAAGTCGTTCAATTATCCACATTAATTTAAGAATAATCTTAAAAAGAACGGGGATATATTCGGATTTCTACTCAATGAAGAGAGGGACCGCTAATTTTCTCCCTGTACTTTCAGAGACAATTCTGAGAGAATCGATTAAGTTCGAGTATCTGAGGGAGAAAATAGATGTTTATAAAAAAGGATGATTCCGCCTGGGATAAATACCGCCTGGAATTTCCCGTGACTAAAACACACATATACTTTAACAACGCGGCGGTAAGTCCTCTCTCGACAAGAGTGCGGAATAAAGTCATTTTTGCGCTCGATAAATCCTTAAAGGGTGTTCTTTGCGCTGAAGAACTGTTTGCCGGTATCGAGGCCGCGAGAAAATCAGCGGCAAAACTTATCGGTGCTTCGGGTAAAGAGATCGCGTTTATAAAAAACACCACGCAGGGAGTGCTACTTGCCGCGGGAAGCATCAGCTGGGCGAAAGGTGATAATATCGTCATTCCTTCATTTGAATTCCCCGCTAACGTATATCCCTGGATCGGGCTCAGGGAAATGGGCGTCGAGGTTAGAATGGTTGCTCCAAAGGAGGGCAGGGTTACGGCGGAAATGCTCATCGAACGGTGTGATGAAAAAACACGCCTGGTAACTGTAAGCTTCGTACAGTTCTCAAACGGATACAGAGCGGACCTTGTAAAACTGGGTAATTTCTGCCGTGAAAACGGGATATACCTTCATGTAGACGCAATCCAGGGGCTGGGAGCTTTGCTGTTAGATGTAAAGAAAATGAAAATCGATTTTCTCTCCGCCGGAGGACATAAATGGCTTCTTGCTACCGCGGGCGCTGGAATCTTCTACTGCAGACAGGATCTTTATAATGAATTAAAAGTGCCGAATCCCGGATGGACTAATGTAGTCAACCATTTGGATTTTCTTGACTACAACTTTGAATTCCGCGATGACGCTTCCAGGTTCGAGGAAGGTTCTCTGAATATCCCCGGAATATTCGCGCTCGGAGCGTCACTGGCCAGATTTCTTGAAATCGGCGCTGATAATATCCAGAAGCGCGTGCTGTATCTTACAGGCAAACTCTCTGAAGGACTAAAAGAGAGGGGATACAAGATAACCAGCCCCTTACAAAGACCCGAACGCTCGGGAATTATCAGTTTCTTTCATCCGACAGCAAGTTCTGAAAAAATACACGATGTTCTCTCCGCGGATAAAGCTGTCGTAAGCCTTCGGCGAGGAGTCATCAGGACAGGGATACATTTTTATAATAATATTGATGACATAAATAATTTTCTTGCTATACTGGATAGGGAATCAGAGAAACTTTAAAGGTTATTTTTCGTAATTACTGTAAGCAGAACACTGAACGCGCGGCTATCACGTAGGTTACGTAAGAATAGTATTCTTACCGCAAATACTGATTTAGAGCGAGTGGTACTCAGCGGAGAAACGGAGGTTTTTATATGAGCAAAAAGAAGCATTCTTCGGTAGTGTCGGGACTCGTACTTATCACCCTTGGGATTATCTTTCTTCTTCATAATTTCAGGGTCATCGACCTCAACTGGGAGTCTTTCTGGGCTTATCTGGTAACTTTCATGGGTGTTATTTTCTGGATCGGTTTTATCGCGGACAGAAAAAAGAGCGGATTCATAATGCCCGGTACTATACTGGTAATTATAGGGCTTATCTTTATCTACTGTTCCAGATACGGCTGGCACGCAATGAATAATCTATGGCCTTTCTTCATTCTTGCCCCCGCGGCAGGTTTGTACGCCATGTACATCTTTGATAAACACGACCGCGGATTACTCATTCCGGCCGGAATACTTACCGCCATAGGGCTTGTTTTTCTCCTCCAGAGTTATCACTGGATCAAAATGATATGGCCTGTTGTGGTGATATTTATAGGTATTCTCTTACTTATGAAACAAAAGGATAATGAGGATGAATTAAAAGAATAAATCTCTTTTTTAAGATATCTTATTTAAATAAAGGCGGAAACTATGGAACTATCTTCAAAGAACACGAAAGCAGGGATCATTCTGATTATAATCGGAATACTATTCCTGCTTAACAATTTCGGAATAGCGGATATTGGAAGGAACTTCTGGAATCTCTGGCCTCTTCTTCTTATATGGTGGGGTTTTACAAAATTAAGAAACAGAGGGAAAAGAACCGAAGAGGATACGAATTTTCAGGTCTTCGGCGACGCGACTATTTCTTCACATTCTCCGTATATCAGAAGATCGAGCGCTTTTGGAAATATAAGGGTCAAAGTAGAAAACCGTGATTTCGCCGGGGGAGGCATGAGCAGCATCTTCGGCAAGATATCAATAGACCTTCGTGAAGTATACGAGGTAACAGGTTACGGTCAGCTGGATATTCATTCAGTTTTCGGCGATATCGTCATCCGTCTTCGAGAAGATATGCCGTATGAACTGAAAGGTAACGCCGTTTTCGGTTCACTTTACGTGCCCGGCGGTGAAAAATCACGCAGCGTTGAATATCAATCCCCTGGAAGTGAAGAAGCCGGCGATAAACTGGTGATTAAAATATCACAGATATTCGGCGACATCGAGCTGGTCCATTAAATCTGGATACTTTTACTGTCAAAGGCTTTACTATTTAAGATATATCATCTTTCTCGTACGGTTGTAGCCTCCGGCGCGCATTCTCAGGAAATACACCCCGCTCGCGACCTCAACACCCCTGTTGTTTCTGCCATCCCAGTAGCTATATATCCTTCCGGGGCCCAGGTCTTCATCGATCAAATCGGCCACTCTTCTCCCGGAAACATCAAAAACGGCAAGCTTTACCGGCAGCAGACGGGGAAGCTCAAAAGAGATCTTCGTTTTACCGAAGAATGGATTGGGGTAATTCTGGCATAACAGCGTCTCTTCAGGCCTTTCTCCTCTATATCCAGACTCAAGAGCCAGAACCGCCAGAGAAAGCCGCACGCACTCACTAAGATATTCAAAATCAATATGCCGCACCCTGTCACTCTCAAGATGCATATACGGATTATCCCTGTATCCACCCTCTACCAGCAGCACTGCCGGCAAATCTTCAAGCTGCCAGAAACTCTGATGATCACTCGCCGGTGAGGGGGAAATATATTCCGGTGTAATATTCAAACCCAGAAATTCCGCCAGATCTGAATATCTGCTGAAAAGAACAGAATCCTGCGCTTCATCTCTTCCCGCGACACAAACAGCCCACCCGTCTGAACTATAATCTTTCCCCAGCATATCCAGATTTAAAACCCCCCGGTACGCAGCAGGCTGATCAATATTATCAACAAAATAACCGCTTCCTAAAAGCCCCTCCTCTTCTCCGTCGAATAGAACAAATTCAACCGTTCGGTCTGTCATAGCATTAGCTAGAACACGAGCGCACTCGAGTACTCCCGCCACGCCTGAAGCATTATCATCCGCTCCCGGAGCTATATTATAAGGATCTTTCCAGTTGTAGGAGTCATAATGGGCGCAGAGAACAACCCTCTGCTCCGGCAGGCCAAAACCTTTCTTTCTGAATATGAGATTTCTTCCAATCGCCGAATCAGCGGCCGCTTCTGCCCTCAAGCTATATGAACCGCCATCCTCTATTGATATATTTCTGGCCGTATCTTCGCCGACGGACAAAAAGAGATCTTCCGTGAGAAAAAGAAGATTGCTCTTTTCTTCTATCCCGGCATACTCAACGGGCACTTTTCTCCAGTTTACACCGCCGTCACCGGTTAAGTAAATATCCCCCTCTTCAGCGCAGACCGCAGCTACCTCAGAGCCGGCCATATCTGCATCAGTCAGGTTGACTCCAAGAACTGCCTCATTCCAGTCCGCGCCGCCATTGGATGTGTAAAAGACGGAACCGTCGGCGGCTATAACCCCGTGAAGTGAATCCGAAAAACTTACGCCGTTAAGAGAAGGGTTCGTAAAGACCGTCTCTTCCCAGCTTGTACCGTAATCTCCGCTCCTGTATAACCTGCCTCCCTCTGCCGCTATCCAGTATTCACCTCCATCCCAGGCCGAATCATTCAGATCTCTCCAGACAAAAACAGAAGGATTTTCAACAGACCAACTGCTTCCCCCGTCACCGGTAATGAGTAATGTCCCCGTCTGCCCCACGGCTATTCCAGATTTGTCGTCGGCAAAAGAGATTGATTTAACAGAATAGACATTAATACCGCTCTTTCTCTTTTCCCAGTTTAATCCGCCGTCATTCGAAAAATACAGTCCACCCTGCGGTTTCCGCTGAAAACCGCATCCAGCCCATAATCCTCCGTCCGGGGCGCTTTCCAGGGAATAAATCTCGATACTGTCAATAAAAGCGCACCTTCTAAGTCCAGTCCATTCCCCCATATAAACCGACCTGTAAAAACGGCCGTCAACTGTTCCGGTCCATATAGTATCTCTTGCATCTGAAACCGCAAGCCCGAGGAGATCCTCACTGAATATTTTCTCGACAAAAGACTGTACTTCAGCCTGATAACCATAACCGGCCGCTTTACCCTTTAAATATTCCAGAGCTAGAGATTTCTGATCTGAATATGTGTACCTGGTCATAATCCTTACGGAACTTCCGCTCATGTTTATTGCTTCAGCGCCGCTGAGTTCATTTATTGTTGTTTCGAGTTCATCTGTTTTCACTTTTTCAGCGAGTTGGCACAAAACGCAGTCACCGGCGGGCTGAGTTATATCAGATTCAGAGGCTGCCGCGTCGAGTGATGTCATTATAACAGACACCAGTAAAATAATCTTCTTCCCTTTAATATTCACAATAATTCCTTTTAATAAATTTCATTTCAACGTATTATATCAGGAGTTATTTTTTTTTACAACAGGGCTTGATCAAATAGAGAATTGAGATTAAAAAACAAGATAATCGGGGTCCGAAATTGCTCTCGTATAAAGACCGCTTCGGTATAGATAAATCGACATTCGCGAAAATATTATCCCTCGCACTCTCTAAAGGAGGAGAATACAGCGATATTTACTGCGAACATACAATTCAGAATAGAATCGTAATGGAAGAGGGGATAATCAGCGAAAGCAACAAGTGGATTTCATTAGGTGTCGGTATCCGGACTGTGAAGGGGGAGGGAACAGGCTACGCCTATACTGAGAACCTCTCTTTCGACAAATTGAAGCATGCCGCCCTGACAGCCGCCGCGATAGCTGACTCAGGGAAGAATATCAAACCTGTTGATATTTCGGAAGTAGACTGCCAAAATCACTATCCTGTATCAAAAGCCGTAACTGATGTCCCTCTTACAGATAAGATCACTCTGATAAAAGAAGCCGAAGAGGCGGCAGGAAAGTACGATTCTCGCATTTTAAAAACCTCGGTGAGCCTCGTCGACAGAATCAGTACAATACAGATAGCGACAAGCGAGGGACGGTTACTGCGGGACGTAAGGCCAATGCTCAGATTTACCGTTCAGGTGGTAGCCGAGAAGGACGGCAACCGCCAGATAGGGGTTTCGAGCGGGGGCGGGCGAATGGGCAGAAGCTACTTTGAAAAGAGGATGACCCCTTCTGAACACGGGCGCGAAGCGGCCAGACAGGCCGTTCTTCTTCTTAAAGCCGCCCAGGCTCCCGCCGGAAGAATGGAACTTATTTTAGCCCCGGCTGAATCGGGAATATTACTTCACGAATCAATAGGACATCCTCTAGAAGCTGACTTCATAAAGAAAGGGACATCAGCTTATACGGGCAGAACGGGGGATAAGGTCGCAAGCGAACTCGTAACCGTAATCGACAGCGGAACAATCAAAAATGACCGGGGAAGCATCAACTTCGATGATGAAGGAACTATATCCTCGGAGACCGTTCTGATAGAAAAGGGGATATTAAAAGGATATATGCACGACCGTTTAAGCGCTAAACTGCTGAAAGCTGAAACAACCGGAAATGGAAGAAGGCAATCTTATAAAAATCAGCCTATTCCGAGAATGACTACGACCTATCTCGCGGGAGGCAAACACAGTCCCGAAGAAATCCTTGAATCCACAAAGAAAGGTATATACTGTAAATCTTTCCGCGGAGGACAGGTGGATACGGCAAGCGGAGACTTTGTCTTCGTCCCCGTTGAAGCCTATCTCGTCGAGGATGGGAAGATAACGGCTCCTATAAAAAACTTTACTCTTATAGGTAACGGCCCGGACGTATTATCAAGGGTAACCATGACCGGTAATGATTTCGCATTCAGCGACGGCCGCTGGACATGCGGGAAAGCGCAAACTGTACCCGTAAATGTGGGGCTTCCAACGATAAAGGTCTCTGAAATTACTGTAGGCGGAAGCGAAATATCGTAGCAGCTGGAGAATATCGTTATGAAAAGGATGAAAAATATCGCCGAATCAACGGTCAAGACCGCTCTTTCACACGGAGCTGAAACTGCAGAAGTAACACTGTCCGAAATAAACGAATTCAAAGTCGACATCAGAAACAACCGGATTGAAACACTTAAAGAATCTGCCTCGAGTAAAATTCAGATCATGCTTTCGATCGATAAGAAAAGGGCATCGGTAACTTCAAACGACTTATCCGGCGATAGTATACGCAAACTTACAAAAGAAGGGGTTGAACTCTGCAGGTTCACGGAAAAAGACGAGTATTACCGCCTTCCCGACAGGAAAGACCTGGGAAGCACGAAATCTGAACTGGAGATATTCGACCCTGAAATCTTAAGATTATCCCCTAAAAGAAAAATAAGGATAGCAAAAGAACTGGAAGAAGCAGCCCACAAGATGGACGGCAGGATAGTAACCGATACCTCTTCATATTCCAATGTGACAGGGAAAAGAGTTGTGGCAAATTCTCTCGGCTTTTGCGAATCCTACAACCAGAGCTATAATGTTACAGCTCTTTCATGCGCGGCCGAAGATAACGAAAACGGCAAAACCCCAGGCAGAAAACAGTCCTCTTTCTGGTATAGCGCGGCCACTTCATTCAAACAGCTTGATCCGGTGGAGATCACAGCGACAGAGGCGGTAAAACGTACTCTAAGGAAGCTGGGAAGCAGAAAACCAAAGACCTGCAAAGTTCCAATAGTGTTTGACTCTTTTACTTCATCGAGGTTTATCGCGTATCTGGCAAACGCGGTCATGGGCAATAATATATATAAAAAAGCGTCATTCCTTGAAGGCCTGATCGGAGAGACAATAGCCCCTTCGTATATAAATCTGATAGACGACCCTCTTATCAGAGGAAAGATCGGAAGCCGCCCCTTCGATGGAGAAGGGGTGATATCGCGAAAAAATAGTGTTGTGGAAAAAGGTATACTGAAGACCTACCTTATGGATACTTACGAGGCAAACAAACTCAATTTTTCTACAACGGGAAACTCCGGCGGTATATCTAATTTCTATATGGTTCCGGGCGATTACTCGGAAGAAGAATTAATATCCAGTATAGACAGCGGAATTTACATAACTTCTTTATCCGGTCAGGGAGCAAACTGGTCAACGGGCGACTTTTCTCAAGGGGCGGAAGGATTGTGGATCGAGAACGGAAAGATCGCCTATCCCGTAAACGGATTTACTATAACCGGCACATTTGCAGATATGCTGAAAAATATTGAAATGGTCGGAAACAATATTGAATGGAAAAGCCACGTAGCCGCTCCGTCTTTTAAAATAGGCAACATTGTTATCAGTGGTGATTAAAATTAAAATGGTCACAGGTTCAATATCGGTCAGCCTTAAAGGGCATTGTTCTATTCCGGCAAAGCTTCCTCAGAGAATACAGGTGATAACCTGTCTTCAGTTAATAATATTTCTTCTTTTTGTTCCAATGACCGCGTATTCCTCCGCGCTCCGCCAGAACGACACAGTTGAAAAAATACTCAAGAAACAGTTAAAAGCGCTCGGCGGAGCAGACGCGGTGCGTTCCGTGAAATCCTCAGTTTCCACCTCCGATCTTTCTATAATACCGACCGGAATGAAAGGAACCATTAAGCAATGGTCGGCAAAACCCTGTCTTTACCGTTCAGAGTTATCCCTTGGACTTTTTACGATAACCCAGGGATCCGACGGAGAAACACCCTGGATGATCGACCAGAACGGCAAAGTTACTTATAATAAAGATAAATCATCAATGAAAAAACAGATTACCTCCTGCTTTATCGATCAGCACAGATACCTCTTCGCTGAAGAAAATATTGAATACAGCGGCCCGGATAGATCCTCAGGCGGCCGGGCATGCCATGTTCTCAGCTTTGAACCGGAGGGAGGTTATCCGTGTAAAATCTATATCAACAGAAAAACACACCTTACGGAAGAAGTAATAATTAAGGCCGTAAATGGATATATAGTGGAGAGATACGATGACTATCGCCGAGCAGGCAAAATGATGTTTCCCTTCAAGACAAGCATACACAGCCCTGTTATGAATCAGACAATAGAAACAACTATAACTTCGATCGAAATCAACCCCTCGATAAATCCTTCCATTTTCATCCCTCCCGCCGGCACAACGAATGACTATTCTTTTTTAGAGGGGCATTCTTCCAAAAAGATTCCTTTCTCTTACAAAGGCGGGCATATCTATCTTCCAGTACGGCTTGGCGACAAAAAGGAAGAGCATATTTTTCTTCTGGACTCAGGCGCGGGAATTACAGTAATCGATTCAGCTCTCGCCGCTGACTCGGGATTTCCAATAGGAGACAGAATAACAGGAGCTGGCATAGGCGGAAGTACTTTCTGTTATATGACCCGCGTCCCTGGTTTTAAAATAAAAGGTATAAATTTCAAAGCGCAAACCCTCATTGCACTGCCTCTGAATAATATTACAACCCGTTTTTCCGACATCGAAACCGGCGGTATTCTCGGTTACGACTTCTTAAGCCGTTTTGTAACCCAAATCGATTACGAAGATCAGACTATATCCTTTTTCGAACCCGACTCCTTCAAACACACGGGAAAAGGACAGATAATAGAGGCCCCTCTGTCGCGTAAGCTGTTTTCCGTCGAATGTTTACTGGACGGAAAATTCAAAGGTGATTTTGTAATCGATACCGGCGCTAACAGATCCCTTCTGCTAAAGAGTTTCGCTGAAAGAAACGATCTGTTTTCAGGAAGAAAACTCGTTTCTGTATCGGCTGTGGGTGCGGGGGGAGAAAAAAAAGTAGATCTATCGAGGTTTAAATCTCTCGAGATATCCGGGATTAAGATTCTTTC
>CAZKNG010000069.1:0-12577 GCA_964554125.1 uncultured bacterium | reverse complement strand
GTAAAAGAATCTCCATCTGATGGACTGGTTATATTAACCGTTGGATCACCATCGCCATTATCCGGGCTGGTTACCTCGTCTTCACTGCAATTAATAAAGATAAACGAAACAACAAAAAGTATAACAAATATAACAAAATGCTTTTTCATTTTACCCCTCCTTGATTATTAATAAGTCTGATTGCTTAATTAGAATTATCATAGTTTAACAATAATTTCATTTCAATGCCTTTAATATTTTAGCGCGCTATTTCATATAACCGCTTTTATAATTTCTTCCGTATGATCAGCGACAATCATTTAAGCCATAGACAGCAAGGTGTCTGATCTTTTTAGCGCGCGGCCCGTTCATACCGGCATGGGCTGCCGCTTATTAAAGTCAATTCACAGAGTACGGATTTTAGGGCGTAACCATCGATAAAACCGCGGCCAGCCGGCCGCATTTCAACCAGAGCGTGGCACCGTCTGGCGCTGGAAAAGAGGGGGCGTAAATGGCCAAGATGCTTATTGACAATAACCTTTTGATATTATTGAAGTTAAATCCTCATTGACATAAACGCCCCAAACGCTTATCATTCAATAAGCGATATAGTTTCCCTCTCTTAATATTTGAAAGGAAATCCTTAAAAATGAATATCCTCCTTGTAAGTCCGGAAATACCGGCGACGCTCTTTAGTTTTAAATACGCCCTTAAGTTCTTAAAAAAATCAGCTTCACCTCCCCTCGGACTTCTTACAATAGCTTCGATGCTTCCGGAGGATTTCAGCTCCAGGCTGGTGGACCTTAATATCGATTCCCTGAAAGACTCAGAGATCAAGTGGGCGGACTACGTTTTCCTGTCAGGCATGGATGTTCAGAAGAGATCTTTCAGAGAGGTTGCCGCGCGCTGTAAGAATATGCAGACCAAGGTAATAGCAGGCGGGCCCATGGTCACCTTCGAGCACGAACTCTTTCCCGAGATAGACCACTTCGTCCTTAAGGAAGCAGAGGAGATCATGCCGGAATTCATCCGCGACCTGAGAAACGGAGAGCTCAAAAGGTTTTACGCCGATCCGGAATTCCCCGACATCAACACAACACCTGTTCCCAGATGGGAACTTCTGAAGATGAAGAGATACTACACCATGAATATTCAGTACTCCAGGGGCTGCCCCTTTAACTGCGAGTTCTGCAGCATCAGCACTCTTAACGGCCGAAAGGTAAGAACAAAAAACACACGGCAGTTCATAGGGGAACTCGAAAGTCTCCTCCTTCACGGATGGAAGGGCTCTGTGTTTGTGGTTGACGACAACTTCATCGGGAAAAGAGAAGAGCTGAAGCGCGATATACTTCCCGCGATGATAGAATGGTCCAAAAAACACGATTACCCCTTTAATTTCCAGGCGGAAGCCTCTATCGACCTGTCCGACGACCCGGAACTTATGACCATGATGGTAGAAGCCGGATTCGACGAGGTCTTCGTCGGGATAGAAACCCCGAACAGCGAAAGCCTCTCGGAATGCGACAAGAGGCAGAACCTCAAACGGGACATGATAGAATCTGTAAAGACACTTCAGAGAAACGGCCTTATTGTAACCGCCGGTTTCATAGTCGGCTTTGACAGCGATCCCCCTTCCATATTCGAGGATCAGGCCAGCTTCATTCAGAAGAGCGGCATAGTGGCTGCAATGGTGGGAGTACTGAACGCCCCTCCCGGAAGCCGCCTGTTCACCCGCCTTCGCAAAGAGGGACGGCTGGTAAGGGAGCATTCTGTCACCGGCGACAACACCGACGGCTCTACCAACATCATCCCCAAGATGAACTACCATAAACTGATAAACGGTTACAAAAACCTCATGGGCTGGCTGTACTCGGACAAGAAATACTATGAGAGGATCAAAACCTTCCTCAGCGAATACAAACCCGTCCTGAAGGGAAAAAACCATTTCAGCTTTTCAAACATCCCCTCTTTCTCCAGGTTACTCTGGAAGATGGGCGTCGCCACCCGGGGAAGATGGTACTTCTGGAAACTTCTACTGCTCGGCATCTTCCGCTACCCGAGGACATTTCCCACGGTAATCACACTGGCCGCCTACGGATTTCACTTCAGGAAAGTCATAGGCTCGAACGCCGCCACAGCATGAGGGTTGGGTTTTAATTTCAGAGGTTCGAAGAGGTAATTCTTTCTCTTCAAAAGGATTATCCGCTGTCCTTATTACCTTATCGTCTTCGAAAACCCCAGGTAGCGCGGCCCATCGAGATTGACAGAGGCGCGCCTTTGAGCTAGAATAAGCGCGACGGTACATGAAGGGTCATCTATGAAAAATATACTTAGAACATTTTTAAAAAGCACCGAAGTTCCGGGGCTTGACCCAGAGAAATCCCGCCGCGGAAAACTTATTAATATTCTGCTTCTTACCATCGCGGCATGCGCTGTTTTATTTCTCGCGGCACTTCTTATCGCGCTCTCTCTCGGCAAAGTCGGGGGAGAGCGGGAGATAAATCTTCTAATCTTTGCCATCGCCTCTTATCTCGCGGGAGCAGCGGTTATTTATTTCATAAACAGATATATCTCGGCTTATTTTGCCGGCATACTTTTACTGCTGCTCATAATAGTAATTGCATCTGTATCGGATATTCCCCGGGAGGTTGTAAGCGGGCGAGGTCTGCTAATCTTTGCCATACCTATCCTCGCGGCAAGCTTTATTCTGACCCCGCGCGCAAGTTTTGCCGCCGCGGCTGTCTGCTCCGCGGTAATTATCTCCATCGGGCTGCTAGCCGATCCACAGATACTGCCGAGCATCGCCACCATTATCGGATTTTTTATTCTCGCGCTGTTCTCATCTCTATCAGCCAGGAGCCTGAAAGATATCCATAGAGACCTTCGTGAATCGGAAAATAAACACAGAATGTTCTTTGAAAACGCCTCGGTCGGTATATCTATTTCTGATCCTTCGGGGAATGGGCTCTATATCAACGGCCGTATGACTGAGATCACAGGCTACACACCCGAGGAGTTTTCGAAGACAAATCTAATCGACACTTATGTCAACCCGGCGGACCGGAAGAGATTACTTGAAACGATCGACAGGGAAGGTAAAGCTGAGAACTTTGAAGTTCAGCTTAAAAGGAAAAACGGCGAAATATACTGGGCGAATCTCTTTGTCAATCCGATTGAATATGAAGAAGCCCCCGCGTTTCTGGCCTCGGTAATAGATGTAACGGAACGAAAAAGAACGGAAAGGATCCTGCTGGAAAAGGATTCTCAGATTCAGGCCCTCTACGAAGATCCCGAGATATTCATGGGCATCCTTGATATTGACGGCAGACTTCTGAGCGCGAACAATTCAGCGCTTGATTTTATCGGCAAAACATCTTCAGAGGTAGAGGGGCGCTATTTCTGGGAAACACCCTGGTGGAACCATTCGGACGAGCTGCAGGAAAGAGTTAAGGAAGGTATCGCGAAGGCGGGCAGAGGGGTTTCCGACAGGTTCAGGGCGAAGCATATCGGAAATAACGGCGAGGTTATATTCGTGGATTTCTCATTGAGGCCGACTAAAGATAAGAGCGGAAATATATTTGAGTTGTTCGCGGAAGGGATCAATATCACCGGGAAGATAATTTCGGAGGAGAGGCAAAAACTTCATTCAGATATCTTAAGAATACTCAACCGCGCTAATAAGTGGAAGGATCTTATAAACGATATCCTCGATCTGATAAATACCGATTTTGACGCTGTCGGTATCCGGCTGATTGAAGGTGAGGATTATCCCTATTACGTTACAAACGGTTTCTCCGATCAGTTTGTCAAGAAAGAAAGGCGTCTCTGCTCTATCGGTCCGGATGGTGAAATTGAAAGGGATTCCGAGGGAAATGCCGTTCTAGAGTGCATGTGCGGAACTGTTATCAGCGGGCGAACTGACCCGTCGCGGGAATTTTTCACTGACCGGGGGAGCTTCTGGACGAACAGTACAACCGGGCTTCTTTCCGGAACAACCGAGGAGGACAGACAGGGCAGGACAAGAAACCGCTGCGCCAGAGAGGGATATGAATCTGTAGCGCTTATCCCGATCAGGGTCGGAAAAGAGACGATAGGACTGCTCCAGCTGAACGACCGGCGGAAAGGCAGGTTCACCCCGGAGATAGTCGAATTCTTTGAAAATATCGGCAACAGTATCGGTGTAGCTGTCAGGAGAAAGCAGATAGAAGAAGAGCTTAATAGAAGTGAACGTCTTCATGAGGAAGCACAGAAAGTTGCCCATATCGGCCACTGGGAACTCAATCCCGGTTTAGACGCCATGAAATGGTCCGGAGAGATTTTCAGGATCTTAAAGCTGGATCCGGAGAAAGGGGAACCCGCCTTTGCCGAGCATGAAAAGTATATTCATCCTGAGGACTGGCCCGCTCTTAAAGAGGCTTTAACGGCGGCCGCGGATGAGGGAACTCCATTTAATCTGGCAACAAGAGCAATCAGGCCCGGAGGAGAGATAAGATGGATAAACGCGATCGGAACGGCAAAAAGAGATGAAGACGGGAATCTTTCCGGGCTCTTCGGCACGGTTCAGGATGTCACAGATATTAAGAGGATCGAGCAGGACCTGTTAGGCAGCAGGGAAAGTTACCGGAAAATATTCTCTACCGCCGCTAATTTAATACTATCCTTAGGCAGCAGCGGTATTATAGTGAACTGCAACGATCAGATTAAAAACCTCCTGGGGTACCCGAAAGATGAGATAATCGGCCATCCGATGTCAAAAATAATTCATCCGGATGATATTGAAAGAGCGAAAGATTGTTTCTCTGAAATCATGAAAACAGGATATTCATACGACGAAGAGTACAGAATGGTCCGCAGGGACGGAGGTGTAATAGATGTAGTTATAAATTCTTCCGGTATAAATCCCGAAGGGGGTTCCTATAAGAACACGATCTGTATAATTAACGACATAACTGCCCGGAAGAAAACGGAATCTGCGCTCCGGGAGAGTGAAAGAAAGCTCTCTACACTAATAGGTAATCTTCAGGGGATGGCGTACCGTTGCAGAAACACCCCGGGATGGACAATGGAGTTCGTAAGTGACGGATGCCGCGAACTTACCGGATATGAACCGGAAGAGATTCTTAATGACCGCGTTATTTCTTACGAGGAGGTTATCCACCCGGAGGACAGGATGATGGTCCGGGAGACTGTCGATAAAGCCCTGGAAAAAGGGAAGCATTTTGAAATGCACTACAGAATTATCACAAGAGAACGGAAGGTAAAGTGGGTATGGGAAAAGGGGAAACTTATCCGAAGCGATGAGGGTGAACCGGAAATCATCGAAGGGTTTATATCCGATATATCAAGCCGCAAGAACGCGGAGGAAAAGCTTAAGGAGAGCGAACTCCAGAAGAAAGTTATTCTGAACGCGTCCTCTGAGATGGTGGTTTATTACGATACAAACCTGAAAGTTATATGGGCAAACCGTGTTTCCGCTGAATCAGTTGGAGAAACGCCGGGAGCGCTTGAGGGAAGACATTGCTATGAGATATGGCACAACAGAGATCATCCCTGTGATGGCTGTCCCGTATTAAAAGCCCGCGATACTAAAACCCCCCATAAGGCCGTTCAGGAGACTCCGGACGGCAGGCATTTCTTCGTTCGGGGCTACCCCGTCTTAGATGAAAATAAAGAGGTAACCGCGCTGGTTGAGTTCGGTCAGGATATAACAGAGAGGATTAACAGGGAAAAGGAACAGGAAAAAATGCGGGAAGAGCTTAACCGGGCCAGGAAAATGGAATCGATTGGACAGCTTGCGGGTGGTGTGGCTCACGATTTTAATAATCTTTTGACAGTAATAAACGGCCATGCCGATATGCTGCTCAGCAATGACAAACTCTCAGAAACGTCCAGGCAGGGAGCCGGAGAGATCAGCAAAGCGGGAAAACGCGCCGCGGAGCTGACCAGTCAACTGCTCGCTTTCAGCCGGCGCCAGATCCTCGAGCCTGAGGTTATAAATCTTAATAATGTCATTGCGAATATTAAAAATATGCTCAGCCGGTTAATAAGTGAAGATATCAAACTGATAACCGAACTGGACGATAATCTTCCAAATGTAAAGGCGGATCCGGGACAGATGGAGCAGGTTATCGTAAATATAGTGGTAAATGCCCGTGAAGCGATGCCCGAGGGAGGACGTTTAACGGTAACGACCGGAGAAGTGGAATTGGATGAAGAATCTCTCCCTGATCACGCTTCAATCGAACCCGGCCGGTATGTTGAGGTCACTATCAGCGATACGGGGGTTGGTATGGATGAGCAGACCAGGGAACAGATTTTTGAACCATTCTTTACAACCAGGGGGATGGCCAAGGGGACGGGGCTTGGACTGTCAACGGTCTATGGAATTGTAAATCAGAGCGGAGGAGCCATCTCTGTAGATAGCCAGCAGGGGTCCGGGACCACTTTCAATATTTATCTGCCGGTCGTGAACGAACCGGTTAAACCGGAACAGGATGAGAAGCAGAAGAGCGGTGATTATTCAGGCCCCGAAGCAATATTGGTTGTGGAAGATGACAGGAGAGTACTGTCGGCTACCTGCCGGATGCTGGAAAGCAGGGGTTATAAGATCTTTCAGGCCCTCAGCCCCGAAAAAGCCCTGAAAATATTTCGTAAAAACATAGATTCCCTTAAGCTTGTATTAACCGATGTAGTAATGCCGGAGATGGACGGCAGAGACCTTGCCGACAAAATCCTTTCGCTCAATCCAGATGTTAAAGTTCTTTTCATGTCAGGATACCCCGGCGACGCAATAGCTCCCCGGGGTGTTTCCGAATCGAAAACCTTTTTCATGCGGAAGCCGTTCACGTCTGACCAGCTTGCCGGCAAGGTCAGAGAGGTGCTGGATGGTAATGGAAAAACCTCCGGCAGTTAATTCAGGCTGAGTTTAAAGGGTAATTACATAGCATAATTTAGTTCAGAGGGTATAAAAGTTATTATATATTTAAGAGGAAAGATTAATAAATGGCTACAATTAAGGTAACACAGGAAATGTTCTCAAAATTAAAATATATTAACACAAAAGGTCTTAAAGAAGGCCTGTATGAGTTTCCTGATTTTCTCATTATTGGCCCGCAAAGAACCGGCACAACATGGTTGCACAGAAATCTCCTTTTACATTCGGATATTTTTTTGCCCCATACCAAAGAGCTCTATTTTTTTAATTACTTAGAAAAGTCGGGGGGTAAATACTACACTTCAGATAGGTTGGAGTGGTACTCCAGTCAATTTTCACTCGATATAAGTAAATATTTTCAGAAAAATCTAATGCTCTTAAAAACCTACAAGAGTATAAAATACCTTGATTATAATATCATGCGCTTTTTTTCCCCTATGGTCAAAGGAGAAGCAACAGCTTCATATGCGGCCTTAAAAGAAGATTTGATTAATGAAATCTTTATCTTAAATCCTTCTATTAAAGCAATTATGATAATCAGAAATCCTATTGAGAGAGCATGGTCTCATGCCAAACTTGCCTTTCCAAATAGTTTTCACATGACCTCGGGAAGTATAAATGATCAGAAATTGGAAGATTTCTTTACCAGCGACTACACAAAGCGTTGCGGTAACTATACGATGATTATAGAAAACTGGAAGCGATATACCAGACCCGGTAATTTTTTCGTTGGCTTCTTTGATGATATAAGCAAGAATCCCGAAAGCCTGCTTACTAGTATCCTTGAATTTTTAGGTTTACCTTCAGGCATTAACAGCTTGCAGCATAGTGTACTGAACAAAAAAATTAACCAGAGTACTGCTCAGAAAATACCGGAACGGCAAAGAATCTTTTTGCAAAAACTCTTTCAGGAAGAGATCCAAAAACTGAACAGAAAATTTAATCGTATTGGCTGATGGTTTTATACATAACAGGTAAAGACTGAAGAAATAGAACTCCGGGCTGATCGAATCAATTATAGCAGGGTAGTACGGCTCAACGTCTAGGCAGGCGCCCCCGTTGACCCGCAGATTCACGGGCTGAACTCATAGCGCGCTTCTGTGATCTTCCCTTTCCAGACCAAACGCGGCATACCATCTTCATACCATCCCACTTCACCATAGAGGGGTATACGGATACCTTCCCGTACTTGATAGTCGCGGAAATGCCCCTCCCATGGAACTTTTTTGTATTCTCCGTCGAACCGGCCGAAACGGCCGGGGGTGTAAACTTCGGTCACTTCGCCGGCCTGGTTGAATCGAAACTCCAAAGAGACCGTTATGCCGCCCGAAGTCAACACAGCCATTGCCGATTCATCATCAATCGGAGTCCAGGCCACGCCGGACTCGGGCAAAAGAGCCGTTGGATACCATACCGCCTCGGCCAGATATCTGTGCAGGGCTCCCGAATTCAGTTCGGCTGAGCCTATATCTGAAGCAACGGGAAAGGCCGAGAAAAGACTCACGCGTCCTGAACCAACGCCCGCGATGTAGCTGTCGAGAACACGCAGATGAGCATTCAAAGGCGCTTCGACCTCGGCATTCCAGATGAAGCCGGCTGCCGGAGGCAGGGCAAGATGCCTCGCGGTGAACGAAGACCAGTTTTCAGTTTTGATACTCGTTCGTAATGTTCCATGTTGGCGGTTCGTCGCCTTGCGAATGAACTTCTGCCCGTCGGTCAATACATATTTAAAGTAGCGCTCCACGGGAGGCGGCAGCTTTGCAAGGGAATCGAAATCGACTACCATGCTATCTGACTGAACCGCACTAGAGAGAAGGTTTGCTTCTATCTGTTTAACCTTTGAAGATTCAAGCTCCCGCCCGATCAATAAGGCGGCTGCAGCACCTAGGACAATAACTCCAACAATTATTAAAAACCATTTGATTATTTTCATCTGTAACCTCATTGGCACCTCTTACGGCCTGCAGATGCGCCTGCAGGTTTCGCTCTGCTCAGGCCAGCCCCTTCAGCTGCGAGTGCCCTGCAGGGTAAGAGAAAACGACTTCATTTATACTGTGCTAAAAATATATACTCATCCCGAATTCAAACATTGAACCTATATTAAAACCGATAGTACGTAAATCTTCTCTTTGAGAATCGTAGCGTTTACCAATTAAAAATAGAGATCGATACTCCCCATGGAAACCAATATAATCGTTTGCAAATACTTCAACGCCGAGAATGCCGAGAGCTCCGACAGACCATTCTTTACTAGACCTTGTATACTCTTCAGTCCCTCTCGATTCCGTATATTCAGAATACAAGTATCTTCCAGTTGGCCCGACTCCCCAATAGCATTGAGCCCTATTTTCTGGATTAATCCTTCCCAGGAATATTAGAGAAGTCGTTTCGCGGAATTCATAATATTCGCTTGGATCACTGTCTCTGTCTTGAAGCTCTAGACCTTGGCTTAACCTCAGGGAATATTTATCAGATAATATCCTTGAAACGGATATGCCGTATCCATCGTAAGGACCGAGCATAAGATTTCGCTCAATAGAAAAGGAAATTGCCCATTTATGATTCCTGTTCTCGAAACCGTCTCCAAGCACAAGTGTACTTGCCGTAACAAGAATGCTGATAAGAATTAATAAGACAGGTATTATCTTTCTTGATTCTATCACATCGCCTCCATTCTATTTTAAAACCCCTTCACCTTCTGTAACAGCCGAAGCCTGTTGCGGCCGGTTTTAATTTCTCCTGCCTGCTAACCTAGCTTTACAGCCGTTCCGTAAACCAAAAGCTCGGCCGCGCTGCCTACAACGCTCGTCGTCATATAACGGACATTGATTACGGCATCAGCTCCCATCCCGGTAGCTTTTGCCTTCATCCTGCTTGCGGCGGTTTTGCGTGCCTTCCCCATCATCTCCGTGTATTCGGTTAATTCTCCGCCCAGTATCAACCTGACCAGGGCGGATAAATCTCTGCCCAGCCAGATGGCAAACACGGTGTGGCCCTGGACAATACCCAGAACCTCCGTGATCTCGCGGCCGGGAGGCGAGTCGGTATTTATAATCAGTACATCCCTGCCGGACTCACCAGACGACGGACCTTCCTCGAATACCCTCTGTCTCCTCTGCTCTAAAGCTAATGTCACAAGAACAACAAGAATGCCTCCCAGAAGACCGAAAATCGCAATTTGCAGCCACAGCGGCACAGCCGGATCTTCCGCAGTGAGCACAAGCCAGGGTACCCCGACGAATATAACAACGAACAAGCCGGCTACGAATATCAACGAGCCGATCTGCCTAAGCGCTTTCATCGCTCCTCCTTTATATATGGGGGCTGCCGCACAGCATACAGCCCCGCATAATACGATAAACCCCGTATGGAATAATTCCGGATAATTTATCACAAGATTGCCGTAATTTAATATTATCAAATGGGGTTGAAATTATGCAACCGTTAATCAGGCTTTCTGGGAGATCTCCCGCAGTGTGCTCAGAAGAAATCTCTGGAAGCAGGTTCCCACTTCAGGGCCCGCCCGGGGGGCTTGCCTACGAATGGCTCGCGCGGAAAATTCGTTCCCTGGTCCCGGGTGAGAAACGGCCCTTTCATGGATGAACGCCGAGGCAACGACGCACGCCCGGCGAAGAAGGAGGCAACGACCGCCGCCGCGATGAGAAGCGCTCCCAGATAGACCGGAATCGGCCTTCGCCAGAATGACAGTCGCGGGGATCTCTGCCCGAACTTGCGCGCATAGCGGTTCATCACCGACCGTTTAACCCGCCTGCTGAGATCAATTCGGTAATTTTTCAATTCCTCTTCGATATCAAAATCCTTTTTCACTGCTATCTCTCCTTCTATGTATCGTCGTGAGCGGCGACTCCGGTCCTCCGGCGCGAAACCGCGGTTGATTTCATATCTTCCCGCGCTCTTCTGTCCTTTCTTCCCGCTCCGCCTGATCACGAAGCATCTTCATGGCGTAGTGCATTCGGCTTCTCGCCGTTCCCTCCGGTATACCGAGCATCTCCGCTATCTCTCCGTACGGAAGTCCGCCGCCTATCCTGAGGGATACCACCTCACGCATATGCTCCGGGAGGTGAGAGACTAGTCTCATCAGCCTTACGGCGAGCGCCTCCCTGGATAAATCGTAAGGCGGTCTCCCCCCGGAGGCTGTGTCCTCGAGGTCACCGGGATCTACAGGGAGCTCTCTTGAACGCGCTCGAACGAAATTGCGCCCGACGTTAAGCGCGATAGTATAGAGCCAGTGGGCAAACGGCCTCAGAGGCCTGTAGGATGAAATGGAAGCTATGACCCGGCAGAAAACCTCCTGCGTCAGATCATTAACCGCTTCCCTGTCCGGCCCCGCGTAGGAGGCGAGAGTGCGAGCAACCCCCTCCGCGTGGCGGTCGTAGAGCTTCTCGAACGCGCCGGTATCCCCCTTTTTTGCCAGAATGACCAGGCCGGCATCGCCCTCCCTCTCCGGTTCTTTCCTTCTCACTGTTTCAACAGCTTTCCTATGTAGTCTGCTTCACCCGACATATCGTGAAACTCCGCGATTTTAAGGGCCTGCTTAAGGAGACGGTCTCTCTTCTCCGCCTCCACCCCGTCCATCTGTGAATGCTTGATCATGGCAACGACGCAGTTTCGGAAAAGCTGCGCTATGCTTGGATAAAGATCCCACGCGAAGTTCCAATCGGTCGCGGAATCCAGCCGGTACCGTTCGAGGATCAGATCCGCCGCCTCGTACGCGTCCAGCCCCTCTCCGGCAGCCCTCATATTGATCCCTTCTATCTCGTGCTCAAACTCGAATCCGAGTTGACCCAGCGGAACCGAAACGGCGAAATAGACCGGGGCCTTCTCCTCTTTTACGAGCATCTCGAGCAGTTTCCGGGCACGGACTTTTCCGTCCCCCTCGTCCGGCAGGCGGTCGGGCCGTATCGCCGGATTGCGTTCGAACAACGCCCCGGCGTACTGCTCTATTTGCAAAAGGTGGCGGTTGATGACAACGACGTCCTCTCTGAAACCCATTCCCGCCTGAAGAGCTATAGGCGGAAAGGTGTCGTTATCCCCGTTCGTGACCAGAACGGCCCCTCGCGGCAACCCTACCAGCATGTTATAGGCATAATCCTGCAGCGGCCGGCGTATCATTCGTCTATCGAAGATAGTCTTGAATATCTCGTACGCCCGCTTTAGCTCCCCCCTCCGCAGATAAATCGATACCAATGAAGTCAACGCGTCACCGTGATCGGGAGCGATTTCCCTGCATTTAAGGAGAAGCTTCTCCGCCTCATCCATTCTCTCCCCCTCTACCCCCAGAATCTTCCCGGCGAACGAGAGCGCCTTCGGATTCTCAGGCTCCAGCTCTACCGCCCGTTCCGCCGCCCGCACGGCCGCCTTTATCTCTCCGCTGTAATGGTAGGCCATCCCGAGATTGACAAACGCCTCCGCGGTCTCCCCGTGCCTGTCTATATGCTCTTTCCATTTTTTCGCGAGTTCTACATAGGAAGCCCTGCTGAGCCCCCGCTCGGTGAGCTTAGGCACATCCTGCGTCTGGGACCCTGCCCCGGTTACCGGAATAACCACAAATAACACGCAGATCGCAGCGAAACTCGATATTAATCGCCTCATCTTCCCTCCTTGATTCGATTACTGATTCATAATACGGCTTTCATAATAAGA
>CAZKNG010000068.1:0-12638 GCA_964554125.1 uncultured bacterium | reverse complement strand
CGCGGTTGATTCTAATTATCTTTCTTCTCCAGTACTTCTACGGCCGGGAGCTCGCCTCCTTCCAGCAGAGTGAGTGAAGCGCCTCCGCCGGTGGAAACATGAAATATCCTGTCGGAAAGATGGCTCCTGTTGAGGGCTGAAACGCTGTCTCCACCGCCCACAACAGTTTTTGCTCCGGAATCAGTTATTTCCGCCACCTTTCTGGCGATCTCTTCAGTCCCGCGGGCGAAATTATCTATTTCGAAGATTCCCATAGGTCCATTCCAGAAAACCGTGCGCGCTTTGTCCAATTCCTTCGAAAACAGATCTACTGATTTCTCGCCAATATCCACGGCTGTCCATCCTTTCGGGATATTCCCGGTAGAAACCATCTTAAATTCGCTATCCTCATGAATCTCCCTCGCGACGAGGCAATCGACAGGCAGATATATTTTTTTCTCCCGCCTTTTGCTTTCTTTTTCCATAATATCCCTGCAAAGGGGAAGATACTCCTCATCCAGGAGAGAATCCCCAATCTCAAGCCCGACAGCTTTTAAAAAGGTAAAAGCCATTCCTCCGCCTATAATAAGACGGTCAACATGATTAAGAAGATTACTGACAAGGCCGATCTTCCCGGATACTTTTGCTCCCCCGAGCACGGCGACAAAGGGAGAAGCGGGGTTATCGATAAGCCCCTCAAGAACCGTAAGTTCCTTTTCAAGGAGAAATCCCGCCACTCTTCTTACAAAATTCCGCGGCACCGCCACAGTCGAAGCATGCGCTCTGTGAGCTGTGCCGAAGGCGTCATTGACATAAAGATCGCCCCAGCGGGCAATCCGCTTCGCGAACATGGTGTCGTTTCCTTTTTCTTCCTTGTAGAATCTCATATTCTCCAACAGAAGTATTTCTCCCTTTTTCAGACCGGAAACCTTAACGGCAACGGAGTCTCCAATACAATCTTCCACAAACTTTACAGGATGATCGGTAAGCTCAGCCAGCCGGTATGCTACAACCTTCAGACTCATCGAGGGGTCCTTTTTACCTCCCGGTCTGCCGAGATGAGACATTAATACCAGGGACCCTCCGTTATCAACAACATATTCAATGCTGGGCAGTGCCGACCGAATCCTTGTATCATCGGCCACATCTCCATCCTTCGAAAGGGGAACATTGAAATCAACTCTCATGAGGACCCTTTTGCCGCTGAGATCCAGGTCGGCTAATGTCTTGAGATTCAAAATATTTCCTCCGTAAAATTATAATTATTTCTTCGCTATCAACCTTATCATGTCAACCATACGCATCGCGTACCCGATCTCGTTATCGTACCACGTGAGAATCTTGAAAACCCTCGGCGTCACTCTCATTGTGGCTCCCGGATCAAAGATTGAGGAATGAGGGTTACCTATAATATCAGCAGATACAATCGGATCCTCACAATATTCAATTATACCTCTCATCGATCTGGCGGCGGCAAGCTTAACGGCATGATTTAACTTCTCGATTGTAGTTCTTTTCTTAAGCGTTACCGTCAGATCCACGAGAGAACCGTCGGCCGTTGGAACACGCACAGCCATACCGTCGAGTTTCCCTTTAAGTTCAGGCATTACAACTCCGACCGCGTCAGCGGCGCCCGTACTGGTCGGGATAATGGATACGGCGCAGGATCTGGCTCTCCTCAAATCCTTCTTGTGGGGGCCGTCTAAGATATTCTGATCAGTAGTATAGGAATGAATAGTCGTCATCAATCCGTTTGATATACCAAAATTCTTGTGCAAAACACTGGCTACGGGAGCAAGACAGTTAGTAGTACAGG
Source organism: uncultured bacterium (assembly GCA_964554125.1). GTDB lineage: Bacteria > Krumholzibacteriota > Krumholzibacteriia > Krumholzibacteriales > WJIX01 > JAGHBT01. The sequence continues at coordinate 10,843 of CAZKNG010000068.1, read as the reverse complement.
AAGCAGTGGAAATTACGTGATGCCGGCTCTTTCTGTAAGATTTGTGATTTACTCCCATCACAATCATGATATCAGCGTCTTTGGAAGGTGCTGAAATAACAACCTTTTTCGCTCCCGCTTCAAGATGTTTCGCGGCGGCTTCCCTCTTTCTGAACAGCCCGGTCGATTCAATAACCACGTCAACTCCGAGTTTCTTCCATGGCAGGTCAGCTGGATCAGATTCTGAATAAACTTTGAACTTCCTGTTTCCAGCCCTTATATGACCGGACTTCAAAGCCTTCACATTACCGGGGAACCTTCCGTGCATGGAATCGTACTTCAAAAGATGAGCAAGAGTCCTATTATCAGTAAGATCATTAACAGCAACAAGATTGAACCGCCTGTCATTTGCCATACCGCGCATGACAAACCTTCCAATTCTTCCAAAGCCGTTTATGGCTACTTTGATCGCCATTTTATCCTCCTCAGATTAAAATTGAATACTACCCTATCTTATTTTCGCTGCCGAACAACCTGATTTTCGTTTTTACAACCTCTGCTATGGCGTCCCTTCCCGCCCCTAGATATTTTCTTGGATCAAAAACATCGGGATCTGCAGAAAATTTCTTTCTGATAAAAGCTGTAAAAGCAATTCTCATATCGGTATCTATATTGACCTTGCATATCCCCCTCTTCACAGCCTCTTTTATAGCGTCATCGGGAACACCCCTGGCATCTCCGATATCAGCCCCGAACCTGTTCGCGATCTCCACATGCTCTCTATTAACTCCGGACGCTCCGTGAAGAACAAGGGGAACAGACACCTTTGACGCTATATCGCTCAGTCTATCCATCCCGAGTCTCGGCTCACCTTTGAATTTATAGGCGCCGTGGGAAGTGCCAACCGCTACAGCCAGAGAATCGACGCCTGTGCTCTCAACAAACCGGGCGGCTTCATCAGGGTCGGTAAATTTAGCGTCCTGCTCGGAAACTGAAACATTATCCTCCACGCCGGCCAGCTGGCCGAGTTCCCCCTCCACGGAAATCCCCCTTGAAGCGGCTTTCCGGACAACTTCACGTGTAACCGCGACATTTTCTTCGTACGGCAAATGCGATCCGTCGATCATTACAGAGGTAAATCCGTTCTCAATACATCTTTCAATGACATCCATATCCTTGCCGTGATCGAGATGCAGAGAAAATCGTGTATTTTCCCCCTCAGCCGCTATATTTACCATGGCAACCAGATTTTCAAAGCCGGCATACTTTATGGCGCCCTCGGAAACTGCTATTATTGCCGGACTGTTTAGCTGGGCGGCAGCTTCAGTTATAGCCTGAACAAACTCCATGTTATTAATGTTAAAAGCGCCGACTCCATACTTTCCTTCGCTGGCTGCGTCAAGAAGCTCTTTGTTCGTTACCAGCATATCTATCCCCCTTCCTCTTAAATCATTCAAATATCGCGGATCTATACTCCCTGCAACCCCGTCAACTTTAAAACCACCCACATTATAAAGGATCCGCTGAAATAAATCCAACAGAACCCGGCCGGATAATACGGGCGGCAGGTCATAGAGTATTGAAACATAACCGCCTTCTATCTTCAACAAAATATTTAATCTCGACTTAATTCTTTGCTATACGGCCCTTCTAATCTATTTAAAAGATGCCTGAGAGGCCCCGGCGGAAAGCACGGTTACGGCCGAAACTCCACCTCTTTTCAGGACCTTCGCGCATTCCCGGACAGTCTCGCCTGTAGTGACAAGATCATCTACGAGGACAATATCTACACTGCCTCTTTCCACTTTATCCCTCATATAGAAAGCGCCTCGCACATTTTCTTCCCGGCTCGAAGCATTCAGTCTTGACTGGCTTTTAGTATTCTTTACTCTCACAAGAAGATCGGTTCTGAGAGAACACCTTAATTCAGCGCTTACTCTGGAAGCCAGAAGAGTCGCCTGATTGTACCCCCTGCGCCTTCTTCTTGATCTATGAAGAGGCACGGGCACGACAAGCAGTTCAGTCAGAGCAGAATCGGCAAGATTCTGAAAGTAATTTTTAAGCGCGCTTGCCATCCACCATGAAAGCGGTTCCGCAGCTGACTTCCCGCCCGAAAACTTCAGGTACCTTATAATTTTAAGAAGGATTTCATTGGTTCTGAATGGAGCTATTATCGGAATATCGTCTATAACGGCAACGGGATACTCCGCGGCGGGATTCAGTTTCAACCAGCAATCACCACATAACACCCCGGCTGATAATGAGATGCCGCAAACCGTCTTGAAAATGAATTTATTCTGAAGGAAAAAGAGGATCTCCCGGGGCCATCCCCCCGGAATAGAGAAGGGAAGATGAAAAGAATAGTCATCTTCATTAATCGGCCTCTTACATACAAGACATCTGTTGATAAATACAGAGGAAGCTGCAAATGAGATAAAATCTTTAAAAAGCTCTATTCCCTTCACATCCCGACCCGTTTCCTTCAGAGAGATCAAAGTATTATCTGAAATACACCGATTAAAACCTGTTTAGAACCCTTTTATATGAAGATCGCGAAAGCCGCCGCTCACGCTGAAATCATTGAACCGGTTCTAATTATAGCTCTCAACCCTTTTTTTATTTCTCACGTTAACAGCTATTATGAAACCCGCCCCGGCCGCGACAAGCCCTATACTTATCAATTGATTGAATGTAAATGGGCCAACCATGGCGGACTCTTCATAATACCTGAAATAATCTATGGAGAACCTCGCTATTCCGTAAAAAACAAGCATGAATCCGAAAAGTGAACCCTCCGCCAACTTTATCTTTTCAACGAGGATAAGGAGAATAAATATTATAAGTCCATACGCGGAAGAATACAGCTGGGTGGGGTGAATAGGTATATCCGGATATTGATAACCGGCCGGAGAATTGTGCGGAAAGACAACCCCCACAGAACATGTAGTTGGATGCCCAAAACAACAGCCGCTTAAGAAACAGCCGATCCTTGTAAAGAATATTCCGACACCTATCGAGGGAGATATAATATCAGCTACTTTAAGGAAAGAGGTTTTCTTGATCCTGAGATATATCACCGCGCCCGCTGCCGCCAGTATCAGCCCTCCGTAATATACGGCGCCCCCTTCCCACAGAGCAAACATATCGAGAATGCCGTTATAATTATCCATATGAGTAATAATGTACAAACCCCTTGAACCCACTACAGCTCCTATTATCAGAACTATACTCAGATCGTATATCAGATGGGATGAGACCCCCCTTCTTCTCGCTCTCGCGGTGGCCAGGAGTATGCCCGCGAAGAAACTCAGAGCGAGCATGAATCCGTATGAATAAATTTTAAGAAATCCGATCTCTATCAACACCGGGTGCATTTATTTCTCCCTTCCTATTTTCCGCTCACGCTTAACCCGCTTACAAGTATCGAGGGCGACCCTGAAGACCCCACAAATACCAGGTCATTCGCAATGCATGTAATACCTGATAAAATGTCGAGAATATTACCGCTGACTGTCATTTCGCATATTGGACAGTTGACATTTCCCGATTTAATGTAACTTCCGCTGATGCCGACTGAAAAATCACCCGATATCGAATCCGCCGTGTGAATTCCCATAATGTCCTGAACATATATTCCCTCCGATAATCCCGACATAATATCACGGCCGCTCTTATCGCCGGGTTCAATATAGAAATTGGTCACACCGGGCCTGGGTACAGACTTAAAGGAGGAACGGAAAGCGTTCCCGGCTGGATTTACTTTCATCTTCCTCGATGTCATAACGGTATGTAAATACCCATTCAATCTACCCGATTTTATGATTTCATACCTCTTCCGCGATACCCCTTCATCATCGAACCTTGAATTGAAACATCCGCCCTCCAGAAACGGATCATCCACAATAGATAGAAATTCCGGAGCGACCATCCTGCTTAATTTCCCGGCAAGGCAGGAAATACCTTTTATCACCATTTCCGCTGAAAGAATATCCTCCAGAAATCCGAGGATATCTATAAAAGCCATCTGGCTGAACAGGATCGGATACCTTCCGCCGGGTATTTTCCTGCTGCCCAGAAGATTTAAGGATCTTTCGGCGGCCTTCCTGCCGACACTGGCAAAGTCAATTCCATCCGGGCTCTGCGACTGTCCCCAGGCCCAGCCGCTGCGTGTCTCTCCGGATCGCTTTGAAATAGCCGAGATATAAGTTGAACAGCTGCCTCTTTTCTCTTCTCTTGTAAATCCGCGGCTGCTGCTTACAGTTATTATACTACTCTCTTCAAAATATCCAGCCCGATCGGTATTTACGATAGAATCGCTGAAATCAAAGGCCGATTCTTCCATCCTTCTTACATCTTCGATCCTCCCCTCTACCGCTTCCCGGGAAAGATCATCCTGATGGAAATTTCCGCCTTCTTCCGAAGGCTGCAGCTCCGCGAGAATATCTTCATCAAGAGGGGTGCTGTTCCGGGCTATAACTAAAGCTTCCTCGAACATCGAGTCTAAAGAAGAAAATGAAAGGTCACTTGTAAACGCGTATCCGGCCCCGGCGTCTTTAACCAGGCGCAGTGCTATTCCTCTCTCTCTGTATTTATCCACAGACTCAACATTTCCCCTGTGTGTTTCAATTTCAATGCCCGCTGAATCCTCCCCGTAAATATCGCACTGAACATTACGGGCGGAGGCAAGATCAAGAATATAACTGGTAGATTCTTTCAAAAGATCCTTTCTAATACTCGTAAAAACGCATTCCAAAATTCAAAGCAACACCTATAAGGAAACAACTTGTCAGCATGGAACTTCCTCCGTAACTTATAAGAGGAAGCGGAAGACCCGTTACCGGAGCAAGTCCTATTGTCATCCCTATATTTATAACACAATGGAATATAAAGTACGCGGAAATTCCAACCGCCGCCAGGGATCCAAACCTGCTCTTTGTCTTGACCGCTAAAAAGAGAAGGCGGTAAATCATAATCCCGAAAAGCCCTATTATTACAACACTGCCAATAAATCCCAACTCCTCCGAGAGTACTGAAAATACAAAGTCAGAATGTCTCTCCGGAAGAAATTCCAGCATCTTCTGCGTTCCTTCCAGAAACCCTTTGCCCGTAAATCCTCCGGAACCAATTGCCAGTTTTGATTGGTAGACCTGCCAGCCCATTCCCAGTATGTCAGATTCCGGACGAAAAAAGGCCAGTATCCTCTTCTGCTGATATAACTCGAGACGCCCTATTATGCCGGGAACTGTAAGCATAACAAAAAGGTTGATCCCAACAAGCAAAATACTCTGAAAAATCCTGTGCCTCCTCCTGTACGCAATCACCAGTATTATCAAAAAGAAGATCAGGAGAGGGAAAGGATAAGCACCGCTGCTGAGGGAAGATTCACTGTAAAGAGTCAGAAACGCGCTTACAACAGGGGTAATAAAAAGAAGCATTATACCCTCATCAAGACCGCGCCAGTATAATACCGGAAGAAGCAAAGCCGGAAAGACGAGAGCTGTTCCAAGATCGGGCTGTTTGATTATAATAAGGAACGGGACGGCAATTATCATTACAGCTACGGCGATAACACGCAAGTGGTTCGGGTCCTTCCCCTTGGCGGAAAGGTATTTCGCGAGAAGAAAGATTGCCGCTATTTTCATAATTTCACTCGGCTGAAGCCTCATGCCTCCTATGGTTATCCAGCGGCTGGATCCCCTGGAGGGATCAAATAACAGAACAAATAACAGCAGCACTAAACCCACGAAATAGATCGGATAAGACATTACCTCGTAATATTTGAAGGGTACAAGGGCGGCAAGAATTAAAACAGCAACGCCGAGCAGAGCCCACAAGAACTGCTTTTCGAAAAAATGAGATTCCCCGGAAGCGATTGCTCCCTGCAGGTCAGCGGGGATATATCCTATTGAATAGAGATTCAGCAGCCCGGAACCTATAAGAACCAGAGTTACGACTACCAGTATCCAATCTATATTTTCAACAAATTTAATGTTCAAAACTGCCTTCCCTCTTGCCTCGACATCTTAATATCTACCTCCAGAGCGCGCACATCGAACACTCTCTTAATAAATCTATCTTTATTTACTATCCTTTTCTCTATTTGCTGATAAATCAAAATAGAACGACATTATTTCCCTGGAAATAGGCCCTGCTTCAACACTTCCGTGTCCCGCGTTCTCAAGGACCACCGCGACAGCCAACCGTGGAGATTCAACCGGCGCGTAACCGATAAAAACCGCGTGATCTTCACCGTGAGGATTCTGAGCGGTCCCTGTCTTACCGGCGGAACTAACCCCCTGCACACGCGAAAACCTCCCCGTACCCAAAGGATCTGACACTACTTTTTCCATAGACTCCCTTATTCTGTTTAAATGTTCGTGATTGATCTCTTCCAATGGGATAGACCTGCTGTCGCCGAGGTAGACAATTTCGCCCTTATTATCCACAATTTTTTTAACAAAATGAGGGAATACCTTATTGCCGCCGTTTGCCATAATCGCTGTCATCAGGCAGAGCTGAACAGGAGTAGCCAGAAGATCGCCCTGCCCTATAGCTAAATTTAATAGATGGCCCCTTGTCCATTTTCCTCTGCCGAAACGTTCGTTATAATAATCCCTGTCAGGAACCAATCCCCCTGCTTCTCCCGGTAAATCCACACCGCATTTCCGGCCGAGCCCGAATAATCTTCCGGCGCCGGCAATTTCATCAACCGGAAGAACCTCTCCAAGCTGGTAAAAGTATGTGTCGCAAGACTGTACAATTGCTTCTATTAGATTTAATCTTCCGTGTCCTTCCCTCTTCCAGCATTTGAAGTATCTGTTTCCGAATTGATAACCGCCGCGGCATGGCTGAAAGTCTATATCTTTAAAAATCAACTCATTATTAAGAGCCGCATAACCAACCAGCGGCTTGAACACGGAACCCGGCGGATATTCGGCCTGAACGGAGCGGTTAAAGAGAGGTTTATCCAGATCATCGTTTAACTGCCGCCACCGCTTACCTGAAACCCCTGAGGAGAAAAGATTGGGGTCGAAAGTCGGATAACTCGCTGCTGCCAGAATTTCGCCATTCTCGGGATTCATGACAACTATACTTCCATTCCTCCCGTCAAGAATCTCTTCTACTTTCTTCTGCATATCGATACCTATGGTAAGGTAGATATCATCCCCGGGGATAGGCAAGCGAGGTCTGATATTTCCCCATCCTTCCATATGCCCGGCATATTCGCTTACACGGGTACCTCCGGCGCTCTTCTCAATCAGCCTGACCCCGTCTCTGCCTCTCAGATAATCATCATAGACTTTTTCCACGCCCATTCTTCCCGTTACATCACCGGATAACAGTTCTTTAGTTCCGCTCACCTCTTTATCCGTTACCTCCCCTATATGTCCGAGAATATGAGCCGCGAGACTCCCGTGAGGATATTGCCGATGATGTTTCATTACGAGATTGAAGAAAGGAAAAAGCTCTCTGTTTTCCATCAGAATGGAAATCTGTTCTTTGTCGGCATCCTTGATGAAAATCATCTCCCTGCCGTCCGGATATTTTTCTTTCCATGCCGAAAACTGCTCGAAAAAGAGCTCTTTATCCACTCCGAACCACCCGCAGGCAACTTTAAGTTCGGAAGTTTTCCCGGCCGCTCTGCCGGGAGAAACGCTGATCTGATAAAGTGGTATATCGACAACCAGTTTTTCCCCTTCTTTATCTCTTATCACACCACGCGGAGCAATAATCCGCTCTCTGTGGATTCTGTTCGACACGGTAAGTTTTCTGTAATAACCGTGCCTGCTTACCTGCATATAGAATAGCTTAAGAGTAAATATCGCGAAAATAACCACAACGATGAAATAGATTACTTTTCTCCGATACTCCAGAAGTGATCCGGACTGAAAATCAATACCCGCCACCTGGGCGCACCACCCTTTCGCTTATGAGCTGGACAAACTTCCAAAGAAAAACTGCTATCAAGGCTGTATATAAGGCTGAAAGGACAGAATATCTGAAGAAAAACGTGATCACCCGTATAAAAGAAAAAGATTCTGTTATATTGAGAACTATAATAGACTTGACGAGATATGCCGCGAAAAAGAGAAAGATTCTAAAGACCACATCCTCAGGCAGATAATCACGCCCAAGGCGTGAAACACCGTAGGCAACGACCGAATTGGCAAGGGCGTTCATACCTAAAAAGGAAGCGTTCCCCAGATCCTGCAGGAAGCCGAGCAGAAAACCGGCAACAACGGCTGTAACCGGCCCTCTGTCGATAATAATGAGCAGGAGTACGACAAAAACAAGGTCGGGAGAGGCTTTCCCCGGCCAGGCTCCGTTTACTATAGTCACCTGCAGAACAAAAGCGACAACCGACACAAAAACTATCCTCAGAATGTAAAGCGATCTATCCTTCATTCAGCACCATCTTTTAATTTCCTCAGTTCCTCAGTAATTCTTCTATAATCCCATTCCTTACCGCTCATTATTACAAACAGCTCTTCAAGTCTGCCGGGATCTACCATGCTGACCACTGTTACATCTTTGGAGATCCGCCCTTCTCCTTTTTTTACCTGACGGACAACACCCACTTGAAAACCCCTGGGGAAGACCTTGCCGAGACCGCTAGTCACAAGTGTGTCGCCAACAATAACATCCTCTTCACTCCCCACAAAATCGAGATTGAAATACCTGCCGCGATCCCATTTCAGAATTCCTACGACTCTGCTTCTTCTATCACGGCAGCTTATCGAAAGAGATCTGTTATTAATCAGAATAACCCTGGATGAAGAGGGAAATACCTGCGTTACCCTTCCGGCAATACCCCTGTAACCCGATACAGGCATACCCTTTACAACACCATCACTGCTTCCTCTGTCAATCGTAACAGAATGATGAAACCTGTTGGAAGACATTGAAATTATCTCACAGGGAAGAAATCTGTAGTGTGATTCCGTTCTAAAATTCAGTAATTTTCTCATCCTCTTCTTTTCTCTCTCAAACTGGAGGAGCTTACCGCGCTCGTAGTAGAGAGCCGCTAGAATCTCCCGCAGCTTGTCGTTCTCATCCCTCAACCTGGTAATATCAACAAAGTATTTATCAATTTCTTCAACGGGAGCAAGCAGAAAGGAGCTTACCTCCCGGGCGGCGTTCACTTTGCTGTCTTCTTCCAGACCAAGCAGTAAAAGCGAGGCGATAATTGATATAACAAGAATGGACTTGTCGAGATGTTTATTAAAAAGAAATGAGAAAATAGCCATTTTAAAACCGGGAACTCTTCATTATGATCTTTTCATACTTTTGAATATTACTTAGTATCTTGCCGCTCCCCAGAACAACGCAGGTCAGCGGGTCCTCAACTGTATTTATAGGCAAATTAGTTTCTTTCTTAAACATTATTCCGAGATCTCTAAGGAGCGCCCCCCCTCCCATCATTACGATTCCTCTGTCCACGATGTCGGCGGCGAGCTCCGGAGGGGTTTTTTCAAGAGCTGTTTTGAGAGCGGAAATAATCCTGCCGAGCGGTTCTGAAAGGGCTCCCGATATCTCAAGACTGGAAATACTGAGTGTCTTGGGAATGCCGGAGACAAGATCACGCCCCTTCACTTCCATCTTCTTCTCCTCGCTTACATCTGTCGCGGCACCTATAACTTTCTTGATATTTTCAGCTGTCTGATCACCTATCAGAAGGTTGTACTCCTTTTTTATATGCTGAACAATCATTTCATCCATCTTATCTCCGCCTATACGTATCGATATGTCGGTAACGATTCCGTTAAGGGCTATAACAGCTATCTCCGTTGTACCCCCGCCGATATCTATCACCATATTGCCCGAGGGCTTATCCACAGGCAGCCCGACCCCTATAGCGCCGGCAATAGGCTCGGAAACCAGGTATACCGCTCTCGCGCCTGCGTTCTTAGCTGAATCTATTACCGCGCGGCGCTCCACCTCTGTAATCCCGGAGGGGACGCTTATTACTATTCTGGGTCTAATGAAGAACCTCTTTTTAAGGGATTTCCGTATAAACTCCCGAAGCATCACTTCGGTAACCTCAAAATCAGCTATAACGCCGTCTTTCATCGGTCTTACGGCAACGATATGATCGGGTGTCTTGCCGAGCATCGATTTGGCTTCGATGCCTACGGCGTATACTTTACCGGTCTTCTGATCCATAGCCACGACTGAAGGTTCATTCAATACAATTCCGCTTCCCTTCAGAAATACGAGAGTGTTTGCCGTACCGAGGTCAATCGCCAGATCGTTTGAAAAATATTGGCTTATATTATTGATAAACACTTTTTTTCCTTTCAAAAAGATATAAATCCTCTTTCCTTCATACTTACAAAATCGGTTCCGCCTATAATCACGTGATCGATAAGTTCTATCCCTATCAATTTACCGCACCGCGCGAACCTTTCTGTCAGATCCTTGTCTTCACGGCTTGGCTCCGGGTCGCCCGTTGGATGATTATGCACTACTATTATCCCCGCGGCGCTTGATATCACTGCCTCTTTGAATATCTCTCTCGGATGAACCAGGGCGGCATTGAGAGATCCTACCGCTACTGTTACTATTTTGAGAATGCCGTTCCTCGTGTTGAGCAAAAGCGCTCTGAAATGCTCTCTGTCAAAAGAACTCATCTCGGGGATCATCAATTCCGCGACATCCGCGGGGGAACTTATTCTCTGTATCTCCTTCTCTTTTACAGATATCAAACACCGCCGGCCAAGTTCGAAAGAAGCCTTCAGCCGGATAGCGGCTACCCTGCCGATACCCATAATCCCCATCAGTTCTTCCACTCCGGTCTTCTCAATGTCCTGGAGACCGCCGAAACGGTCGAAGAGTCTCTGAGCCGTCATCCCGCCCGAATATC
>CAZKNG010000067.1:0-12742 GCA_964554125.1 uncultured bacterium | reverse complement strand
AGCCGCACCTGCCTCGTTGACAAAAAAAATCGATCTTCTTATAATTAATATTGAATTCCTATAATTCCAGCAGTTCTTTTATACGTGGAGGTACATCATGCTACGCCTTGATGTTCTATTACTTTGCGTTTCCGCCTTGCTAGCCGCGGCATTGGTTTTCTCCGGCTGCGGTCAGGATACATCCGGCATAGAGGGCACAGTTAACATAGATGCTTCGCCGGACTCTATAGAGGCGCCCTGGAGTCTCTTCGGCGGAGGGGATACCTACTCGGGGAGTGGGGATGCGACCCTCTCCAAACGTAAGAACGGCGATTACACGATAACCTGGATCGCTTGTCCAGGATGGGTTACGCCGGTAAGCGAAACGAAGACTCTCGAAGCGGAAGAGGAGATAACCTTCCTCGGCACATATCTGCTTGAGCCCGCGGGCACTGGGTCAATCGTCATCGATCCCGGCCCAGACTACCTCGATGCTGCCTGGGACCTTACCGGCCCCGCCTCGTTCGCGTACGGAGGCCACGGGGACACAGTCTTCACCGCTATGGAAGCGGGAGATTATACGGTTGACTGGGGTAAGGAATCGGGCTGGCTCACGCCGAGCCCCGACCCCGACACGAGGACTCTTTCAGGGGGCGATACCCTGGTATTCGAGGGGGTCTACAGCGATGATCTAGAAATAACGGTCCCAGAGATGATCGATGTCTCGCCCGGATCGTTCGTCATGGGCGACGGGGAGGCACTATGCGGTTACAAACTTCGGAGCACTACATTAACTAAAAATTTCAGGCTGGGAAAATTTGAGATTACCAATGCGCAATACATAGAGGCGTTAGAGTGGGCGTTCGATAACGCTTATATTATCGCCAGTGTTGATCATGTGCTTGACAGTCTGGACGATACGATGGTCGAACTTATCGACCTCGACGATCCGGGCTGCGAGATCGCGTACGACGGCGGGGGCGACTTCTTTATAAGGGACGCGGGGCACGGGATTAACCCCGATCACCCCGTCATCGAGGTCACCTGGTACGGCGCCGCGAGGTACTGCGATTGGCTGAGCCTTTACGAGGGCCTGCCTAGGGCTTACGACCATGATGGCGACTGGGTTTGTAACGGCGGGGATCCTTACAGCGCCGAAGGGTACAGGCTTCCCACCGAAGCCGAGTGGGAGTACGCCGCACGCTTCAACGACCAGCGGATCTACCCCTGGGGCAACGATTCTCCGACCTGCGCCCACGCAAACTTCGGTGAATGTAATAACTGGACCGTGGAGACCGGCACCCTGTCCGACGGGATCTCGGCCCTGGGCTTTCACAACATGGGCGGCAATCTCTCGGAATGGTGCAACGATTGGTGGGAAGTCTGCGGAATCGATACGAACGCGGTAACCGACCCTGCCGGCCCTGCTTCAGGCGTCTACCGGTTGCTGAGGGGAGGATGCTGGTTTTACACCGACTTCGCCGATGAGATACGCTGCGCGCGCCGCCTTCATGTCTATCCAACTGACAGCTACGAGTACTACGGGTTCCGCATATGCAGGACCGGGGGAGGCCCCACACCTGGATTGTGAGTATATACAGGGCCGATTACTGCCAATCCACATAAGTAAAACGGGGGCAGCGGTAAAAGTTGTCTATAAACTGCCTGGGAGCAGAAAATCAAAGTGGAAGAATGTTATCGATCAGGAAACAGGATCTAGTACTGAGGTGTTAACTTCGTTGACAGTTTCAGCTCTCTTTTGTCATAATCAGTAGCAGAACTATTTCCAGTAAGTAAATGTGCGTTTAGCCTAAATTCATCAAATAAGGGGGCGAGCAGTCCCCTTAGAAGCAGTGCATGCTCCCCGGGTAGTCTGCGCAAAATGACGCGAGTATCTATATAAGGGGAAGGGAAAAAGGGTGAAAAGAGAGATATTGAGAAACGATCGCAGATGGTTCGGCTGGTGATGAGCCAACGGTCCGGGTGCCTTCCAGCCGGCAGTAGAACGGTTTATATGTTACGAGTGATTGAAGAAACCCATTCTGGTTAATTAGAGGAGGAGTTATGAAGATTATACCTATAGTATTTCTGGTATTAGCGGTAGCAGCCGCGCCAGCAAGTGCGGCAGACAATGATGCGGTTAGAACAATTACCGTTACTGGTCAGGCGGAGGTTATGGTCGTCCCGGACAAGACTGTCGTCAATCTCGGAGTGGAATCATTCAAAAAAGAACTCGATGAAGCCAAAGCAGAAAATGACCGTATTGTCTCATCGGTTATTTCCGCGGTGAAACAGGCCGGTGTATCAAAAGATAATCTCAGAACCGATTATCTGCGCATACAACCAAGATACCGCGATACTCCTAAAGAGAGAGTCTTATTGGGCTACACGGTGAGACAGTCTATTGTCGTTATTGTAACCGATTTGGATAAACTCGAGGATATTGTATCAGCAGCATTGGAGGAAGGGGCAAACCAGGTCCATGGTCTTGAGTTTCGTACGTCCAGACTTCGCGAGCATAAGGATGAGGCGCGAGATCAAGCTCTGGATGCTTCAAAAGAGAAGGCTGAGGCTATGGCCGCTAGACTCGGAGAAAGGATTGGCCGCCCGGTATCTGTTACTGAAAAGCCGATTGCCAGCAAATTCCCGAGGGCTTCAAACGTTATGCGGTTCAGTGGCGCTCGAGCCGGTGAGTCCGGCGGAACTTTAGCAATCGGACGAATTTCCATTTCGGCAAAGGTGTCTGTGACGTTCGAACTTATCGACTAGCTGTCTGGCAGTTTAAAGGAGTATGAAGATGAAGAGGAATCGTCTCACAGTTAGCCTGATTTCTAATAAGCGGGCGAGCTCAGTTCGCCGCATATCGAGTCAGCCGGAGGAAGTTCTGATATGAAAAACTCAGCAGTTGGTCTGATCCTGTGGATAGCTGTTTCGATGGGCGCCGGTTTGGTTGGGTCTGGATTTATGCCGGGGGAGTGGTATGCATCGCTCGCTAAACCTGACTGGAATCCGCCGAGTTATGTCTTCGGTCCTGTATGGACAACCCTTTACATTCTTATGGGTATTTCCGCGTGGCTGGTTTGGCGGAAAGTCGGTTTTTCTGGAGCAAAATCAGTTCTGGCTCTGTTTCTTGTACAATTGGTTCTGAATTCGCTGTGGTCCTATTTGTTCTTTGGTCTTCACCAGCCGGGATTTGCGCTGATTGAAATAGTTATTTTATGGTCAGTCATCTTGGTTGTAACGATAGGTTTCTGGCGTATTTCAGCTACAGCGGGAATAATGTTATTGCCCTATCTGTGTTGGGTGGGTTTTGCAAGTGTGCTTAATCTACAGTTATGGCGGCTGAACTCGTAAGTGAATAATGCCAGCTGGCTATCCGCGCCTTGAAGCGGGCGGCAGAATTCGCAAGCAAGCTCAAGGCTACGTGTTGCCGCTTATAGGCAGCCCCTCAGGAGAATAGAATTTTGGAATTGCTATGAGACTATGGTCACTGCATCCAAAATACTTAGACTCGCGCGGTCTGGTCGCGGTGTGGCGGGAGGGCTTGCTTGCCCAAGCGGTGTTGAGGGGCGATACGACTGGATATCGAAACCACCCTCAACTCTTAAGGTTCCGCGAACGCCCTTCGCCGGCGGGTGCCATCGCGGAGTATCTTCGCATTTTGTATCTGGAGTCAAAGTCTCGCGGGTATAATTTTGATCGTTCTAAGATCTGCCGACTGAAAGATTCGGGTAAATTGACGGTCACAAGGGGACAGCTCAGGTACGAATGGGACCATCTGTTGGGGAAAGTGGCAAAACGTGATCAAGTGTGGGCTGTTCGTTTAGAATCCGTAACCTTCCCGAGCGCGCATCCGTTTTTCAGGGCCATTCCGGGAGAAATTGAAAAATGGGAAAGAGTTCCGGGCCCCGAACGATAGTATGAAGAGATAGAACTGATAAAACTTGATTGACTGACTGTCGTATCTGGATTCCTTATCTTTTTGGCTTTCTAATATAATACTTATCTATATTGGTCTAATATTAAAATTGCTTAAAGTATAAAAAATATTCAGTATGCCCGATCTGTAAAGAGGAGGCATGGCTTACACTGATACGCCACGCTTCAGCCGGGCGGTGAGGTGCAGCGGCTGTTTAAAAAGTAGTCCGGCCCCTGAAGAGAATGTTTCTCCGGGGGCCGGATTGATCTTTTTATATCAGATTTACTGATATCTACTACCTCAGCAGGATCATCTTTTTCATCTCTGAAAACATGGGCGCTGTCATGCGGTAGAAATATATCCCGCTGGCCATAGGCTGACCATGATCGTTTTTTCCGTTCCAGTTAACTGTTCTTTCACCCGAAGATTCGTATCCGTCTATCAGAGTCCTTATCAGACGGCCCGAGACATCATAGACCCGCAGCGATATTTTCGCGCCGCCGCCTGGAACTTCAAAAGCTATAGACGTTGAGGGATTGAAAGGATTTGGAAAGTTCTGCCGCAGTTTAAACGAAGCAGGCGACGAAGGGTTTTCCGCTTCGATAGGATTCTCTTCGGGAGCAGCGGCGCCCATGGTCACGTTCTGTTCCAGTGGACAGGGAAAAGTCGGATCCACAGCGCACCTGTAATAGGTTCTGAACCCCTCAGTCGGTTCTGCCAGCCCGGGGATATTAATCATAATATCGCCCTCCGTGTAGTAGTCTCTTGTATAATAAGCCTGAGTTTCCCCGGGGCGGAATTTTACAATAGACATTCCCTTGGCACTATAGGGAAAACCATCGAAAGAACCTGCCATAGTCCAGGTTGCTGTGTAGATGCCATTAATGCAGGTTTCATCTTCAACGGTAGTTATCAGATTAGGACCGCCGGCGAACAACCTTCCAAGAAATTCCGTCATGGTATCTATTCCATTGATGATAACAATCGGATCCCGGTATTCGGTATCATAGGTGTAGTACTGCAGTAGAGATGTCCAGTTGTCGGCGTTGATTTCGATGATTGCGCGGGCTATCTTCTTGCGTTCCCGGGTTAATCGGTTTCTGTCACTTCTGGGACCTCTCCTTCCGGGCGGCACCTTGTTCTCTGACGTGCTGTTTCCCTTAGTCTCTATTGCTCCTCCGGGGAGATCGTATGAGACAGGCTGACTCATGGGGCAGTCGAAGGTGGGATCAACGGCGCACCTGTAATAAGTCCTGAATATCCCAATGACTTCGTCCAGACCGGGGATATTGCTCATAATATCGCCCTCTGTGTAGTAGTCTCTCTGGTAGTATACCTTTGTTGATTTGGGAAGGAATTTGAATATGGTTATACCCTTGGCATCATAGGGGGCATCGTTGAAAGAGCCGGACATAGTCCAGGTCGCAGAGTATATACCGTTGATGCAGGTTTCGTCCTCAATGATCGTAACCAGGTCAGGCGAGCTGGTAAGCAGTCTGCCCAGGAATTGCGCCATAAGATCAATTCCGTTGATCGTGACTATCGGATCATGGTATTCGATCTCTTCAGTGTAGTGGTGCAATAGAGATTGCCAATTATCCGATTGCATTTCAAGAAGCGCGCGGCCGATCGCGGCCCGTTCGCGGTTTAGCCGGCTCATATCACTTTCGGCGCTGGCTATCATGGGCAGCAGTATGATAATTGCGGCAAATAACGCAGATATCCCGATGAACTTTTTCATCATCAGCCTCCTTTTTGTTGAGTCCCCGAGTCCCTTGTCAGGTTAGTATATTTAATGCATTTTACCATAAATAACTCTTAAATGCTACATAAAAATAGCGGTGCCCGTGACTCTGATGCCGGGCCGGACGCCGGGGTTACGGGGCATGTATGTACGCACACTAATTAAGACCGGCTAAGCCGTCAGGGTTGTTTATCATGGCCGTGAATTGTAAAAAATAATATTCACCCTCACAGTTGACCTTGAAGAGTTGATTTGCTAATTTTAGGGTACTTTTTATCTGTAACCCCACGTCTCTTTACTGGAGGAAGTCTTTTGAAAAAGAGTGCTGTAATATTTGTGTTGACTGCCTCGGCGGCACTGCTTCTTATTCCCGGTTTAACTGGAGCGAGAGCGGGCGAGACTGAAGATTTCCGGTTCGCAGAGAAACTGCGCTCAGATGGGATGTTCATCGCGGCGGCGGAGGAATATATCCGCTTCTGTGAGAAATATCCCGAGAGCAGTCTGCGTCCCGGAGCGCTCTTCTCAGCCGGCGAATCCTGGATGCAGGCGGGAAAGCCCGGCAGGGCTCTTGAAGCTTTTAAATCCTATATCGATTCATATCCGGAAGATAAAGATCTCTGCAAGGCTCTCTTCTACAGAGGGCGGATATTTAAGAAAATCGGAAAGTACAAAGAGGGAGCGAATGAATTTCTCCTTCTCGCGGATGAATACCGGGGCTGTCCTTTAGTGGAGAAGGCCCTGCTCGAGGCGGGGGAATCCCTTCTGTCAGCGTCCGATCCGGCGGAAGCGGCTAAGGTGTTTAAGAGATTGATAAACGAATACAGAGACACTCCTCTCACGCCGCGCGCTCTCTACGGTCTTTCTCTCGCTCTTACGAGTATGGGGAGGAAACTTAAAGGTTACGCAGCTCTTGAAAAACTGGCTGAGAACTATCCCGATTCACCCGTTGCAGCTTTTGCTCTGCTGAAAATGGGTGTGAAAGCTTCTGATAAAGGAAGGACCGGGGAAGCAGAAACCTGTTTTAACGAAGTCCTGAGCCGGTACGATGAGAGCGCCATAAGGGAAAAAGCCCTTCTTGGTCTGATAGATCTATATTTTAACGGGGAGAATTATAGATCAGCTCTTAAAGAGTCGGAACGGTTTATAGAAGATTTTAAGAAAACAGACAGCAGAGATGATATCTTTATTACCGCTATAACAGCGGCTTCTGAGATCGGCGAAACGGACAAATCGCTTTCACTGATAGAAAACTTCAGGAAGGAATTCCCGGAGGGTGATTCAACGGGGTGGACCTATGTGAAATCCTCAGAATTTCTTCGGCGGAAAGGAGAGATGCAAAAGGCATTGAGAGAGCTTGAAAGGATGAAAAAATCCTTTCCGGAGAGTTCCTACAGTCCCGAAGTTCTCCTTCTTAAAGCCGACCTTAATTACGCTGCCGGTTTTGGCGCAAAAGCAGCGAGATATTATAACCTGGCTCTCACCGGCGGCGGCATCAAAGATAAAGCTGGAGAGGTCCTCTTAAAACTCGCGGGCATATATTCGGATAATCTCTCAGACACACTCTCCGCCATGCGGGCTCTGAGTGAAGCGGCCGAAGCGGGGGGTGAGATAAGAGAGGAAGCTGTCTTTAAGAAAGCGCTTCTGGAAGAGGCCTCGGGTAATTATAAATCCGCCTCCAGAGACTATTTGAAACTCATTACGGAATACCCGGACGGAGACCGCGCCTCTGAAGCTGAAAAACGACTTGAAATTTTGAAATTGAGAAGGAGATGGAATAAAGACCTCGCCGGAAGACTGGGAGAGATTGCATCAAGCGGTAATCGCAGAGATATAAGAATGATAGAATCGGGGGTCACTTTTTATAATGCGCGGGATCTTGATACCGCCATTGAATTTATCGAAGATTCCTTTTCGGATGAATTGCCGGAAGTCGCCCGCGCTAAGGCGAACTTTTATCTGGGCAGGGCATACTTCGATAAATATAAGATTACCGAGCTTGAAGGTGACGCGCGGGATGAATTTTTGAGTAAAGCCCGCTCGCTGTGGCTGGCCGCGGCGCGTGACTATAATAATACCAGGTGGGGCCGGGAGGCTCACAGGGCTTATCTGGATTGCAAGTTCGAGGACTGGGATCTTAGTACCCGCCTCGAAAGACTCGATGAGTTTATTAAATATTACGAAGGGAGCGCCGGCAGATGGTGGGCCCTCCAGAAGAAACTGGATTTTCTGTACCAGGCCGCCATGAGGGGTGAAAAATGGGCTGTCGATAGCGCTATGACCCTGTGCGGAAAGATACTTTCCGCTTCTCCTCCGGACAGTACAAGATACGTTACAATCAAGAAAAAAGCCTATTTACACAGGGATAAGGGGAATAACAGAGAGGCGGAAAAGCTCTTGACACAGTATATTTCGGGGGCGGCTGAGGCGTCTGTCTGCTACGACCTCGGAGAGATACGCGTAGCCCTGGCCGAATATGAAAAAGCACTTGATGCCTATAACTGCTCTCTGCGGATCAAGCCTGCGGGCAGGATCGCGGAGAATTCCCATATTCGAAGAGGCGACTGCTATCTGTTTATGAAGAGATACGGAAGGGCCCAAGAGGAGTACGGGAGATTTAAAAGCCTGTTTCCTTCGAGTTCATTATCCGGTGTCGCCGAATATAGGAGGGGATTGGCTCTGGAAAGAATGAGAGAGACAGAGAGGGCGGATTCCATCTTCAGTGAACTTCTCGGCAGAGAGGGTATCAAAGGAAGTTTACGCGTAAAGCTCCTTTCCAGGGCAGGCAGGAAATATTATTCGGGAAATCAGTTCTCAAAGGCTGTAAAGGTTTACAAAGAGCTTGTTTCATTGGAAGAAACTGCCGGTAACGTAACGATCCTTGCTGAAGCTCTCAAAGAAACAGGAGATTTCGAAGGCGCCGCTTTGAACTTTTCCCGCGCGCTCGAGCTTGAAAAACCCGATACCTGCAGAGTTCTTGAAGGGAGGGCGAAAGCCTACTACAGGCTGGGAGAATACGACAGGGGAGAAGAAGACCTTGATAGAATATGGGGTCTTTGCGCGGGTTCAGACGCCGCG
Organism: uncultured bacterium; assembly: GCA_964554125.1. Lineage (GTDB taxonomy): Bacteria > Krumholzibacteriota > Krumholzibacteriia > Krumholzibacteriales > WJIX01 > JAGHBT01. Next base: position 4,025 of record CAZKNG010000067.1, on the reverse strand, counting down.
GCCAGTGTTCTTCTGGAAAAGGGCATGATATTCATAAATAACGATGACTATGAAAAGGCCCGTCAAACCCTTGATTATATTACAGAGAATTTTAAAAGTACCGAATACTCTGAAAGGGCTCTTTACTATCAGGCCCTCTGTGATATACAGACCGGAGGGTATGAGGAGGCGGAGAGAAAGCTGAACGCGTTTCTCGCGGGTTCGCCCCATTCTTCAATTCTCTGCATGGCATACTTCAAACTGGCCTCCGCTCAACTCAATATGGAAAAGCTGAATTTAGCGGCTAGAAATTTTTCCCTTGCCTCGGAGGCGTGCTCAGATTCAGAGCTTTCACTTAAGGCCTCGAGGAATCTCGCCCGGATTTACGAGAAGATGGAGAGATGGGATAAGGCCTCCGCCGCGTGGGAAAAGATTATTGAAAGGCATCCCGCCGATTCAGATATTATCGAATCGTTCTTTAAACTGGGATTTTCATACAGCCAGGCCGGGCGTTTTGAACTTGCGTATGACGTTTACAGCAGAATACCGGCGATAGCCGTAAATGAGAAACAGTTGGGAAGAGCGCATTACTGGGCGGGCATAAGTCTTAAGAATATAAAAAAATACAGAGAAGCTGTAAGGGAATTCCTCCGTGTCCCCTATCTTAGAACGGGCGGAATGTGGGGTGTTACTTCAAAGCTGGAAGCTGCCGGATGCTATTCGAAACTCGAGAGGTACGATGAAGCGGAGAGGATATACACTGACATAATATCGTCTCACGGAAAGGATTCTGACTGGGGCAGGATAGCGGCCGGTTCCCTGCAGCAAATCAGGAATATAAAAGACAAAGATCAGAGCGGGAAGAATGGGCAGAAAGAAAGTAAGTAAATCGGAGAAAACTGATTCGGACAGAGCTTACGAGTATCTCACCGTCAGGGGAGCGCGTGAACATAATCTGAAGAATATTACCGTTACGATTCCGCGCGGCCGGTTGGTTGTGATAACCGGCCTGAGCGGTTCAGGAAAGTCCTCCCTCGCTTTTGACACGATATACGCTGAGGGACAGAGACGCTACGTTGAATCTCTTTCCAGTTACGCGCGTCAGTTTCTCGAGCAGATGGAGAAACCTGACGTTGACAAGATTGAAGGCCTTTCACCGGCAATTTCCATAGATCAGAAGACAACTTCAAGGAGCCCGAGGTCGACCGTGGGCACAGCCACGGAAATTTATGACTACATGAGGGTTCTTTTCGCCAGGGCAGGCACGGCGCATTGCCCGTCCTGCGGCAGGGAGATATTCAGGCAGTCGCTGGCACAGATAATCGACACTCTCACGGCTAATGAGAAGGGTGAAAGGATCGTCCTGATGGCCCCTGTGGTAAGAGGCAGAAAGGGTGAGCACAAGACGAGACTCAGAAAACTTTCAAGCAGGGGATTTACAAGAGTCCGGGTTGACGGAAAGACATTCTCGCTCGAAGATGAGATAAAGATAGGCAAGAACAGAAAACACAATATCGAAGTAATAGTTGACAGGCTTACCTTAAGAGACGGTATTAGAGAGCGTCTTACAGATTCCGCGCAGACCGCGGTTGACATCAGCGACGGTATTCTGCTGGCTAAGATCGGAAAAGAGAGGGAACAGCTTTTCAGTCTTGAGCATTCCTGTCCCTACTGCAATATCAGCCTGGGCGAGGTGTCGCCCAGACTGTTTTCTTTTAATTCGCCCTACGGCGCGTGCCCTGAATGTAACGGACTTGGAACAACGGTTGATTTCTCAATCGAACTTGTCGTTCCGGACCGGTCGCTGAGTATTAGAGAAGGAGCTCTGGCACCCGTGGGCGTTCTCAAAGACAATTGGTTCGGCCAGAGGTTGAACTCCCTTGCCGATGAGAATGACTTTTCGCTGGATATACCCTTCGAAGATTTGACAGAGGGGGATCAGAAAACCGTATTGTACGGTTCTGAAGACGATCTTGTCGTCAGGTATGATTTTGAAAAGGGTGAGGGGGAATATGTAACTGAGTGGGAGGGCGTGATACCCAATCTGAGAAGGAGATATCATCAGACGGCTTCGGAGGCTGTGCGCGGCTGGTGTGAAAATTATATGACTATGGAAGACTGTCCGAAATGCGGGGGAACAAGGCTTCGCCGGGAGGCTCTCTCTGTTCTTACCGGCGGGAAAACGATCGGTGAAGTGAGTTCAATGACGGTTGAAGAATTACTACGGTTTATGAATTCTCTGCGGTTTGAAGGGAATAGGAAAATAATCGCGGCTCCGCTTTTGAAAGAAATAACGAGCAGGCTCCGGTTTCTCATTAATGTGGGGCTCGACTATCTTACCCTCGAGCGCTCCGCCCGGACCCTCGCGGGAGGAGAAGCTCAGAGAATAAGACTGGCGACACAGGTTGGGACAAAGCTCGTGGGTGTTCTATATATTCTTGATGAGCCGACTATAGGGCTTCATCAGAGGGACAACGCCAGGTTGATCTCCACTCTGAAGGATTTGAGGGATGCCGGGAACACGGTTGTTATTATCGAGCACGACCGCGAAACGATACTGGCGGCGGATTATATAATAGATCTAGGCCCGGGCGCGGGAGAGATGGGCGGTCAGATCATAGTTGCCGGTACAAGAGATGATGTTATCGCGGAAAGAGAAAGTCTTACCGGAAAATATCTCAAGACGCAGCAGCATTTCGATCTGAAGAAGGGTGGGGAAAGAGGTTCCGGGGAAAGTATAGTTCTTAAAGGCGGCAGGGAGAATAATCTTAAGAATATCGACGTTGAATTTCCGCTCGGGAAACTGATCTGTGTAACAGGAGTTTCAGGGTCCGGCAAGAGTACGATGGTGGGAGATATTATATACACGGCCCTTCGCCGCGAATTTTACCGCGCTCAGGTTCTGCCCGGAAAACATGACGGTATTGAAGGGGTTGAGCATATTGATAAAGTAATAAATATAGACCAGTCTCCCATTGGAAGAACCCCCCGGTCTAATCCTGCGACCTACACGGGGATTTTTACTCCCGTGAGAAAACTGTTCTCGGAACTGCCCGCATCGAGGATGAGGGGGTATAAACCGGGAAGATTCAGTTTCAATGTAAAAGGGGGAAGATGTGAAAAATGCCGGGGACAGGGAATGATCAAAGTCGAAATGCATTTTCTGCCGGATGTTTACGTTCATTGCGGAGATTGCGGCGGCAGTAGATTCAACCGCGAGACCATGGAAGTTACATACAGAAACAGGAATATTGCCGAGGTTCTTGAGATGACCGTAGACGAAGCGGAGGGTTTCTTCAAAAATGTTCCGCCTGTAAGAAGTAAATTAAGGGTTCTGAAAAGTGTGGGGTTGGGCTATATTCGCCTTGGGCAGCCCGCGACGACACTTTCGGGAGGAGAGGCGCAGAGGGTGAAACTCGCCTCTGAACTTTCAAAGAAGAGTACTGGAAGAACGCTCTATTTCCTGGATGAACCAAGTACCGGTCTTCATTTTGAAGATGTGAAGCTCCTTATGAATGTACTTAACAGATTGGTCGATCAGGGTAATACGGTTATAGTAATAGAACATAACCCGGATATTATCCGGCACGCGGACCATATCATTGACCTTGGCCCCGAGGGGGGACGGTACGGCGGAGAGGTGGTTTTCAGCGGAGCTCCGGCTGATATTCTAAACTGCGGTGCTTCGCACACGGGAAAGATGCTCAGAAAATACAGCAAGGGGGCTTGAAGAATGGTTGAATTAAACAGCTTCGATAGTTAATGTTAATTCTAAACTTGATGAAGGGGTAAGCGATGAGCAGGAAAACAGCTTTATACGACAGGCACGTTGAGAACGGCGGCAAGATCGTGGACTTCGCGGGTTTTCTCATGCCCGTCTCTTTTGAAGGAATAGTGGCGGAACATAACAGAGTCAGAGATAGTGTGGGATTATTCGATGTAAGCCATATGGGAGAGATCGAGATTACAGGTGAACGAGCCGCGGAATTTGCGGATTATGTTGTTACAAATAGTGTGGGCTCACTCGATGACGGGCAGATATGTTA
>CAZKNG010000066.1:0-12907 GCA_964554125.1 uncultured bacterium | reverse complement strand
CTGTACACCGAGTGTGTTAGTCATGAAACTGGTAGCGCCAACATCCGTGAGGTTAGCGACTACACCGTCACCCATAACGAGCAGGTTCGTTTTGTGACCTTCCGCATCGGCATCATCAGCCCAAGCCTCGAGAAGCGCGCAATCATCTTCTTTACTGTCTGTTCCATTATTTATGGTTCCGATAGGAAGGTCGCCGGAATCCCATATAATCTTTTCATAGAACATACTCAGTTTATCCACATTGATGCGGCTCGCAAGACCGTTTCCAACTCCTGAAGTAGGCGCGTTAACGTCATAACGGTCATAGCCGGTAGCACTGACAGTGTTAAGCGCGGGTGTCATGTAGTTGTCGACCTGGCCATCCCAGCTTCCTCTGTGATCAAAATCGTCCACATAGAGAATGCTGTAAACGGTAGGTTGTGACGGTAGACATTCCCACTCAAAGCTGCCGCCCTCAAGAGCGTTCGAAGGCAGATAGCTTGTCTCAGCGTTCTTATCCGTAGCTGAGAAATAATATTCGATGACGTGATTATAAGTGAAGATCGCGTCGTTAAGATCGAACATATATTCATCGGCTACCTTTTCTGGATTCTCACCAACTACTGCGTTTCTACCCTGAACCTTAAACCAACCATCCGGTTCTGAGGTAGGTGTCGGAAGAGGATAGGCGCCAACATCGCCGGTATCAACTGATGCAGCGAAATCAGCGGGGACAGCTCCGGAAATGGCGTCATACACTTTAAAATGCATGTAAACTTCAGCAGTTCCCGCGCCATTCTCATATCCGTTAGCGTCGACTCCAGCAATTCCTCCGGCTAGAGGTGAAGTTACATGAACCGTAATTGAATCACCGGGATCGATTCTTTCAGTCGCTGCAGGTCCAGCAATGTCGTTAGCCGCGTCAGCTCTTACAAATCCGGTATAATCCGCGTTAGGCGGAAAATTATCCTGGAAGAGGTCAAGCATGCGGTAACGCCACTGAGGACCGGAAATATCATAGCGTTGAACCATGACGTTATCGAACCAAGGTGCTGGTGTATGATATGTACAAGATCCGTAAGTTCCGCCCCATGCATCGCACATGTCAATAACGTTTAAATTAATGACAAGTGTATCGTTTGGTGATGTCAATAGGTCGCCTATAGTATGGCCGAAGGTTGAGTAACCGGGGGACAAATAATAATAACGGTAACCCAGGTCCATCCAGGAATGAGGGCATCCGTCTTTTATATTACGCACTGCCCAGGTGTGGAAGACCAGGTTATCAAGGGGGAGATCGACGTACATATCGAATTTTAGAATCACACCGGCAAAATCATTTTGATCCCCGGCCGGGATGGTCATATCCTGTATTTCATCGTTGTTTGATGAGTATTTTGTCATTACAATCTCAGGCGAATAGACCGATTCATTCTGGCACGGCGCTTCGGTGCCGCCGCCGTTAAGACAGAAGGGGGTTACATAAAGACCGGGATATCTCTCGTCGGCAGGCTCCGTTGAACCTTCGAAAAATACGATCTGTGTGTTTAGGTTTTCGTTACACGGATCTCCGTCTAATATCCGCATTCCTTCACGCAGGCCGCTGTACCTGCCGAACGCGGGTCCTGTCTCGGCCTGCCAGATGCCGATGCTGTGATCGCCTACGGAGGCGGATTCAAAATCTTCATAATTGAAGTATCCGTTCGTATCGTAGACTGTAATGCTGTCAATAACAGCAGCGCCTTCGGTTGGCCAGAGACCGTCCTCGTCACTCCAGGCTCCGTCTGATGAGAAATAAAAACGAAATCTTGTGCTTCCTCCTACCGACGCCGAATCTACCGAATATGAATCTATAACGTCGCCTATGCCGCCGTAGGTGGCAAGTTTCGTCCAGCTTCCGTCGTCATTCTCGTATTCGATATACAGATTGTCGTAGCCGGCGCCTTCGCAGTCATAGACAAGATGATAATCCAGGTGGAGGCTTCCCTCGAACACAACCTCTTCAGAAACAAGGTACTGCTCCCAGTTATTCCCGTAACCCGGGGCGGCGGCCCAGGAACACATATAATAGTCATCAGCCGGCCGGGATCCGCACCAGATAGACTGGGAACCTTCTATTGCCTCAAGGCGGCCGTAAGATTCCAGGCCGGAGAAATCATCCACGTGGAAAAATGTGTCGGGATCGGCTGTATTATCAACTCTTTCCCAGCCCTGCCAGTCGAGAGTTTCGAAATCGTACCTTACGATAGTGTAAGTGTCAACAGAGGCGGCCTTGTAGAAACCTGAAGCTTTGTCGTCTATTTTCAAGTCTGTTTTGCCTGGAGCTTTTATAACAGGTCTGTCGTTCTTTCTTATGTTACGCGCCTCTGCAGGATAGAAAAGGGCCGCGGTCAGAAGCGCGGCCAGAATAAATAACATTATCCTCTTCATTATCTACCTCCAGAGTTAGAAAAAGAAAGTATGCTTAATTTAATTTTAGCGCTGTTTTTTGCCGATTCAGCCAAACCCATAATTAAATTGATTTATCAATCCCGACAGCGGCGGGAGTTGAAGTAAAATTAATTATAAATTAGACTAAATAACAAGACGCTAACCTATTATACCACAGCTTGGTAATTACATAAAGGAGAATTATTGAGAAACAGCGGGCCTTAGAGGGAGAATGACTTCTGTATGTTGACCTTGTGAGTTTATAAACTTAAACTCGCCGTCAAACAGATAATATGATATTATTGAAGTAGTTAAGTGTGACTCCCGAAATAGAGGCTCCGGCTGTGGGAATTAAATAATATGTCTGAAAGAAACAGGTCTACATGCGGTAGTGGTTATAAGTTAGCACTCTGGGGCATTATATCCGCGGCTGTACTTGTCAGGGTAGTTTATCTCATACAGCTTGGAGAATCAGATCTCCAGTGGCTGCTTCCGCTTGATATGCGTTTTTACAGGGAGCTGGCCGAAGGATTGTCCTCCGGAGCTTCAATACCGGGGGGAGCCTTATCTTTCAATCCCCTTTACCCGCTTATTCTTTCTGCTATTTTCCGTGTCGCGGGAAATGGACTCCTTGTTCCCAGAATTATTCAGGCTCTGCTTGGGGTTATTACGGTCTATCTTCATTATGTCGCCGGGAAGGATATAATGAAGAATTATAAAGAGGCGGGGACTCGCGCCGGAGAGCAAGCGGGTATCTTCGCCGCCGCGACAGCTCTTTTATATCCCCATTTCCTGCTGTACGAGGGGAGCCTGCTTGCCACATCTCTTGTAACACTTATCTTTATCTCTTCTTTTATTATAGCTTTAAGAATAGATCTTCATATATCCGGAATTTCGGAATTCAAGATTAAAAGGGGAAGCGGAAGGAAATATTCCGCGGGGTTCTTACTTGGTGTTCTCATGGGGATCGGCGCGCTCGGAAGACCGAACCTCTTTTTTATACTGATCCCGGCTGTTATAGTATGGCTGTTTTTCAGAAGAACAGGAACTGATAACGGCAGGAAAACGGCGGTATTCTGCTTTGTGGGAGCGGCTGTTATCCTTAGTTTGCCGATAGCATTCAATGCCGTAAGGACCGGCCGGTTCATTCCGGTTACATCTCACGGGGGTATTAATTTTTATATCGGCAACAGGCCTGAAGCGGATGGTGTATATAAACCGCCCGATGGCATGAGAGCTGATATGAGGGGACTTCTGGAGGACGCGGAGAAAAGGGCCCGGCAGTTGTCAAATGAGAAACTTACCGGAGAGGAAGTATCTGAATACTGGTTCGGAAGAACGGTAGATGGAATCAGAGAGGATCCCTCCCGCTGGTTAAAACTGCTTGGAAGGAAACTGCTCCTGTTCTGGAATAAAGAGGAGATTCCCGATGTGATTGATATTTCGTTTTACAGGGAGTCCTGCCCGGTAATGAGGCTGCTGTTTATACCTTTCTCTTTCATATCTGTACTAGCGGTAATGGGGCTGGCAGTTATTTTTATAATCAGGAGAAACAGAGCGCTGTTTTCAGTCTTTACCGGTTCGGCTGTTTTTTCAGTTATTATTTTCTATATTAATTCAAGATATAGAGTTGTTTCGGTTCCGATACTTATTCTTTCGGCTTCCGTTTTTTTCTCATGGGCCGCGCATCAGGTTAGAAGAAGAGGGTGGAAAAATCTGACTCTTGCCGCTTTTATTGCTCCCGTGCTCTTTTTCGCTGTTGTAGACAGAGATATGGTACAGATAAATAGGAGCGCTATGTACGCGTTTCTCGGAAATCAATATATCTTAAGAGGGAAGGAAGAGAAGGCGGAAAAGGCGTATCATAAAGCGTATCAGCTTGATCCGGAGAGGGTTGAGGCCAGAATAAATTACGCCAGAATCTTAAGCAGGCAGGGTAAGTTCAATAGAGCAGAACCGCTTTATGAATCAGCGTTTGAGGAGTTTCCCGATTTTCCTCACCTCGCGCTTGAATACGGAGTTGTACTCGAACGGCTGGGCAGGCGGGAAAAGGCGGTTAGATTATTCAGGTACGCCTACGGGGTTGAAAGTGGGAAGGATAAGGTTTTAGCGTGTAAATATCTTTCCAGGGCCGCTTTGTCGGAGGGAAATACCGATGCGGCTGTATACTGGATAAGAAAAGCGCTTGAGATAACACCCGGCGATCTGAAACTGGTCAAATTGCTCAACAGGCTCGAGTCCGGAAGATAATTCTTCTGTAAGCTATTAATTAACTTAAAGAGATTCGTCTCAGATAGTATATCCTATCGACAGGAAGGTTTGTTTATCAAAGGCGTCTTCGGGATCGAGTTTAAAAGAGATTGAAATATCGGCGGATTTGTAATGTGTTAAAAAGCCGAAATGGATTATTGTTCTTTTGCCGTTTGCTAAGCGCCTGTCTATTCCGCCGAGCACGCTCATAAGGTCCTTGAATAAGACTATCCTCGTGCCGGTAAGGACGCGGTTAATCTCCCCCTCCTTGAGGACAAGATCGAATTCAGCTGACACTCTGCCGTAAATATCATTCCTGCTGAGGGCGATATTCCAGCTCGGTTCGATATTCTCGTTCCTGACAGGATAGGAAATCCTGCTGTAGATATTTCTTCCAACGATACCAAACCATAATTTTTCTCTCAGTTTTGCGGTCCATCCGATATTCAGAGCCATCCCGGAGCAGTCCGCGTTGTCCAGATCGTTCCATCCTCTCAGAATACGGAATGTTACGCCAAGGCTGTTGTAGTGATTTATGCTGTAAGCTCCGGAAAACCCCACTGTGCTTTCATTCCATGCTGAGCCTTCCGCGAGATCCAGATCGAGGTGGGAAATGCTGAGTGCGGCTCCCGCTCTGTGCATATCTGTTTTATCGCCGCGGAATAACCTGCCTCCCAGCATTGAAGTTCCGATAGAAAAGGTGCTGTAGCTGGCCGGCATCCCGGGTACGGGCTTTGTCGTAGTAACCATAGCTCGCCTGGCTGTCATGAAACAGAGATTCGCGGGATTCCAGTAGCTGCTCGCGTCGTTTCTGATAAGAAGTGTGGCAGCTCCCGCCATTCCTTCCCCCTCAGCATCCCATCCGAGAGGAAGAAATGTCCCGCCCCTGGATCCCTCGCCCGCCCATACTGATGTAATAAGACCGCAGGTGGCAAGCAGTGATAATACTAGAAATATGATTACAGCTTTTTTCTGTTTCATTATTACCTGACTACCGCTATAAAGTTTTTGTCAACGGTTTTACTGTTACTATAATACACTGTAATTACAGCAAGATATGCTCCGTTTCTAACTTCTTCTCCATCGTTGCTTAGAAGATCCCATTCCAACTGAAAATAGGTTTGAGGACCGGTTTCTGAGATCGTTCTGACTTCCTCTCCGCTCAGGTCAAATATCTGTATCTTTACCTTTCCCGCCTCACTGGAAGTTGAAATAATAAAGTCATCCGGTTCGCGGAATGCTTCCGGGAACAGATTCCTGGAAGAAATTTCATAGGTTACCGATATATGGTTCGACTGATAACTTTCATTTCCCGCTTCGTCAGTGACTTTCGCCCATATTTCATTTTCCCCTTCGGAAAGATCGATCTTAGGGCTCGAATTTGAAGAGCTTACTGTGGTTGTAAATGTGTCCCCGTCGAACAGCCGGAAGATACTGACGCTGTCAGCGCCGGCGTCCAGACTGTTAAAGGACAATACAACTTCTCCTTTCAGAACCGGTGATTGGGGTTGAGCGAGAACAGGAGGGGCCGGCCTGGTTGTGTCTATTTCGAAAGAGATCGAGTTATCTGAACTCTGACCGAAGATGTCTCTTGCGTAAACCTCGAGCGAATAATCACCCTCTATGTAACTGCCTCCGGAATATACTGAATCATATATAACAATATGCCAGACTGTTGTATCGTTTGAAGTATAAATTGAGCCTGGAGTGATAACCAGACTGTCCTTCCACGTAAAGCCGAGACTGTCAATATCGCTTCTGTCGTAGATTGTTCCTGTTATCGAGTCCGGGGGATGCTTTGTGTACCTGGGAACCGTCGTTAAAAATGATATCTCAGGACTGTCCGCGTCCACGATTATGTGTCCCTGGTCTGTCCCGGCGTTCCCCGCAAGGTCTTCTATCATTACGGATATACTGTAGGTTCCGCTTACCGGGGTTTCAGGTCTCCATTTAAAGCAGTATGAGCTGTCGGAATGGATATCGAGCGCAATCTCCTCGGTATTATTTTCAGGGTCTGTTATCAGAGCGGAAGTTTTGCTCCCCTCATTAAATTCCGCTACTGTATAATATATAAGAGCTTTGTCGGTAGTGTCTGCCTCGTCCGGACTGAAGACTCCCGCTTCAATCCGGTCTATGTGTATATAGGGAGGGGAGGTGTCGACTATCACGGTTCTTTTGATATTGATAACCGTATCCGGGCGGGAGGCGTAAAGTTTGAGTAGATATTCAGAATCGGAAAGGACGGTTCCCGAAGAGTCTCTTCCTTCCCATTCGTATATATAACTGCCTGAATCCGGATTTGATCCTCTGAGCAGGGTGTCAAAGACTTCTGTTTCCGCTATATTCTCTATTGTCACAACAAGAGTGTCGAAACTGCTCAAAAGTTCTATATGCAGGGGGGATTCATCCTTTATTCCATCGCCGTTAGGTGAAATGGAAGGGTAGTCTATTACCATGGCTATTTCGGATGTATGGCCCGTTACATAGCTGAATAAAGCAATAAAAAAAAGTGTCAGCACTAATAAGAGTGATCTTCTTATATTCAATTTCGGCTCCCGTTTTACAATTCTCGTGAATTATAAGAAGATACCGGAGCTGTAGTCAAGATGAAAGAGAATGATTTCGAAATCTTAATTATGTTAAGTCCTGTATTATCTTATCCGGCATAAGTAAATAATACTGTTATGTATATGTCGAGAGGTAAATATATCGGAATTTGAAAATATCACTAAGCCGCATACTATTACAAACCATCCTCTACCCTATAGGTTATAAAAATTGGGAAAACTCCTGATAATTTGAGCCTTGAACTCCGGAGATATTTATATTATGGTTGAGTTCCCTTGAACGATATTTCATGCTTCTTGTTAATTTATGAAAAAGGATTCCGGAGGTAAGATTTGGCAGCTGAGGTAATATTCCAACTCATAGGGGGATTGGGTTTCTTCCTTTTCGGAATAAGATTCATGTCTGAGGCTCTGGGCAGAGTTTCGAGCAACAAATTCAAGAATATTGTTTCATACCTTACCGCCAATAGATTTATCGCGTTTTCCGTCGGCGCGGGGCTGACCGCTCTTATTCAGAGCAGCAGCGCCATGACGGTTATGGTGATAGGTTTCATAAACGCGGGGCTTCTTACACTCAGACAGGCTATACCGGTTGTGATAGGGTCGAATATAGGAACCACATTCACAGCCTGGCTTGTCAGTTTCTTCGCTATCTTCAAAATTACTCATTACGCCCTGCCCGCGGTAGGCGTTGGTTTCTTCCTCATGCTTACCTGCAAAACCGGAAGAAGCAGAAGATGGGGTGAAGTACTCTTTGGATTCGGCGTTCTTTTTGTAGGGATCGGTTTTATGAAAGATGCTTTCGCGCCCCTGCAGTCCTCCGGACAGATCAAAAATATAATGGTAAAGTTCAGTGAATATCCAATCCTGGGCGTAGCTGTCGGAACTGCTATAACAATGCTGTTTCAGAGCAGCAGCGCGACTATTGCCCTTGTTCAGGTATTGGCGCTTAAAGGCCTTATCGGATTTCCCGCTACGTTACCGCTGATTCTCGGCGATAATATTGGAACTACCCTTACAGCTCAGATCGCTAGAATAGGCGGGAATACAGACAGCAAGCGGATAGCCTGGGTTCATACCCTTTTCAATGTTATAGGCTCGGCTTATATGCTTGTATTGATATATATGGGGGTATACCAGAACTTTATCGAATGGATTATACCGGGACAGGTAACAACCGGTAATATCATGTTCCATATAGCACTTTCTCATTCCGTATTTAACGTATTTAATTCAGCTATATTCCTGCCGATGGTAATATGGCTCGAGAGACTTGTTGTGAAAATTGTAAAGGAGCACCCGGATGAAGTTCATATGGAGCCGCAATACCTCGAGAGACATCTTATTGAAACCCCCGCGCTCGCTCTTGAACAGAGCAGGAAAGAGATAATGAGGATGCTTCATCTTGCCGAATCGGCATTCAATGATGCCGTTGAAATGGTAATGGAAAACAATTACAGGTTGGCCGGGAAAGTGGCACAAAAAGAAGACGCCGTTGATAATCTGCAGGCGGAAATTACGAAATATCTGATAGATATTTCTGTCAAGGATCTTGATAAGGAACAAGCGCAGATGATCCCGGTTTTTATACATTCAGTCAATGATATAGAGAGAATTGCCGATCAGGCAGAGAATATTGCGGAGCTTATTGAAAGAAGACCGAAAAAAGGAAACCTGTTTACTGAGGTTGCCCGCGAAGAGCTCAGAAAGATGATTCAGGTTGTTGAGGGAATGATCGGAGATATTTCCGGCGGTCTTGAGGACGGCGAATTGTATCACGCGGATGACGCGCTGGAAAAAGAAGAAAAACTGAATGAAATGCAGATAGATTTCCGCGAGAGGCACGTAAAGAGATTAAAAAAGAAATCATGCAATATTCTAGCCGGTCTTGTCTTTACAGATTTTGTTGATTCACTCGAGAAGATCGGTGATCACCTTTCTAATATTGCGAAAGGCCTTAAACGCGGCTTTAAGTGGAAGTAGGCCGGCAGGGCTGGAGAAAAGCATCAGTTCGATTCTTTTTCTATTTTTGCCTTGATTCTTTTTATGTGATAACTGGCCGGAGACATCGGGTTTATATTCTTACATTTATCCAGATAGTAAACGGCTTCCTCATATTTTCCGAGTTTTTCCATTACAATACCCATTATGAAATAGGTTCTGGCGGTAATTGTTGGATTCCTCAGAGCCCTTGAAAGTAATTTTCTCGCTTCCCTGTAGTTTCCTCTATCCAATTCGATTGTTGCCAGGTTTGTGTATCCCTCACATCTGTCCGGAGCTAGTTTAATCGCTTTGTAATAGTTCTCCCTTGCCGCTTCAATATTACCGTTTTGCTGAAGCTCCGATCCTCTGTTGATTGTTGCCGAGGCAAGATTGTCCTTGTATATTCTATTGTCTGGATCAAGCGAAAGAGCCCTGTTGTATGCTGTTACAGCTTTTGAAAACTTCTTTGAGTGGTTGTAGGCGTAGCCGAGCCTGGTCCAATAGGAAGCGCTGTCGGGGAAACCGGATGTCAATTTTTCAAGAATGGGAACGGCTTTATTATACCATCGTATTTCTATATATGTTTCCGCGAGTCTGAAGCGGTAGTGATGGTTCCCGGGGGTCAGCTCCGCCGCTTTAGTAAAAAAGCCTGCAGCTTCATAATATTCTTCCTGATCGAATCTTATCTCGGCAAGTTTGTAATACGCTCTGTCATTTTCAGGATCTTTCTCAGCTGCCCGGCTGAAATATTTAACCGCTTTTTCGATATTGTAATTTTCCCGCGCTGATTCCGCTATGATATATTCACCTCTGCCTTCAATAAGAGGCAGAGACAAAAGCCGCTGCTCGGCGGTTTTTAAGGATGAGCCTGCAAGTACTATAGGCAGCAGGTGAATTAAACCGGATATAGTTATGAGCAGAGTCATCTTAAAAAGATGGGATATATCCCTTATCTTTTTGATTTCAACGGCGAAGTATAGAGGAAACACTGTTGCTGTTGCAAAAAGGGCAGACCACTTTAATCCGCCGTCTACAGAACCGTTTGCAAGGATAATAAGAAGAATGGCCGAAATAAGATTTGTTGTAATTAATTTGTGCTGCCAGTCGGTATTTTTATCTGCATTTTCTTTTATCAACGATCGGATGAACAGAAAAAGAGCCGCGATGAAGATCGGACCTGCTAAAACCAGGCAATTAGTTATATTGAGAACTGAATTTGCAAGTGTCCATCTTTGAAAGTTTGGAGTTAAGAGTGAGGATATGTATTTAGCGGGGGCAGAGTATTCTGTTATCACGGGAAGAATTATTTCACCCGCGATCCAAAGAATAATAAATATCCCGAAAGCTGCCACTGCATCTCTTTTTTTATTTTTTGAAATTAAGGCGGATATTAAAATGTATATAAAACCTGGCAAAAGATAGATGGCTGAAGGATGGGAAAAGATAGAAAGTAACAGGAGTAGCGCTGACGGTATCAGAGATACCTCTGTTTTAATATATTTAAGAATGGCTATGACGTATAGAAAGGAAAAGAGGGCTGCCATGGGAATATTGCCGCCGCCGAAGAAGACAGCGAAACAGCCGTTTGATACAAACAGAAGAGTTAATAAACTTCTTCCCCGGTAAGATTTATCAAATATTATCCCTGTAACTGAGTAGGCGCCCGCGATAAATATAAGTCCGGAGATTATACTGGTAAGATTCAGCGAAACCGAGCTGCCGGCAAGGAAGATCGCATTTGTCACGCGGTAGAAGAGCTGATTTATCGCCGTGGGGACAAAAGAACCCGGAAGGTTGACCGCTCCCCGCTCTATTGCTTTTGCTGTTGAGTATATATCTCCGTGCAGGGGTGTTTTAACTCTGAAGACCCACATAAGAACCGCTGAAACCGACAGGCTGAGTGTAAAACACAGAGATTTATTGAGAGTGCAGCAGGCAGATTTTTTTCTGATGAATTCTGAAGGTTTCGAAGTAATAAATATCACAGATATAAGGGATAATATCACGAGGCCAGTAAGGGAAATGTAAGACCACCAGCTTGCCGCCCACAGAATGTCCGGACAAATAAATGACGCAAAGAGCAGTAGTAAGATAAATATAAAATGAGCAGAAGTTGTTGAAATAGACATCAGCTATTCTCTAATCTCCGGTCTTGGTCTTAATTCATTCTCGGATTTTCCTACAATAAGGGCGCAGGAACTGTCGCCTGTAATATTTACCACTGTACGGCACATGTCAAGCAGCCGGTCGACTCCCAGAATAAGGGCAATTCCCTCAAGGGGAACCCCTATAGTTTCAAGAACCATAGCGAGAGTTATTATGCCAATCCCGGGCACACCGGCCGCTCCTATCGACGCGAGTGTCGCCATAAGAACAATTGTGAGTTGATCTGTAAACCCCAGCCCGATCCCATATACCTGAGCGATGAATACCGCCGCCACACCCTGGTAGAGCGCTGTGCCGTCCATATTTATTGTAGCGCCCAGGGGGAGCACGAAGCTTGAAATATTTTCCGAGATGCCGAGATTTTCTTCGCAGCATTCCATTGTAACCGGCAGAGTGGCACTGCTGGAAGAAGTTGAAAAAGCTATCAGTTGAGCCGGTCTTATCCCCTTGAGGAATTCGATTGGGCTTACGCGGGAAAAGATCCGGATTGCGGTAAAGTATGTTATGACAACATGGAGTCCCAGGCCGACGATGACTATGATCGAATATTTGAGAAGGGAAAGCAGAATGTCGGCTCCGAATTTTCCCACCACTACCGCAATAAGAGCGAAAACTCCAAGGGGAGCTATTTTCATAACGATATGCACGGTTTTCATCATGGTTTCACTCATGGAAGTAAAGAAATCGATGAGTGGTTTACCCTTGGTTGAGGGTATCATTGTAGAGGCGATCCCAAGCAGTATGGCGAAAAAGATTATCTGGAGCATATTAGCTTCAGCTAAGCTTTCAATTGGATTACCCGGAACAATATGAACAATAGTGTCAAAGATATCCGGTTTTTTAGAAGCGATATCTATTTTTTCAGTCGCCGCTGATCTCTGTGAAACCATAAGTTTTTCTTTTGTAGTTTTATCTATGTTGCTCCCCGGGGTGAATATATTTCCGAGCAGTAGTCCGATTGTTATGGCGATTGCCGTGGTACAGAGATAATAACCTATTGTCTTTGCTCCAATTCGGCTTAGTTTCCTTATATCTCCAAGACTGGCAGTGCCGACGAAGAGAGAAGAAAAAACCAGAGGAACCACGATCATCCGTATAAGACGAAGAAAGATATCTCCCACGGGTTTGATTATTTCCGAGTCAGGACCGAGAATCAGCCCCGCGGGGATGCCCGCCAGCAGTCCAAGAAGTATCTTAGTGTGAAGAGGGGAATCTTTTAATCTTTTCAATATTTTCATTGGGGTAACCTCGATGCCGAATACCTGCAGTATTGTATGCTTATTGATTTCAAGTAGCAAGTATAAAAACCTCTCTGCCAATCCCGCTATATCTGATCTATAAAAACGTAAAATCATCTTGCTTTCATCGATTCTGGCCCGAAGTCTGCTTATGGATAATTTTCGTACAATTAATTCAGGGATCAGTTTCGCGGAAGATATGTAAGTCAGGTTTTTTTATGAAAGAAATCTTGAAATTTCCGGGGAAAGGTTTCAATCTTCTGGTATGATGAAATTCACGGGTTACAGGCTTTC
>CAZKNG010000065.1:0-13624 GCA_964554125.1 uncultured bacterium | reverse complement strand
TGCTGACAGCATCGGAGTCTCACTGTCAAGCGATGGATCTTCATTTATTGAAGACCCTGTTCATTATATCGGCTCTCTCGATAACGGTGAAGTTGCCCGGGACACATTCAATGTCAGAGCTTCTTCCAACGTGGGTAGCGAAAATTTCTCAGCTGAGTTGGAATATGCTGTTGATACCAATTCCGGGCAAAGTGACATTGCTATATTCTCTAACGCTACTGACAGCACGGCCGCGGCAGAGATACAAAGTTCCGGAGAGCTCGTTATAAGAAGAGTTGTTCCCTCACAGGAGTTTGTAACAGCCGGACAGACAACCGACTGGATTTTGACTGCGGTTGTTCATAATAACGGCGGCGCGCCTGTTACCTTGGATCAGCCGGAAAGCGGTAATATCGCGTTTTATAAAAACTCCAGTCAGCTGGCAGATTATCTGGTAATTGCTCCGGATGGTTTTTCGTCCGGTGCTTCAGATTTTACCTTGCAGGGAGGCAATACCGATTCTCTGCAGTATCTGATAGCATCTACCGGTCTCGATACCGGTACTGTTTCAGTAAGCTGCACCCTGGACTGGATGGATGAGAATATTCCGGATTCTTCACAGAGTCAGGCGAGCCGTGATTCCGCAGTAATTGTCAGGGAACCATCCGGTCTAAGGATTATTTCCATAGAAAGTGATGCTCCAAATAACACGGGAGTTCAGAATAGTTCGATAGTTAATACTTCTCAGGAATTTAATATAACGGTAACGATTGAAAATACCGGGGGAGATGATCTTGACAGCATAGATGTCGCGCTTGCAACTGACGGAACTTCCTCCATCAGCACTGCTGACAGCTGCCAGAGCCTTGGAACAGCCCAGCAGGGTGCTTTTGTTTTTAATGTTACTGCCGCTTTAAATCCCGGAGTTGAAATTCTTTCCGCTTCGATTGTCAAGGCTGTTTCTGTAAGTACGGGAGAAGAGATCTCGCCTCTTCAGGCAGTAGAATCGACTGAGAATATAGAAATACAAAACCCTTCTGAACTTGCTTTGACTGCCGGAATAATATCTCCCGCGGGAGCGGTTGATGATACCATTTCAACGGGACAGAGTTTTATTGTCAGCGCTACTGTCACTAATAACGGGGAAGCTGAGGTTGATAACTCAGGTGAAATAAGCATCACTCTGCCTGACGGTTTTTCATCGGCGGATTCTGCCGGCGAACCGCTTACAAGGGCATTCGTTGTTGATGAAGATATTACATGGACTCTGATTGCTCCTTCAACCCCTGTTCCCTCTGATACACTGGGTGTTGAAATATCCACAGTACCTATTGATGTCAACATCGACGAGCCCGCCTTCTGCGCCGAATCGTATGATAGTATTATTATTTTGACTGAAGATAAGGCAACGGTTAAAAACTTCAGCCTCGCTGTTGATTCACCTCCGGGAGCTGTGGACAGGTTATTATCGACGGATCAGGATTTCACCGTCAGGGCTTCTGTGACACCTTCGGCTAATTCCGATGAAGTCTGGCTGGAGCTGTTACTTCCCGGCGGATATTCAGCGGAAGGAGATCTCAGGCGTAATATCGGAAGTGGTGAAGGAATAGAAAGATCTGTTGTCTGGAATCTTTCCGCGCCGCCTGATGAAGATACGCAGCCGATGCAAATAGAACTGACTGCCGGCGGGGAGGATATTAATTCAGGTACCACCTTCAGCGCACTTGTATGTTCTCTGGAGGTTGAGACTGAATCCGCTGCTGTTATTGATCTATCTGCCTTTATATCAGGTCCCGAGCAGGCTCTTGAAGGGGAGTTGTCTGTCAGCCTTCCGTTCAATATTCAAGCTGAGGTGGTAAATAACGGAAGCGCGGGTGTCAACACAGATGAAGCGAGGCTGAAAGTTGATCTACCCCCCGATTACACCTTTGTTGACGGAGACAGTATAAGGGAATTTTCCATAGGAGAACCTGTAATATGGAATTTAAAGGCTCCTCCTTCTATGTCGCCTCCGGGGAATATACGTGTTTATTTCAGAGAACCTTACGCTATTGACGTCAATACGGACAGGGCCGCCCGGATAGGAACAGGAGAAATATCAATCCCTGTTAAAACAGACGCGGGTATTGTCTCGATGAGTAATATTTCAAAAATGGACACAATCGCGATTCCTCCCTACGTTGTGCCGCAGGGAGCTCGTGACGTTCCTATGCTGAAGCTTTCTTTTAGAAACATGTCGGCTTACACGGTAGGCCTCGATACACTTCTCGTAACTGTTCGCGACATGAACGGTATGGATGTTGAGAATCCTTCACAGCTGGTTGACAGTGTAAGTTTTGTTACCGGAGAGGTAAAATATTCAGTGGAAGCAACAGATGTAAATCCTGTGCCGGTTATCGTAAATCACGCGTTTACGATTAATTCGACCGACAGCGCCGAGGCAATTCTGGAAGTTGACATCGCAAGCGGCGCCCCGACCGGAGGTATGAGAATTGAACTTGTAAGTAATGATGATGTCAGATTATCTATAGACGGAGGAAGCACCCCCGTCGGTGTAGTCTGGAGCGGAGATGATGATGAAATAACAGGACATTTCTTTAATACTCCGTTTACGATAATGAGCAGCAATTTCTCCGAATACGCGCATAACTATCCAAACCCCTTCAAAGCGGGAAGTGAGGAAACGCGAATCGCTTATTTCCTTACTGAGAATTCAGATGTGCAGATAAGGATATATGACTATACAGGTGAACTTGTGTGGTCGAAGGATATAGCTTCCGGCGGCGATGGAGCTACGGGCAGTCCGGATAAGATATATCACGATATTCCGTGGGACGGGAGAAATGGGAGGGGGAGTGTAGTGAGGAACGGAGTATATATATGTAAAATTACGGCGGGGTCTAATTCGGCGATTTTCAAAATAGCTGTAGCAAAGTAGAACGATATGAATATGAAAAGATCAATAATTATGATACTTATGGCACTGCTTGCCGGAGGCAAAAGTATGTCCGCTGAAGTGGGTACGGGAGGAACGAGATCTGTTTTTACACTTGGGGCGGGTTCACGGGCTATCTCTCTCGGCGGGGCATTTGCCGCTGTCGGCGACGATCCTTCCGTTATTTATTACAACCCGGCCGGGCTGAAGTCTAACAAATCTACAGGGATTATGGCGAATCATATCCAGCTTTTTTCGGATTTCAGCGGTTCCACTTATGATTTTGTTGGAGCAGTATATCCCACCCTTTCAGCAGGGGCCTTCGGGATCGGGATAATGACGACAGGGACTGATGGAATCCGAGAATTTGACAGATACAGCAGGGAACTTGGAGAAATCTCCTATCGCGAGAGCCAGGGGATATTGGCTTACGCCTTTGATTTGCCCTATGAGTTGTTCGGACGGTTTACATTCGGAACTTCACTGAAGTTGTTAAATCAGAGTATAGGTGATTATTCAGATACGGGGGCGGGGATGGATCTCGGCCTTTTATACAGGTTCTCATATATGAGAGGTTTTGTTATTGGCTGCAATATTCAGGATATCATGGGAGCTGAAACCAAACTTGTCTCTATCAGCGAAAAGGTCGACAGAACGATGATGTTCGGAGCGGGCTACACTTACGAATTTAAAGACGGATCCTCCCTTATGGCAGCGGCTCAAATGGATATACCGGAGAGAGCCGATAATGACATAAGGTTTGGTATTGAATATAATTTAAAAGATGTAGCAAGTTTCAGAGTCGGTTTTGATTCTGAACAGATAACAGCCGGGATAGGATTCTCCTGGCAGGGGTACACTGCCGATTACGGGTATTTCAGTCGCGAGGAAGCCGGATCTTCACATCCGGTTTCGATATCGATAAATGTCGGTGAATCAGTTGACAGGAGGAGAGAAAAGGCCGAAGAGCGGAGAAAGGCTGAGGAACAGGAATATCTTAAGAAGGTTATTGACAGGAGATTCAAAAACCATTTGGAAAAAGCAAAGTCGCTCAGAAAGAAGGGTGAATTAGCAAAAGCTTATGACGAGTTTAAAATTGTGCTCGAATATGACCCGTCAAACGGTGAAGCTTCCAGAATGCTTGCTGAGTTGGAAGATGAGCTGATCAGACAGCAGCAGAAGGAGATAGAATCTGCTGAAAAACAGGTTCTTATAGAGCGTCATTTTAAACTGGGATTGAGGTACTACAGAAACAACGAATATCTTCTTTCGAAAGAGGAATGGAATTCTCTGCTTGAGATCGATCCTGATAATAAGGAAGCACTGGAATATATAGGCAGAATAGAAGAAAAGCTTTCCAGCCAGATAGCTCAGCACAGGGAAAGAGCTATCGAATATGAGAATAGTGGCAAATTTGCCGAAGCAATGGATGAATGGAATATTATAAAAACACTTGATCCGGAAAACAAAGAAGCTGAGAAAGGATCTGAGAGGCTGAAGAGTAAATTGAAAGCAGTGAGCATTAATTTGGATTCAACCAGAATGAAGTTAAAAGCAATTGATATCTTCGAGAAAGCTTTGAACGACTTCAGTATGGGAAACTATCACGAAGCAGCCGAAAAACTCAAGCGGGTATTGGAGATTAACCCTGATCACAGGGAAGCAGGAAAGCTGCTTGATAGAACCCGCCGCCGACTGGTTCCATTAGCCAAAAAAGAGAAAGATCAAATAAGGAAATTGTATATCAGAGGTATGGAATACTTTACTCAGAGGGAATACAGATCGGCAATAGAAGTTTGGAATAAGATTCTGAAGATAGATCCTGAAAATGAAAGTATAAAAAAGAATATTAAAGAGGCCCAGGACAGGATTGAAATGATTAACTCGGGGAAGAATGATTAATTGAAGAAAAAGAGTCTGAACAAAGAGGAAAAATTTCATCTTGAGTTTCATGCTGACGAAAATAATCTTGGTGATATAAGGGATTATATCTCGAATATCTGTCGGCAGGCGGGGTTTAGCAAGCGGGAGATAAATAACACCAAGCTTGCTGTAGATGAAGCCTGCACAAATATCATTAAGCATGCCTACATTGGTAAATCAGGAAAGATAATTGTTGATATCAGAGCTTGGCCGGGAAATGTTGAAATTCATCTCCGTGACAGGGGAGAACCTTTCAACTGGTCAGGTGTTCAAGACCCGGACCTTGAAGAATATGTTGAAATGGGTAAAAGGGGTGGGCTTGGAATATATCTGATGAACCGTCTCATGGATCACATTAGATATGAATCTTCCAGCGGCGGCAACCATCTGATAATGAGTAAGAGTTCCGAAGCATTCCAGCAGGACAAGAAATCCCGGCTTGTCTCGCTTAAACCAAGATGGACTCAGACACTTAGATTTAAATTTCTATTAAGGGCTTCAGCCGGTTTTTTCGTTCTTATTGCTGTTATCGGTATTTTTCAATTCATCAGCCAGACACGTGAACTTGAGACAGGCAGGCAGAAAGCCTGGATGCAAATAAGAAATTTCGCGCGCGCGCTTGAATTAAGAAGTGAAAACGCCCTTGTACTCAATGACTTATATCACCCTGAATACAGAAAGCTAAATGAGTTTATTCACGATGGAATGAAATCTCATCCCGAAATAGAGGCTATGAGGGTGATTAACAAAGAGGGTGTTATAGTCTCTTCGAGCGTAGCTGATGAATTCGGCCAACTTATTGAAAATCGCCCCGGTGCCGGAGATTTATCCTCAGATGGGAAATGGGTTTCCGGCAAAAAGGATAAAGGGGATATCAAGTCATATCATTTGCCCGTTATACTCTCAGAAAAGGATGCCGATAAAAGAATTAATATGGGATATATCGTTATGGAGGTCTCAGAAGGGAAGATCGAAAGAAGCATCCAGGATCAAAGGTATAAGCTGATTTTTATTCTTTTAGGAATATTTATAGCCGGAATAGGCCTTATTTATCTTCTTGTATCGATATTTATCAAACCGATACAAACTCTTACTGATGGAGTTTTAGCAATTGGTGAAGGTTCTCTCGAAGATGAACTTGACATAAAAGGGCCGAAAGAAATAGGAGCCATAGCAAAGGCCTTTAATGATATTACTGCAAAATTCCGCGTGGCCCAGGAAAGTGTGGTAGAACAGGAAAGAATGCAGAAGGAGATGCAGGTTGCTCAGGAGATACAGCATTCTCTTCTTCCGCGGAAAGTGCCTGAAATAGGCGGATATGATATCGCAAGTTACTATAAAGCCGCCAAGGAGGTTGGCGGCGACTATTACGATTTTGTAAATGTTGATGAGGATACCGTTGGAGTTGTTGTGGCGGATGTTTCAGGTAAAGGGGTGCCGGGTTCCCTTGTGATGACTATGATTAGAACCGCGTTGAGAATGGAGGCAAGGGGGAATCGTTTAGCTGCTGATGTTATGGCTAAAATGAATGAATTTGTAACAGATGACATGAAGAAAGGAATGTTTGTAACGATATTTTACGTGATTCTTGATTCGAGAAACAGGGTTATCAGTTATGCCAGCGCGGGGCATAATCCAATGATTCTTTACAGAGCCAGTACGAACGAAACCTTCTATCTGAACCCAAGGGGATTCCCGGTAGGAATAAATCTACCGGATGACAAGCTTTTTGAGAAATCGATAGATGTTGAGAAGATCAAGCTGAAGAAAGACGACATGCTTCTTATATACACAGACGGTGTTACCGAGGCAATGAATGAAAATAGGGAGCAGTACGGTGAGGAAAGGCTTCTCAAGCTTATGAAAGAAAGCGGCGGAAGATCGCCTCAGGAGTTTATAGACAGTTTAAGTGAGGATATTGATAGGTTTACGGGGGAATATCCGCAGAATGACGATATTACAGTTGTTGCCTTCAAAGAAAAATATGTGGCGGATGAAGTGTTGTCCGGGCTCAGGAAAAAACTTTTGGATCTGGTAAGAGTCGAAGGAATGTCTGTTGCAGAGGCCTGCAGAAAGATGAAAGTATCTCCTTCGACATATTACAGATATAAGAAACGTCTTGAGTTGCTGGGTGAACGCGGACTGAAAAATAAAAATCTTAGAGAGGAACAGGATTTAAGGCGTTTCAGTAATGAACAAAGAGTAAAATTGATGGAAATAGTAAAACAGGATCCCAAGTTTGGCCCTAAAAGGATTGCGGACAGACTCAATGAGGGAAAAGCCGAGGAGAACAAGATTACTTCCTCATTGGTTTATGAAGAACTGAAGAGAATGAGGCTGAACACATACGAGAAGAGAGTCGAATATCTGAAGAGAAGCGGGATAATATCTGAAGGTGAATCTGAAGATATTGATAAAGTAAAAAGAGAGACTGCCGGTACGGAAGAAGAAAAGGGTAAGGGCTACGTGTCACCCGATCAGAAAGAAACTGCTGACAAGCTGCCTGTTACTTCGAAAACCGATTCGGGAGAAGCTTTTAGACCAGTAGGGACCGAAACTGAAGAGGGTAAAACAGGCAGAGAAATTGAATATCAGGAAAAGATTGAACAGGCGGAATATGGGACAGATTCAGTTGTAAATATTGAAGATGAAAAATACAATGAAGATATAACCATTTTAAAGGTATCCGGACATCTCGATTCTTCCTCTACAGGTCAATTAGAAAATCTTATGGAAAATCTGTTTGATGAGGGAGTAAGTAATATAATTGTTGATTTGAAGGACGTTACTTATATAAGCAGTGGTGGATGGGGTGTATTTGTGGGTAGAGTGAAAAGTTTGAGGGAGAAGAAAGGTGATGTTGTATTAGTTGGGATGTCCAGGGAAGTCTATGACATATTTGAATTGCTGGGCTTTATGGATATCATTATGCAGTTCCGGTTGAAAGAAGATGCCCTGGATTATCTGTCACTCCCATTTAAGGAGAGGCAGAAACACTTAAAAGTCAAGCAGAAGAAATACAGGAAGAAGAACCCTGAAAAGACACCTATTCCGGAAGGATTGAATATTGATCAATCTGATATGGCCCCTTTACATATAAAAGCGGGATCGGTTGGAGAGAGCGGGGAGATTACCGTACTGGAACTGAACGGTATAATTGACACTGTAAGTTCCGTTAAATTAAGTGATATTTTTGAGCGAGTATCAAAAACGGGGTCAATAAAGATTGTAGCTGATATGTCCGGCGTAGAATATATAAGCAGTGCCGGCTGGGGGGTCTTTGCTTCAAAGGTTGAAGGGTTGAGAAGTAAGGGCGGTGACCTCAAGATATTCGGGATGGATTCAGAACTGGGCAGGGTATTCAAAATGCTCGGATTCGATGATCTTATGCGTTCCTTTAATGTTATGGCTGAAGCTGTAGAGGATTTCGATGTTGAAATTGAGGCAACCGGGTACGGTGAAGACGATCTTGAATCCGAACCTGCTGTTGTGGCTGCCGATCAGGGAAACACCGGTACCGAAGAGTACTCATTTGGAGTCAATCTCGAGAGAGTCAAAGATTCAAAGAGAGAAGGTGTAATACTGGAAGTAGAAGGTGCAATAGACGCTTCAAGCAATGACGAATTCAACAGGAGCCTGGAAGAATCACTCGCCGGAGACCCCGACTTTCTGGTTGTTGATTTATCAAATACAGTTTATATAAACAGCAGCGGATGGGGAAATATTGCCAGATACGCAAAGCACCAAATGAAATTAGACGGAATGAAATTAGCGCTTTCAGGAATGAATTCCGCAATATTCAATATTTTCACTGACCTTGGATTTGAAGACTTTATTCCCCATTTTACAAACAAGGAAAGGGCTGTTGAAGAGCTTAGGATTTCAGAAGGTGTTGATGCTTCCAGATATAATAGAAATAAAGGAGCAGAAACCGAAGAGATATCAGAAGAAATAACACATAAAAAAGTTGATCATACCGGCGGTATAGAGGATAGCAGAGAGGAGGAGAAAGAAAAGCGGGAAGGAGCGGTTCTATACTCATCCAATATTCAGGAAGACGGTTATATTGAGTCCGATACAGCTAAACAGGAGGATGAGAATTCTTATTTAGATGATTTATCAGAAAAAGAGGAAGCCGCTACCGGTTCAGGTATTGACCTTGAAAAGGAAAAGATAGACAGGCTGGAGGATAAAGACAGCAAAATCAGAGATATCGGATGGGATGCTTATGGCAAAAAACTTTCCAGGAGGAATAAAAAGAAAGATAAAGGAACCGATAAATGAGAAAATACGCTATAATGACGATGAAGGGCGGAACGGGTAAGACTACTACAGGTGTCAACCTTGCTCATGGACTGGCGTTGAGCGGGAAAAAGGTGTTGCTTATAGATTGTGACCCGCAGCGGAATACTTCTATCACTTTTGGTAATAAGGGAAAAAGGGGACTGTCAAGTCTTTTGCGAACCGGAGATGTAGATATTATGCTGGTGAGGGACAATCTTTTTCTTATCGATTCCGGGGGGAAGGATCTTATGGAGGTTGAACTTCTTCTGGGAAGCCAGCAGAATCGCGAAAGGAGAATGTCGAAGGCCCTTTCCAATCTCAAGGGACCTGATTTTGTCATATGTGATTGTCCCCCTTCATTGAACTTGATAAATATAAATGTTCTGGCCTTTTCCAATGAAGTCATAGTTCCCGTTTCTCTTGATTATCTTTCTAAAGTTGGAATTTCTCAAACGATTGAAATGATAGATGAAGTTAAATGGTATGCTCCAAAGAGGACAATCAACTTTATTGTTCTTCCTACTTTCTTCGACTCACGCACGAATATTTCAAAGATCATTCTTGAAGAGATCAGGTCGGAATATTCTGAAAATATTTTCAGAACTGTGATTAGAGTTAACACCGCTTTGAGAGAAGCCCCGGGCTTTAACAAAACCATATATGAACATGCCCCCCTCTCCAGGGGGGCCTTTGACTACTACCGTCTGACCGAGGAGATACTGAATATTTCACAGGGGTGAATGAGAGTTTGACACTGCTTCATATTGGAGTATCCTGAATATGTATACTGTTCAAGAGAGTTTGAAGGAGAGAAATTGGCTGATAATTTTGAATTGAGAGAGGAAATAAGCAGGGGTGGAGAAAACTATTTTCTCCAGACTACTTTCCTGCCTCATGATAATTCTATTGTGGCGGCGTTTTTCAAAAAAGGGAGGTGCTTTGATTCGGTTACTTATCCTCTAAAGGAAGGGAAAGCACCAGAAGAGTCCGTTGAAACGGCAAAGGTTATTCATAATAGGAACAAGGCTAAGTTTCTTCTGCTTCTTGATGTAAGAGAGAAAATCAGCTCCTCTGATAAAGCATGGGCTCATCTGAAATTGGCGAAATCTCTGTTTCTCCGGAGTCTCTATAATGAAGCTATCGAAGAGGCCGAAACTGCTATAAATAAAGGTGAGAAGGGAGCTGAACCCTACAAAATAATCAGCGGGTCCTGGTATGAAATTGGAGAATATAAGAAAGCCTTTGAAGCTGTAATTAAGGGTTTGAAGATAAGGGCGGATTATCCTGATCTGCACAATCTTGCCGGAAAGATATACTATATGCGGAATAACTGCAGGCTCGCCGCGGAAAGCTTTAATCGGGCGATTGAGCAGAATTACTATTATGGTGAAGCATATCTGAATATTCTGAGAACTTTCATGTTGAATTCAATAATAAAACAGGATTATGAGTTGTCGCGTGAGCTCAAAGGTGATTTTGACGAATATCTTGATAAAGTCTCAACACTCAACCCTTCTTTGAACAGGGATAAAATAGAAAAGGTGAAGAAGCTTTTCAGTGAGGAAAAGTATGAAGATGTTTTAAATCTTCTTGACCGTGTTGAAGAAACTTCAGATAGAATCAATGTGGATAAGATTATAAGCGAACTTTATCTAATGATACTTCAAAGTGGAGATGATCTTGAAGAAATAGAGATTGATAAGTATCTCGAGAGTATGGAGAAGATAGTAGATCAGAATCCTAATTTCGCCGATGCTCATAATTCTCTTGGAATACTATATGCCGCGAAGAGTAAGATGTTTATGGACAGGGCCGGAAATGCTTTCAAGAAGGCCGTTAGGATTAATAAAGATTATGAGAAAGCCAGAAAGAATATCAGACTGACAGAGAATGAAAGGCAGGGAATTTTTATATTATTAAGAGCCTTATTGGACTGAACCTTGCTTATAAATAACTAGTGATAGAAAAGGGGAATTTAAGATATGAATAAGTTGCGTATTGAAGAAGAATTTATTGACGATTCAACGATTTTAAAGCTTTTTGGGTTAATTGACTCTGCTACTTCCTTTTATCTTGAGTCAAAGCTTGATGAGTTAATAGTCGCTGAGAGGGTAAGATTAGTAATTGATCTGACTGAAGTGGATTATATCAGCTCAGCTGGCTGGGGTATCTTTGTTTCCGAAATCAAGGGGTTACGTGAAAAGGGTGGAGATATCAAACTTGCCGGGATGACCCCTGAGGTTCGTGATGTTTTTGAACTATTAGAATTTGACACATTATTGACTCCTTATGAGTCCGCTACGGATGCTTTGATGGCATTCGATTCGCGAAAGAGCAATAAAACGACTTAATATGCAAATCCAGAAGGAGTGGAAATGGCATGAATGATATCAGTATTTCTTTTTCCAAACCCGAAGAAAATCAGAATGTTTCCATTGTAACGGTTAAGGGATTTATAGATACAACCACATCAAGTAAGTTGGAGTCGGGCATTAAAAAGCTTCTTGACGAGAGGAGATTTGATATTGTCATAGATTTGGGCGGTGTGGATTATATCAGCTCAGCCGGCTGGGGAATTTTCATAAGTGAAATTAAGAAGATACGCCAGAACGGCGGAGATCTCAAACTTGCTTCCATGGTGGGGGATGTTTATGAAGTATTCGAACTTCTGGAATTTCAAACGATACTGGAAAGTTATGACAATATAGAAGAAGCAGTACGCAGCTTCGGAGAATTCAAGGAGAATAACTGGGAAACAACCGGCAGTAAACAAGTTTGATGTGACGGCTTATTACAATACAAATTAGAATATTCAAGGCCATATAGTTTTTTTAACTATTGGCCTTTTTATTTATATCCCGCAGAGCTTTCCTGCGTATCAGTTTTATCACCGGAAGTTTCCCCGGAATTATGACCACTTGATTGATACCTATTTTTCTATTACACTTGCCCATTGCCTGAAGATGAAGGGGAAACCGTGTTTGAAGTTGCTGCAAGTATGATAACAGGATTAGGTTTGGCGGGTTGGGTCGCCTGCGCGGTATTTATTATTTTTTCTTTTTATATTTACAGAAGATCTTTCCCTCCCATTTCAGGATTAAAGAGGGGGATTTTAGCAGGTCTCAGGGCCATAACTTTCCTTTTCCTTATTATCCTTATTATAAACCCCATCATAACATATCGGAATAGTGAAGAAAGAAAGCCCTTAATCCCTGTGCTCGTAGATATTTCAAAAAGTATGAATACAGAGGATTGTTCAGGCAGAAGCCGGTTTGAGTCGTTACGATCTGTTCTGAGAAAGCTGATTGATATGGGGGATGAATATTCAGCTGACATGGAAATCATGCCTTTTTCAAGCAGTGTGAGTGAAGATTCAATGCCTGGGGACAGCCTCACGGAAGCTGATGGAGAAGGAACTATGATTACGGCTGCGTTGAAGAAAGTTGCAAATCGTTACAGGTATTCTAATACTCCCGGGATAATACTTCTTTCAGACGGTGTTCAGACAGATCAGGACAGGTTGACAGAGGGATTTGAATTGTCGGTGTATTCAGTAGGATTTGGAGATTCCTCGGGAGGATATTTATCTATAGAAGATATTATATATGAAAACAGAGTTTATTCCGGAATGAAAACGGGTATAGAAGTAGTATCCGCCGCCGGCGGACTGAGCGGAGATGGTCAAATAAAGGCCAGATTGTTCGAAGACGGAAAGTTAATAGACAGTTTATTGATTTCTACCGGGAAAGGTATTGGTGAATACCGGGCCGAATTTGATTATACAGCGGGTGAACCTGCTCGCCGAAGAATGAAGATTGAACTGGAATACGAAGATGAAGGGTTATCCGGCAGAAGAATTGAGGAATTCAATATCGATATACTCAAGGAAACGCAGAGAATTCTCTACATTGATGAGCATGCCGGTTGGAATATGACTTTTCTCCGTAATCTCGCGGATGAAATGAAGAGGTACGAATTTGATTTCGTTACCTGGAACCGCGAGAACGGGTTTATCAAGTTGCCGGAATACCTCAAATGGGAGTTTCCAACCGGCGGTCCGGGGTTAAAACGGTATGACCTTGTGATTATTTCCGATGCCGATAAGATTTTTTCAATTCGCGAGAATGTGAATAATTTGATTGATTATACGCGTGAGGGTGGAGGTGTTCTGTTCCTTGCCGATGAAAGAAGTCCTTTAAATGCGGAGGTTTCATATAAACTTATAGAAAGTGTCGTTCCTGCCGCAAAGGTGTCTGCGTCAATGATATCAGGGGGTGAATACTATCTGAAGCTTCCCCCGGACAGGAATAATCCCATTACTATAAGGGTTGCCGAATGTGGGAATATTTATAATCTTCCTCCATTGACCGCTTACCTTGATGGTTTCAGTCCTTCTATGGCAGCAGAGATCCCTCTTTATTTAACTGATAGTAATAGCGATGATTTAAAACCTCTTATAGCTGTTGAAAGAATAGAGAGTGGTGTTTCAGGCCTATTATTTGG
>CAZKNG010000064.1:0-13644 GCA_964554125.1 uncultured bacterium | reverse complement strand
CGAGGGTTAATTTTGATTCCCTGATCTGGGATAGAAATATTTCCCACTTATCACTTCCGCCGAGAACCGCAAGGGCTTTTTCCGCCTCAGTATTTTTTCTTTCCCCGGAGCTGTTCTCAGTTTCATCCCGATAAACTTTTCTATCTTCATTGCCTTGACTTAAATCTTCTTCTTTAAAACCCCTTTTGTCAGAAACTTTTTTTTTAGAGCTCTTCTTTTCCCCGTCAGCCTTTTCTGAGCTCTTTCCCCGTTTATTTAAACCGCCTCTTCCTACATTACCTCCGGATTCTATCTTACTTATCAGTTCAGATATCTCAACGGCTGATTCCCATCCCGCGGCTTCCGCTACAACCGCCTCAAGATGGTATCGAGGTTGTCCGGCTCCTCTGAATTCTCTGAAAGATGAAACGCCCATTCTGAATATTAAAAGCAGATCTTCAGTTTTGAACTGCGCGGCTATTTCCTTTATCTCTTCAAATTCAGATCTTGTAAGATCAAGCCATTCAATTGATTCATCTTTTCCAATATTGATAACCAGCATATTTCTAATCCCCTCCAAATATGCCAGAAAGAACTCTTCAAGATCAAATCCTGAAGAGACAGCCCTGTCTACTATTTCCAGAGAATCTTTCTTATTATGACGACTTATCGCTTCAAGAAGTTCTATAATAATTTTCGAGTCGACAAGTCCCAGAATCTGACGAACAAGATTAATGTCTATCTTTTCATCAACCGCGGAAACACATTGATCAAGCAGGCTCTCCGCGTCACGCATACTCCCGTCAGCCTTTCTTGAAATCAACTGAATCGCTTCCTTATCATATTTGAGTTTTTCATTTTCGCATATTCTGACAAGCTGCTGAGAGAGTTCGGAAAATTCCAATCTCTTAAAATTAAACCTCTGGCACCTCGAACGGATTGTCGCCGGAACCTTATGCGGTTCTGTTGTAGCTAGTATCAGATAGACATGGGGCGGCGGTTCTTCAAGAGTTTTCAGCAGGGCATTGAATGCCTGCTGAGTCAACATATGCACCTCGTCAATTATGTATATTTTTGAATTTCCACCGGTTGACGCGTAACCAATTTTTTCCCTCAGATCCCTTATTTCATCTATTCCGCGGTTTGAAGCACCGTCTATTTCAATTACATCAAGATGGGAACCTCCGGATACTTCTCTACAGGAAATACATTTATTACATGGTTCTCCGCCGTCCGGCTTTTCACAATTAATTATCTTAGCCAGAATTCTTGCTGTAGTTGTTTTACCACAACCCCTCGGCCCGGAGAAAAGATACGCGTGAGCAAGCCTGTTTTTCTCGACCGCCTTCTTGAGCGTCTGAGAAACATGGTTCTGTCCGACTATTTCGGAAAAGGTCTGTGGACGCCATTTTCTGGCTAAAACTACATAAGACATATCACACCCGCAGTCTTACTGTTAATGCCGTTAGACCGCGCACCCGATTTCGTGAACTGCTTCCATGCTCCACCAGTGGGGTTAACTCCAGCCAGGAATCACCGCATCACACAAGAATAACTGCTTACCGCTGCTACCTTCCGGTCCTGACGGGGTTTGCAGGTTCCCGTTGCGCGGGTCCTGATTATCAACATCACTTCCCACTGTCGATCACACAAAAACAGAATTCCCTCAACCGGGAATTCAATCCCGCTTTAGCGGATTGCGGGTTCAGGGCACCGCTACCTCCCCATCTAGCGCGGCCTTAAAATTTTTGGTGGAGATGAGCGGATTCGAACCGCCGACCCCCTCGTTGCGAACGAGGTGCTCTCCCAGCTGAGCTACATCCCCAAATATATCAAACCAGCATGCAATCCAGAGAAACCATTTATTTTTCTGGCGGAGAGAGAGGGATTCGAACCCCCGGAGCAGCAAACTGCTCAACGGTTTTCGAAACCGCCCCATTAAACCAGCTCTGGCATCTCTCCACTATATAAATTTTAGAGTTTCCATTCTGGCGGAGAGAGAGGGATTCGAACCCTCGGAGGGAAATACCCTCACGCGATTTCCAATCGCGCCGATTCAGCCAGCTCTCGCATCTCTCCGTTTCTAATCCTCTCTTCTGAGATTGCTAAAAAACTTCCTCAAAAGCAAGAGGCTTTTTTCCTCTTTTACTCCTCCGGTTACCTTTATTTTATTGCCATAACGTTCAGAATGAAAAAAATCATCCATAGACCCGCAGGGGACATCGGCAGATTGTTTTGCTCCGTAAACCACCCTGGTTACTCTCGAAAGGCAGAGAGCGCCAAAACACATGCGGCAGGGCTGAAGAGTTACATATAACGTACATCCGACAAGACGCCAGTCACCTATTTCAGAGGCTGCCTGTTCAATCGCCAGCATTTCCGCGTGAGCGGTAGCTACCCCCCTTTTCTCGATCTCATTATGCCCGCGCCCGATAATTTCAGCTTCTTTTACAATAACGGCTCCGATGGGAACTTCACCGTAGTCCAAAGCCTTTTCAGCCTCGTCAAGGGCCTCGGCCATCCATTTTTCATCCATTATTTACCAACTATGGAGCGGGAGGGAAAAGCATCAACAAGTGCCCCAAGCACCTTGACCAACACATCCTCAAAGGGCGGAGCCCCGTAAACATTCCTGCCCGTAGCACTTATGCCCTTTATACGCCTGTCAAATCCCCCTTTACCTCTCACCAGCACCCTCTCTCCCTCAGTTCTCATAGCTTCCATATAGTTCTGATCAGTTGCCTCCCAGATAATCTTTCCTGAATCCGGATCAACTAAATATAAACTTATCCCAACCTCTGTTAAGGAAGCGGCACTGGATTCTCTGTAATCGGCTTCATCCTTATTCCATAAATAAACTTCGGGAATAAGAAAGAGGTCCGCATCCACATAATCATTTATCGATTTTAATAGTTCGGCGTCGATCTTTTTATTTTCGATCCACCCTTTTTCAATTTCATCGAACTGAACCGGTTTCTTGACCTTTCTTAAAGCAAAGGAGAATCTCTGCGGGGAAAAGAAATTATAATCGGAGATCCTGGCTAATCTTTTCCAGAGCATCTTCTGAGTCATTCTTTCTGACATACGATCTCTGTCAACATTATCAGAAATGGAGCTTATCACGGGAGTTACAAGAATCCTGCTGACATTGTTAGAATTAAATTCCGGATCAACAATTATATTGGAAGGATGATTTGATCCACACCCGGAAAAGGACACAACTATACCCAGAAAAACAACTAAAAAGATCTTTCTCATGATTTTCTCCTTGATCGAAGCCAGTAAAAAGGCAGCCCGCCTTTCCCCGTTAAAAATTACATATCCTTTACTTAGATGTCAATATGGAATATAAATGAAACTGATAATAACTGTTATGCCGCCCTGCTTAAAAGTTGGAGATATACCCCTGTAGCTGGATTTTTAGAACTCTGGCGCGGGGGAGAGCAGTGTGCCGCAACCATCTTGAAACCGCTTCCGACAACTCCAGATCCCTTTTACCAGAAATTAACAGTGATATCGGTGGAGGGGTCGAGTTCTCTCCACGAAATCCTTTCAATCCGTCCTCTCGCGGAAGGTTCAGCCCGAGGATTATAGAACCGGTTACCGGCAAGAACTGAGCCGCGAAGATTATCCTCCGGGAAAAACCGCTCACCTGTGCCGCTAATGCTTCCCGCCTTCCCCGAGAAATAAGAATAGTTATTAAAATTAAGCTGTCCGACTTTTACCCGCACTACTCTCGAAAGACCGCTGCCGCTCAGGATAGCTCTAACAGTAATGGCTGCGAACCCTGCCGGTCTTTCAGTATCTGAATCCAGAGGATCAAGATAGCTCGTTACAGTTCCGATACCGTAGAGACTTTTTTCCTGATAGAGAAGAATCGGCTGATCTTTATTCGCTCCCCTTCCTTCAAGGGGCACCGGCAGCCGCGAAATATATTTAATACTCTCCTTTACGCCGCCTTCGGCAAGGGAAAAAACCTGTTTCTTTAATTCTCGATTTGAAATGGGTTGCGGTTCACTCAGTGATATTGAATTTACCCCCATTACTATCCCCGCAAATGCTATAAGGACAAGGGATACTATTACCAGTACCACTCTTTTTTCACTGCTTTTATCTACCTTTTTTTTCGTCATTACACATCTCTTCCTGATTCAATGCTCAGCAGCCTGTCAGTCTGAATTGTATATCGCCCGATTCAGTCCTGAGGAGATAAAGTTCTTTATCTACGATCATTGAACCATCCTTAAACACACAATATTTATTGTTAAGATCAGAAATGTCCGGTTATCTCCTCTGACCTTTTAAATTCCTTATTTAACGTGGGGATACCGCTTCTCTTATTAGAAGGAACCCCGCCGGTTGTGCCAACCGTCCAAACACAATATGTATATTGTGTCCCCGCGCTCAGGCCGGTATCAATGAAGTCGTAAGAAGATGCCCCGCAAGCTGAAACAGAATACACGTCGTTCCAGACCACTTCAAATACTGCTTTCCTCTTTAATACGTATCCTTTAAGTCCAGCGTTAGCACAATCTTCAGAAGGAGACGCATTCCAGCTTATCGAAAGTGCTTTTCCGCTGTTATCATAAAGATCCCTTACATCCGCAAGATGGGCCGAGGATATACCTGCCGTATAGTAAACACCCCCGAACTCATTTGATAAAACTGATGGAGTTGAATCAGAGAGACTTACCGCCTCCGCCGTGTAGTAATAAGTCTCCTGCGCCTCAGGCCCGGCACCTTTTAGATTATTTTCGAAATTATCAGTAAAAATATACCTTTCCGAACCATCTGCCGTGATCCTGCCTATAAGTTCTCCTCGTCGAATTTCTCCAGCCTCTTCACGCCTTCTGAAAAGCCTGTAGAATGACACCTTCGGGTATTCGGCCAGATCGTCACTCGACCTCTTCAATACAACAGTAATCTCATCCAACTTGTCGCAAGGCGTATCATAGGCCCGTAATATAGAGGGCGGAGAAGGACCGTTGGCTACCAATTGCGCCGGACCCGCTGTATTTGAGGGGTCAGACTCCTGCGGTCTGCAGTCCCAGGCTGTAACATAGTAATAATAATTTACTCCTGTTTCCAAATCCGTGTTTCCGGTTTCTTTATTATCTTCCATCGAATAGGTTTCAGTTCCTACGGATGCTATAGAAGCAACACAGGTCCAGCCTCGAACCCCTTCTCTTTTGCGATAAACTCTATATTGAGTAATATCCTCTTCCCCTGCCAGTTCATCCCTGGAACCTTTGAATGTAAGAGTAATACTGCTTCCGTTGTCACCGGGTGTATCTTCCGCGATAAGTTGCCGGGGTGCTTCCGGAGGATTACCGCAGGGATGAAAGTTGCCTCTGGCGGCATCCGTATTCCCGGGGCTCACTCTACCCGTCAGTACAAATGAACGGTAGTTTCTTGTACTGCCGGGGATGCTGTGCGGGCCCGAGAATCCAGCTTCCATAACGTTCGGTTCAGCTTCAACAACGATCTCAATATCTCTAATTCTATCCAACATATTTCGAGATACGGCTGTGAGGGTAGATATCTCTGTTTGATTCAGTATGCCGTCACCGTTTCCGTCTCCCCAGAGTGTAACTACTCCGTCATTATTATAATCTCCGTAATATTTAAAGAGCGGCTGGGGAAATTTCCCGTCCGGATATGCCTCACCCCCTCGAATTCCATATCCCACAATGAACTTCCTCTCCCCATTCTCTTCTCTGTAAATCGCGTAATCGTGCGGATTGCCGGTTTCAGTATATCTATCCTCGATGGTTACTCTTCCATCATCATTTCTATCCAGAGTGTATCTTATCGTTTCAGCGTTATTGTTATAATTACGCATTAAGCCGATATTTTCGCCGGGGAATGACCCAACTGTATAAAGAGTTCCGTCGTGAAGCGGCACAGACTGATCGACAGCCATACCTGATCTACCAAAAACACCGCCTGATATATCAGCATTGAATACTATCTGGTAAGGAGCCGCGTCCAGGAAAACAGGCTGACCATTAAAATCATCTATATTGATACCCGCTAGCCGCAGTGCTTCTTCGAGCGACGCAAGACTTACACGGGCATTCTGCTCGGCGTTTATATATTTATACTTTGTTTCCCGTATCTTTCTCTGACTGGTCATCACGTTATAGGAAAGCATCACAAGAACAGCTGTTATAAATAAGGCTGTTGCCACTTCTGTATATGGAAACCTGTTATCTGGTGTTCGGGCGAACATATTCTTGCTCCGTAGAATTAAACCTCAAATTAATATTCCTGATTCTGTATATACCAGAGACCGACTGTATCTAACGCCTCTCACTCCGCTCTGTTCAATCAACTCCGCCTTCTGTCTTCTTAAAAAGATTTACACCCGGGGTTCTTTTGAAATCCCTTCTATTCTATTCATCCTCCAACTTATAATATCCCGGCTCCCTGATAACAATGCTGCCGGTATAACGTGTGACAAGCATCATTTTATCTCTTCCTCTTTTTTGCTGACGATATTCAACCTCCGGCATTACGAGGACAACTCCCTCCTCATTCACGCTCCCGTCAGGAAAGAACACAACGTGCGGAGGAAACCCGGAAAAAGTCACGGGAGAGGTTACATAGCTTCCATCCGGACCGACGGTACCCCCGACAAATCCAAATATTTGCCCATCCGGGAGCTTAAAAGGACCGAATAACTTCTCGCCTTCATCTTTTTCTCTGTTGCCCCGGTTAGTTGAATCAAAACTCTCGTTAGCGGGGTTCCCGTCCCCTCCCCCATCATCGTCGAGAATGCTCAACTTTGAATTTTCCAAATCAAAAAAAACTACATACTCATTTTTTTCCTGAACCGCCATGGTTCTCGCTTTCCGCAAAACACCAGTTACTATCTGCACAGCGTCTTTTGATTGTAAACGCCTTAATAGTTGAACCGTCTGAGGTGTTCCAACTGCGAGTATCATCCCTAAAGCCGCCACACCAATCATGACTCCCGTGAATGTAGACCCCCGGCTGCTCAATCCGGATTTTCCTTTTTTACTTATGCTTCGCATTATTTTCCTTTCAGTTTGTTTTAATAAACTCTCTTTGCTAAAGGTGTACCAATAGGATAAATTTGTATAATTATCGTTATATCAATCAATTGAAACTCTATCTTTTTAGACGGTAGTTTTAAGGATTGTCGATTTGCGAAATTCTGTTGCAATATTATTTGAGATACGAAGTTATCTGACTGACAACAATAGGGTTACGCGAAATGATTATCAGCATACGGAAAGTTCCGGAAAGATCTGAGTACTATAGGGAAGAAATCTCTTTAACCCGGCTGGGCGAATCAGAGGATTTAATCTTCAATAATAGAATGGTTCTGATAAAACACGCGGATGTAAGAAGCGGGAGAAACCAATTAATAATGGTCGATTACAACCGGTCACCGATTTAATACTGCCATTATTTTAACCTCCAACAGGTCTAACGATTGAAGAATGGCTGATTATTCTTAAACTCACAAACCAGGTATGGAGGAAAGCATCTCCTCTTTCGCGAGAAGGCGCTGCCAACTTGCTTCAATATCCTTTTCAATTCTATCTATTTCATCTTCTTT
Source organism: uncultured bacterium (assembly GCA_964554125.1). Taxonomy (GTDB): domain Bacteria; phylum Krumholzibacteriota; class Krumholzibacteriia; order Krumholzibacteriales; family WJIX01; genus JAGHBT01. The sequence continues at coordinate 6,077 of CAZKNG010000064.1, read as the reverse complement.
CAGATGACGGAATCTTCCCTGAGGTTTGATATACTCTTTGAACGAAGTTGGTTCAAATTCTTTCCATACGTCAAGTCTGTTTCCATTTTCAGTAACTTCCACAATAGGATAAACTTTCGAAGTTACTGCTTTCCGTGCAGCCCAGACAGTCAGCTCTGGAGATAACTTCCATCCTGTCGGACAGGGCGCCAGAATCTGAATATATTTTGTCCCCTTGATATCTTTCGCTTTATGGAACTTTTTTATCAGATCTTCGGGAAACGCAACAGAAGCTGTTGCTATATATGGAATCGCGTGAGCGGCCATAATATCGATCATATTCTTTTTGGGACGTTCCTTATAATTTGTCACGGGTGTGGTCGTAGTCCAGGCTCCTACCGGTGTAGAAGAACTCCTCTGGATACCCGTGTTCATGTAAGCTTCATTATCATAGCATACATAAATTATATCGTCGTTTCTTTCAGCGGTTCCGGAAAGAGACTGAAGGCCAATATCAAAAGTGCCCCCATCTCCAGCCCAGGCTACAACTTTAGTCTCATGATCCCCCCGCATCTCCAACCCGGCTTTGAGTCCTGAAGCTGTAACCGCAGCGGTTTCAAAAGCAGTGTGAAATATTGGAATATCAACAGCTGAATGCGGAAAAGTACCGTCAATTACAGACCAGCAACATGCCGGGATAACCAGAGCTGTCTGACGGCCAAGCGCCTTCAGGGCGAACCGCATTGCCATAGTAGCACCGCACCCCTGACAGGCAAGATGCCCCGACCCCATAATTTCATCAGTTGGAATTCTTGCCTCTCTCATTTTTTGACTCCTATCCAGTTAATATAAGGTTCAGGATTTTTATCTTTTATTGCTTTATCGGCAACTTCGCGAATTACTTTTGGAGTGACATCGCGTCCTCCAAGACCGAGAATATATCCTGAAACGGGAATATCTGTCTTCCCGTAAAGCGCGCTCTTTACTTCCTGGTAGAATATCCCGTGATTACCGAATGATATGTTTCGGTCAAGGACAGCTACCTTCTTAGCCGAACAAAGCACTTCACTAACTTCTTTAAAAGGAAACGGCCTTAATATCCTTATTTTAAGAGCTCCTATCTTGATACCTTCATCACGCATTTCATCTATGACTGCTCTTGTTGTGGAAGCAACTGTGCCTGAAGTAACAAGAATCACGTCAGCGTCATCGCAACGGTAAGGAACAACCATACCGTAATGCCTTCCAAAATGTTCTCCGAATTCCTTTCCCACTCTCTTTATAACTCCCCTGGCTTCATCCATAGCCTCTTCTATCATGTAGCGGAGTTCCATATAATAATCCGCGCTGGCGAGGTTGCCGAATGAATGGGGATCGGCCGGATCTATCTTTAATTCAGGATTGTAAGGCGGCAGAAACTCGCGTACCTTTTCAACATCCAGAAGATCTACAATCTCGTAAGTATGAGAAAGGAAAAACGCGTCCAGTACCAGCATAACCGGCAGCTGGACTTCTTCGGCAATCTTGAATGCCTGCGGAATAGCATCCTGTGTCTCCTGGTTACTTTCACAGTAAATCTGAATCCAACCCACATCCCTCATTGAGAGTGAATCGTTCTGGTCTGTCCAGATGCTCCAGGGAGGTCCTATCGCCCGGTTTACATTTGTAAGCACAATCGGGAGTCTCGCTCCGACAGCCCAGTGCAGCATCTCAGTCATAAGCAAAAGACCCTGCGATGATGTAGCTGTAAAAGCTCTCGACCCCGCCGCGGAAGCACCAACACAGGCGGCCATAGCGCTGTGTTCAGATTCTACTTTTATGAATTTAGCGTCAATTTCGCCGTTCGCCACCAACTCAGACAGAAGCTCAACAATGTGAGTTTGCGGAGTAATGGGATAGGCGGAAATAACCTTCGCCTCTGATGCCCGTACACCGTAACTTACGGCGTGGTTTCCCATAACAACCTTTTTCATTTTCCCTCCTCCTCTATGGAAAGAGCGCTGCGCGGGCATTCTTCAACACATACCAGGCAACCCTTGCAAAAATCAAAATCTATCTCATATTCATCATCCTTGCGGATAATTGAAGCGTCCGGACAATAAATCCAGCAATTATCGCAATAATTACAAACACCGCAGGAAAAGCAGCGGTCCACTTCCTTCTGAAGCATCTGCTCGTCAAATCCCTTGAAAATTTCCTCAAAACCTTTTATTGCCTCACTGACAGGAATCCTGGGTTTCAATACCCTCTTGGATTTTGGGAAATAATCGGTATTGATGTTCTCAATTCCAAAATCGGTTCCATCCCTCACGGGGGGATCTTTTTCATTATTAAAGATTCTGAGAATTTTCTCGGCCGCTCTTCTTCCAGCCGCTACAGCTTCAACAACACTGGCGGCTCCTGTCACGATATCACCGCCCGCGAATATCTTCTTCCTGCCGGTTTCCCCGAATTCGCCCTTGACCTTGATCAACTCCCATTCCGTGTCAACTTCCGATTTAAACCCATCAAGATCACCTTTTTCACCTATCGCGGTAAAAAGCCTGTCAACATCCATTGTGAAAGTCTTACCTTCAAGAGGAACCGGACTCCTTCTTCCCGTTTCGTCAGGTTCACCAAGCTCCATCTCCTGAAATATTACTTTTGCAAGCTTATCCCCGTCTGTCACTATTTCCTTAGGGGAGGCCAGAAAACGGAATTTTATCCCTTCTTTTTCCGCTTCTTCGATCTCACTGGCTATAGCGGGCATTTCCGTCCGGGTTCTTCTGTAAACAACTGTTACATCGCTCCCTTTTCTCAGAGCTGAACGGGCTACATCCATAGCGGTATTCCCTCCCCCGATAACAACCGATTTACCGGAGGAGCCTGAAGCTCTGCCGCTGTTAACCTTCCTGAGATAATCAAGGCCGGGTTCTACACCTTTACAATCTTCACCCGGGATCCCCAACCGCCTGCTCTTCATAAGACCAACACCTATGAATACGGCGTCAAAATTATTCTCCAGCTCTTTAAATTCTATATCTTCACCAACAGCAGTGCCGGTTTTTACCTTTATTTTGCCTGAACTGAGAATGGAATCGATAACCCTGTCGAGAACACTGTTGGGCAGTCTATATTCAGGAATTCCCCAGCGAAGAACTCCCCCCAGGGTTTCTTCGGCTTCATATAACGTCACTGAATATCCTGCCCGGGCAAGGTAAAAAGCGGATGTGAGTCCGGCCGGACCGCTGCCTACAACAGCGACCTTCTCCTTCTTACTCTTTTTAGATTTTGTCATCCACTCAGGATTATCAAGCCCCATATCACCTAGAGCCCTCTCAATAGCATTTATATTGACAGATTCGTCATAATCACCCCGGGTGCACTTATCCATACAAGGATGGGAACAAACCCTTCCGGTTACCGCGGGCATTGGATTACTTTCAATAATAGTCTCCCATGCCTCTTTATATTTCCTGTCAATAACAAGCTGGATATAATGCTGGATATTTTCCCCGGCGGGACAGCCATAAATACAAGGAGATACCTTGTTGTCGTAAACAGGCTTGACGTTACGCCAGGAACCTGTTTCATTCCAAAGCATATTGTCCACGGTCATAGCCCTGATAGGCATTTCCCTGTAACTTTCAAATTTCGTCTGTTTACTCATTTATCCTCCACTTTCCTAACTTGATACAATAAATGCAGGTGCTTTGTTCATACTCATGGTAATAAAAACCTTATTTGCCGACATTATCGTATGCTTCCTGAGCTGCTTGAGCATTTTCCTTCTTTTTAAGCGGCACGAAACCCTTTATAGCCTCCTGCACAGCTTCAATCCCTACAAGTCGGGTCGCCCCCGCGAATGCGCCCACTATAGCTGTATTAACAATAGGGGCCGCTCTTGATCCAAGCCCGTATTTTATTGCGATAGCGTTAGCGTCAACTGTTGCCACGTTATATTTTTCAGCCAGCCCGGAATCATCAAGGGAAGCACTTGTATTGATTATAATCCAGCCGCCCTCTTTAAGACCTTCGGTTATATTGACCGTATCAATTAATATGGAATCAAGAACAACAAGATGATCAGGCTCATATATCTGGCATCTCTCCCTGATTTCACTTTCTGAAACCCTTGTAAAAGCCATTACAGGTGCTCCCCGCCTTTCCACGCCGAAAGCCGGAAAAGCCTGAACATACTTACCCTCATGAAAAAAAGCATCGGCCAGGATCTCGGAAGCAATTACCGATCCTTGTCCCCCACGGCCATGGGTTCTAATTTCGATCATACCTCTTCCCTTCAGTATAACTTCAAATCAACTCTTTATTCTTTTACTGCTGACTAAACAACAAATTAATGCTAACAATACCGCAGTATCATACACGATACATAAAAGAAAGGTCAACCCCTTTTTCCCGGAACAGCTGTAAAACGGCGCTATATCAACCCTGTTATAATTTAATCCTGAAAATCCCTTGTCTTTCAATATTCACAACAGCAATCGTTTGCCGGTGTGAATAAATCATTGCTGAATGTCTGGGCCGGGCCGCGGGAAAATTTCCTGATAGTAATAACTGCCGCCGGAAGATATTTATTCGATTTAAAATACGCCCAGGAGGATTTGAACCCCCAGCCTTCTGGTCCGTAGCCAGACGCTCTATCCAGTTGAGCTATGGGCGCATAATATGGCGGAGAGGGAGGGATTCGAACCCTCGGTAGAGTATAACCCCTACAACCGCTTAGCAGGCGGATGCCTTCAGCCGCTCGGCCACCTCTCCGTAAATTTTAATTTACATCTCTGGCGGAGGGCGAGGGATTCGAACCCCCAAGGGCTTAACACCCGGCGGATTTCAAATCCGCTGCCTTACCTGTTAGGACTAGCCCTCCGGAATCACTACCTCCTGAATATTCTACGGTAAAATATAAAAACAATTCCGCTCTAAATGAATTATTTCATTCGAGAGGACTCCGATAGTATAAAAATATTCACCTGCACTGTCAAATAAAAGACTTCAGAGCAGATGAGCCGCTCCGGCGGAAATAACAAACGGGCTTATGCTTCCATATCGGTTTGCCTCCGGACGGCCATCTCTTCTACCTCCCACTTCCTAATTTTGGCCCTGGCTCTGTACCTCTTTATGCTGTAAGCAATTAAAAACAGGATAACCATACCAGCCCAGAAAGGCGCGGATACTGCCAGAATATAACCTTTCCTGTACTTATCACCAAGTGTCGCGTGAAATTCAGCCGCGAAATCAAGCGGAGATTTGCCGAATGTAAGGATGAAGGCCCTCTTGAAATCACCCAGATCACGGGTAAAAGCCGTTAGTGTCATCAGGTCCTCCGGTCTCTCGGAAAAAAGCTCCTTTACGGCAATATAACTAATTCTGTACGCCATGGCGGCATCTTCACCGTATTTCGGGAACCTTCCTCTGAGATCTTCAAGGTCGGGCAAATTCTTTTTCCAGACGGAGACCATAAAATGCCAGTGATCGGAAAAACCCCATTCACCCGATTGTCTCATGGCCAACCCCTCGAGAAACCATGTGGGACAACGCGTGCCGCGAACTCTCTGAGCAAACAGAAGATGTGAGAGCTCATGTGTTATAACAGTTCGAACCGGCCTTTGCTCGCGTAAAACAGCCTCCATGTCAATACATAAACGCATATTTCTTAAATCGCTGCACGCTTCACTCCATTCCGGAGCCGTCTCGCCGTGCAGCGCTCTGTAATCCTCTTTATTGCCCGCTATATAAACTCTTATCGTATCAATCTTTCCAATCCCGAGTTCAGAAGATATCCTTTCTGATGAATTATCAAGAATCATCCTTATCCTTTTGGCCATTCTGTCGTATTTCCTTGGATAAAAGACGATAAATGGTTCATTACGCGAGGCAAGGCTATCGAATGTGGTATTTACACCGCTGGCCGACAAATTGAAAACGGCAAACACCTGCAGGCAGAAACTGAAGATAATTATATATTCAAGTCTCCCTCTCAATTTCCCGCACCTCTGCTGTCAGTTAACACGCCGCCTCCGAGAACAACACCATCCTTGTAAATAACAAGTGACTGTCCCGGTGTTACGGCACGCTGTTCTTTATGAAAAGTAACGATC
>CAZKNG010000063.1:0-13647 GCA_964554125.1 uncultured bacterium | reverse complement strand
ATCCAATACCATCGAATAGATTAGACATTTCGAGTGTCGACATAGCTGCCTGCCATCCCTTATTCCCCACCTTACTGCCCGCTCTCTCCAGTGCCTGCTCCTGTGTGTCTGCTGTTATAATCCCAAACGATACCGGCATACCTGAACTGACGGCTATATTTGAAACATCCTTGACAACCTGACTTGCAAGCAGGTCAAAATGAGGTGTATCTCCCCTGATTAAAGCTCCGGCGCAAATAATACCGTCAATATCCGTTGACACCAGCTTCTTTGCCGCCTGTGGAATCTCAAAAGATCCGGGAACACGGTAGACAGTAATATTATCCTTATCCACACCGTGTCTTTCAAGACAATCCAGAGCTCCTTCGAGCAGTTTCCCTGTAACAAGCTCGTTAAAACGGCCAATTACAATAGCGAATTTCTTTCCTTTGCCTAAGAGATTTCCGGCTTTTTCGATAACCATTTATCTCTCCTTTCCATCTGTTTGACTCAGATTTCTCCATTCTTCTGTCTTATCGAGATCCTTCAGGATGTGTCCAAGCTTATCTCTCTTACATGAAAGATATTTTATATTCCTCCTGTTAGGAGGAATTTCGATCGGCACTCTCTCGACTACTTCCAACCCATAAGCTTTAAGCCCGACAATCTTCTTCGGGTTATTTGTCATAAGCCGTATTTTGTGCAGTCCAAGGTCGGCAAGAATCTGGGCGCCTATTCCGTAATCGCGTAAATCGGCGGGGAATCCGAGTTCAATATTCGCTTCGACTGTATCTCTGCCTTTATCCTGAAGCTCGTAAGCCCGAACCTTGTTCATCAATCCTATCCCCCGCCCCTCCTGCTGAATATAAAGAAATACTCCGCTTCCTTCTTCAGCTATCATCTCCAGGGCTTTATTCAACTGATTTCCACAATCACATCTGAGTGACCCGAACACATCGCCGGTAAGACATTGAGAATGAACCCTTACAAGCGGACTCTCATCCTTCTCAGGAGACCCCATAACAAGCGCGACACTCACAGACTTGTCAATACTGCCTTCATAAGAGTAAAGTTCAAATTCCCCGTATCTAGTCGGCAGTGAAGCCCTCGCCCCCCTTCTTACTAATTTTTCTTTTCGCCTCCTGTATTCGATCAGATCGGTTATTGTCGCTATCTTAAGATCAAATTTAGTCGCCATCTCAATAAGTTCCGGTCTTCTTGCCATAGTGCCGTCCGGCGCCATAACCTCACACAAAACACCCGCCGGATGAAGCCCCGCGAGTCTCGCAAAATCAACTGACGCCTCTGTATGTCCCGCCCGGCGAAGGACCCCTCCCCTGACAGCTTTCAGAGGAAATATATGTCCGGGCCTGGCCAGGTCCTCCGGTTTTGTATCCGGGGCAACAAGTGCCTTTATGGTAACAGCTCTATCAAAAGCTGAAATCCCGGTTGTAGTGTTCTGTATCGCGTCAACAGAGACGGTAAAAGAAGTGCCCATCCTCGCGGTGTTATTCTTAACCATCATATCAAGCCCCAATTTATCGGCCCATTCATTCTCCAGTGAAACACAGATAAGCCCCCGCGCGTGATGTGCCAGAAAGTTCACGTCATCCGCGTCCACTTTTTCCGCGGCCATCACGATATCCCCTTCATTCTCCCTGTTTTCATCATCAACTACTATCAGCATCCTGCCCTGGCGTATCTCTTCGATCGCTTCCTCAACCGTACAAAAATTTTTCACTTTCTTTCACCTCTCTGCTTTATATTAATTCCGTCATTTCAGTTTGCCCGTGAATTCTTTTACATACCTGGCAAGAATATCGATTTCAATATTCACTCTGTCTCCCGGGCGGACAGATCTGAGATTCGTATTTTCCCACGTATGAGGAATAATATAAATATCGAAACACCCGCTGCCCAGCTCAGGACCTATAGTTAAACTGATTCCATTTACCGCTATTGAAGCCTTCGGTACAATATAATCGAAGATCTCTTTTTCTAATTCAATACTCAGGGAATAAGGTCTTTTCGACAATTTTTTTACGACTCCAACACCGTCCACATGGCCATTAACAATATGACCTCCCATTCTATCACCCGGCAAAAGGGCTTTTTCAAGATTGACACCGGAGCCGGATCTCAACTCCCCGAGGTTGGTAACTCTTAACGTTTCCGGCAGGACATCACATTCAAAACCGTCTTTGAAAACCCGGCTTACCGTCTGACATACTCCATTTACCGCGATACTCTCTCCAGCGTCAACATCCCCGGTCATTTTTACCGAGAGATTCGCTCCCCGCGAATGCCTGCGCAGGAAGGCAACCTTTCCTACTTCCTGAATCAAACCTGTAAACAACTCAATCGCCCGCCAATCTCTTGAAATATCCTTCAACTACCGGATTATCATATACGCCGACAATATCACTTCCGGACAGAGAGACACGGCTTGGTCTCAAGCCTCCCTCTTTTATCCAATCCGGCTCCCCCTCTTCCATAAAGAAAGAAAGCCCCTTCTTTCCGGAAATTCGTGAAGCAAAAAATATATACATTCTGTCAGCAAGCCGTTTTTTTATAAAAGAGGCAGCTATTCTTGCTCCTCCCTCTACAAGAACGGAGTGGATCGATCTTTCTGAAAGATCTTCAACCCATCTTTCAAGATCTATCCTGCCGTTATTCGAAGATAATAAAATAACATCAGCCCCTGCCTTTTCAAGAGACTTTGCCCTGGCCGTAGCTGCCTCATCCGAATAATAGATCATAACTCTTTCACCGTCATTGAACCATGAGCTGTCAGGTGGAAAATCAAGCCGCGGATCAAACACGCACCTTACAGGCGGCGGTAATTTCCTTTCAAAAAACCGCCTGTTCAGAACCGGATTATCTGATTTTACAGTCCCAATCCCGACAGCAACAGCATCAGTTAAAGCTCTCAAATAATGAACATACTTTCTTGATTCTTCCGAAGTAAACCATCCATCCGGCTCCGCGGTCAAACAACCGTCAAGGGTCAAAGCTAACTTTAGAATAACCAGGGGGCTGCCCGTTTCACACCTGTGAATGAAAGGAAGATTTATTTCCAGAGCCTCCCGCGATTTAACGCCTGTTTTCACTTCTATCCCGTTTTCCCTTAAGATTCGCGCTCCCTTTCCGCTAACCCTGGGGTCAGGGTCGTATATACTGAAAACAACACGCTTAATACCGGACTGTATTATTCGTTCGGTGCAGGGAGGGGTCGTTCCGTAGTGACAGCATGGCTCGAGATTCAGATAAATAGTCCCGCCCCTCGCTTCGGAGCCGGCTTCATTGATAGCTTCAACTTCAGCGTGGGGTTCCCCCTTCTTCCTGTGATATCCTTCTCCGACAATTCTGCCGTCTGAAACAACAACGGCGCCGACATTGGGGTTAGGGAAAGTATCTCCAAGGCCTTTCCTTGCAAGCTCAATAGCTCTCACTAAATAGATTTCATCTGAGTTCAAATTAAACTTCCCCATCTGCGAAACATAACTAAACTCAGGGCATATCTATTATTTATATGGGATAGGTTTGATATGAATCTATCAGCATTTGAAGCTGGCTGTCTCATCTATACCTTCTCCCATCCAGACTGTTACTGTCGGCTTCGGAATTCCACCGAGTCAATGGGCTTCCACCCATTCGCGGACTTTTACCGCCGGTGGGGAATTTCACCCCGCCCCGAAGGTTTAAAATAGAAAGATTAAAACTCCGTTTCTTTTCAACAGTATAATCTTTTTAATAATTATAGTCAAGAACACGAGGAATTTTTGGAATGTTGTCGATCTTTCGTTCTCTGATCTTTAATTGAATTGAGCTTTTTTAAACTGCACTAATTGTTTGAAATCAATTGAAAATATATCCACAAGAAGTGTAGAAGGAATTGTGGCAAGGCACTCCCCGAAGGAAAATCATTTCGATGCAATCAAGCCGATATTCCTTGGAACAGATAGTTCAGAGGGGAAAAGTCCGGAGATGGGAAAGAGAGAAAGTGGTAAGATATTTACCACCGGCGCCGGTAGTGATCCCGGTGTTAATAATTACAGAAAAAGTCTCAACGTTGAGACAGATTCCGGTGAGAAGGAGGGAGAAATCACTCCCGACGTCGGGACTGATCCTGCCGGAACGGCAGAGACTGGCAAGAGGGCTGAAAATGCAGAGGTAAAACAGAAATTCAAACTGGAATTTATGGTGGACCCTGAATTCCTAAAGAAAGTTGAAAAAATAAGATCCGAACTTTCAAGAAAATACCCGTCAGGAGTTAGTCTCGAGATCTTATTTAATATAGTTGTTGTTTAAGTACATTGGCTAAAATGAGATATTGAAAAAAATCAAAAAATCATATGTTGACAGGATATTCAAATATCGGGTAATGTGAAAACCGAATATACAATGAGGGCGTGGACTCTTCGCGGTGGTAATTTGTTGAAAAATTATGATTGAGAAATAGTAAAGGTAAGATTTTCTGCTATATCTTTAGAAAATCTAACTCAATTTACATTATAGATCTGTTTGTAATATGTGATTTATACTTGATTCTTTCAAATTATTACAAAGGAGATTTCATGAAATACTTAATCAATTACTTTATCATATCTTTCTTCGTGTGCAACGTAATATTGTTAAACAACGCACAGGCACAGAATCCGCAATGGCAGTGGGTTGTTCAGGCAGGTGGCAGTACCCGGGAATTGAGTAATGCTATCGCTTGTGACACTCTGGGAAACAGTTTCATCACCGGTTATTTTACGCTTAACGCCACATTTGGTACGGTGAATATGAGCAGCTATGGCAGTGAAGATATTTTTGTTGCCAAGTATAATAAAAACGGAGGTATTGAGTGGGCAAAACACGCAGGAAGTACAGCGGATGATCAAGGAAGAAGCCTTGCCGTGGACTCGACAGGATCTGTTTATATAACAGGTTCTTTTTCAGGTAATGCCTATTTTGATACGGATACATTACATTCAAACGGTGCATCGGATATGTTTGTCGCCAAATACAGCAGTGATGGTAATATCCTGTGGGCAAAAAACGGAGGCGGAACATATAACGATCACGGCAACGCAGTTGCATTGGACAGCGATGGCAATCTATATTTGACAGGTACCTTTGAATATGATGCTTATTTTGGCAATGACTCATTGCATTCGGATTGGAGCGGACAGGAGGTATTTTTTGCCAAATACGATACGGATGGGAATTTTATCTGGGTGAAAAAATTTGCCGGACCATTTAGTCCGCATAGTACTGCGCTCTGCGTTGATAATCTGAATAACGTTTATGTAACAGGCGAATATAGTAATAGAATTAATTTCGATGGCACTTATGCACTTGAATACCAGGGCGGAGATAATAGGATTTATATTGCAAAGTTTAATCAGGTTGGTCAGTTTGCATGGGCGGATCACTTCGGTGGCATTTTAAATGACTATCCGACTTCAATTGATACGGATGAAAACGGGAATGTTTTTGTAACCGGACATTTCTTTCAAACAGCCTATTTTGAAGATGACAGTTTAACCGCAAGTAATTATAATGCTGATATATTTCTCGCCAAATACAGTTCAGTCGGTACATATCAATGGGCCAAACAAATTGATCCAACATTGGGAACCGCAAGATCAATAACATTAGACGAACTTGGCAATGCTTATATTTGTGGCTTCTTTACGGATTCTCTCATTGTTGATGGCCAGGTTTTCTATAGTGATGGAGATGGAGATATTTTTGTAGCGGGATACGATAATAATGGAAATTATCTATGGTATAATCAAGCTGGCGGAACTTCAGATGGGGACGAAGCAAAAGGAATTGGATATGATGGAAATGGCAATTTGTATGTTACCGGTTCTATACATTCAACAGTGCGATTTACTCCGGCCGACACAATTGATACCGGTGGTGGTGATAAAATTTTCCTCGCCATGTTAGCTGCCGGACCAACATCAACCGGTCAGGAAGACACAGATGAACCCGAGGATCCATATTGCCCCGCCTTCATATTATATCAAAACTATCCAAATCCGTTCAACCCACTCACTACAATACGCTTTTCTTTGGCTGAAAAATGCCCTGTCATTTTACGCGTCTACGATGTAGAGGGAAGACTCATTTCAACACTGGCCAACCGAGAATACAACGCAGGTTCTCACTCTGCGACATGGAACGGCGCCAATAAGAACGGTCGGAGCGTATCGTCGGGTTTTTATTTTTACAGGATCAAAGCCGGCAAGAATATCGATTCAAACAAGATGCTGCTCCTTAGGTAATTTTAAAACCACTCTATACACGCAAAATAGAAAACAGGGTACTGCTACAAGTCGCTATAAATGCCTTCGAGAAAATGGCGCCGGCATCTCTCCCGTACCATAAAAAGTTGTATTTTCCCCCTGGTACTTGTTCTTACGCTATTATGCTATCAGGTTATTAAAACAAATTGAGATGTCAGCCGGGATATTTGACTCGGAACATATATTAATTTCTACTGAAGAAAGAAATGAAAAAAATACCGAATGTTTTTGTGATAGTTTTTACCCTGATAGTTATCTAAGCGGTATTGACCTGGGTGCTGCCGGGAGGAAAATACGACAGGGAACAAAAGGAAGCAAAAGGTGTATAGCGGACGGTAAACTTAAATAAACCAAAATCATACCTGGAATAAGAATATTGAAAAAACCGCACGCATTTTTGTTCAGGTGCAGTGAACAGTTTCTGCATATTCTCTTGTTCCGTATCCACCATCATCGCGCCACCGACGATGGTCACAAACGGCTCCCCCGCCAACCTGAGGCTTCTCTGCGGAAGAGATAACAGGCTGGAGGCTGAACGCGCCTATGGAAAAGATTTCATGCGGAAATATATCAGGAAGGAATGAGATTCATAAATGCCTGTCAGAAAAGGGAAAAAGTTCAAACATTCCTGTTGCATCCACACAGAGATATAAAAAATTTGACTAACCGGAAAGAAGGGTTGATACAAACAACCTGTGGTCAAAATCCTCGAGGTCGTCTATTCCCTCGCCAACACCTATATACAGAACGGGAAGGTTAAGTTTATTCTGTATCGGTATTATTACTCCGCCTTTGGAGGTGCTGTCTAGTTTGGTGACTATCATTCCCGTAATGGGCAGGGATTCAACAAAAACCTCAGCCTGCCTGATACTGTTCTGCCCGGAATTGGCATCGATGATCAGCCACCCCTCCAGACCGATATCATCAAATCTGCTCGAGAGAACGCGGAATATCTTTTCGAGTTCTCTCATAAGATTCTTCTTAGTATGCAGACGTCCCGCCGTATCTATTATTACAATATCGATACCTTTAGACCGGGCTGAGCTTACAGCGTCAAAAGCAACAGCGGCGGGATCAGACCCCATTTGCTGCCTTACAACGGGAACGTCACATTTCTGTGCCCATAGCTCAAGCTGCTCTATCGCGGCCGCCCTGAACGTGTCACAGGCGGCCAGTAAAACAGATTTGCCTTCATTCTGAAAACGTCTTGCCAGTTTCCCGATCGTAGAAGTCTTCCCCACACCGTTTACTCCGGCAACAATTATAACTCTTGGATTACCTTCAGACTTTTTATAGCCGGGAACACTTTCGATAATATCTAGAAGTTCAGATCTTAAAATATCCAATACCTCATCATCTTCTCCCCGGCTTTTTTTCCCACTCAGACGCTCAACAATCCTCTCGGTAGCTTCAATACCCAAATCCGCTGAAAACAGAAGACTTTCAATTTCTTCAATGCTCGAATCATCAAGCTCGCCGGATCTGAACAGATCAAGCAGAGGATGAATAAATTTTTTCTTCGTCTTCCTGAGACCTTTGAAGATTCCCTTTGCCATTATGACCCTGTCAATTCTGTGAAACGGCGGTTTCTTTCAGCGTATCTGCTGTTTTTCTGTTATTTGAAAGGATATCCTCAACCTTCTTTATATCGACATTGACTACTGTTGAAACACCCTTTTCCTGCATCGTAACACCCAGAAGAGAATCGGCCATCTCCATTGTTACTTTGTTATGAGTGACCACAATAAACTGGGTTTCATTCGAAAACTTTTTGACCATACGTACAAACCGCTGTACATTAGCGTCATCTAAGGGGGCATCAACCTCATCAAGAATACAGAAGGGGCTGGGTTTCGCTCTGTAAAGAGCAAAGAGGAGAGAGAGTGAGGTTAAAGCGCGTTCGCCGCCCGAAAGCAGTGAGATATCCTGAAGTCTTTTTCCCTTCGGCCTCGCGTAAATATTAATATCAGCTTCGAGAGGATCACTGTTCTCACTCAGTGACAAGTTGGCTTCCCCGCCTTCGAAAAGAACTTCGAAAATTTCAGAAAAATAGCCCTTTACCAGATTAAATGTTTCTCTGAACAACTTCCGCGCTTTTGTATTTATTTTTGATATCGCTTCATCTAATTCTTCCCTTGCTTTAATGAGATCTTCCCTCTGAGACTCAAGAAAATCCAGGCGTTCCTTTTTTTCCTCATATTCTTCAACGGCCGCCATGTTGACAGGTCCTACTCTCTCGAGTTTTTCCTTTTCTCCGGCCAGCATATCATAGGTAATCTGTTTTTCCTCCTCTGAAAGAGGGATCTGGATACCCTCGAGATAGCACCTGTAATCTTCACCATATAGATCTTTTGCCACATCGATAGCATCGTTCATCTTCGTTTCAAGGGCGGAAATATTTATCCGGATCTGATTCTCCCGGGAAACAAGATCCTCCTTGCGGCGTTGCTTTTCTTTAAGATCCTTCTCAATCTCTGTAATATCCGATCTTTTTTCTTCCAGTTTATCATTAAGGTCGTTTATCTTGATCTGAAAGTGCCTTTCCTTCTCGAGCAGGTCTTTAACAACAGCTCTTTCTCTCTTAAGCCTTTCATCATTCTGGGTAGATTCACTCTCGAGGGAACTTATTTCTTCTCCCCTTTGCTGAATCACTTCTCTGAACTGAGTTTGCATTTCGCGTAATCCGCGAATTTCCTCCTTCTTCTTTTCATAATCACCCTTGAAAGAAGCAAAGGAGATTTTCCGCTGTGTAATAACGCTCTCTATTTCCTCTTTCTTATCGAGCATTCTCTTCAGATCTTCCTCCATTGAAGATATTTGCAGAGCATCATCCGAATTCTGCCTCATCTCCATAGACAGCCTGACTTCCTCCAGCCGTGAGAGGGCATCGCTTCTGGACTCCTCGAGTTCCTGAAGTGATTTGCTCCTGAGATTGCATTTTTCCTTTTTTGTTATATAATTTCGTTCCTTTTCACGAAGTTCATCCCTCTTGGACGTAAGATTTTCCTCGGCCGACAAATACTCATCACGGAGGATATTTATTCGATTCTGAATATCATCATAACTCTCGATATAATCTCTATGTCTACTCTCCTGAGTTTCCACCTCTTTCTCCAGAGAGTTTATCATTTTCTCTATTTGATCGACCCGTTCTGTTCTTCCAAGCAGAGATATTTCATTCTCCTCCATCCCTGAAAAATACAGCTCCCCGCTGCGTCGGAGAAACACGCCTGAGAGGCTGACGGCATCGTAGGGTAATTTTTCGGAATCTCTTCTGATAAAATCGACCGCGTGAGCCGTCTTTTCAAATACAAGTATTCTGCTGAAAAAATTCTTACCAAACCCGCGCACACTATCTTTAGCTTTAACGAAGGAACTCAGTTTCCCAAGTAGTCCGTTAATATCCCCGATATTTTCTTCATCCCCGGTATCAGGACCCTCGACAAGGAACCTCGCCCGGCCAAGACTGTTTTTCTCAAGTTCTTCGACAAGGTCCACCGCACCCGAGAAATCTTTTACCACAACCGCGTCAAGCATACCTCCAAGAACCGATTCAAGAGCGGTATGGAACTTATCTTCCACACTTAAAAGTTCTGCTATAGGACCTATTACATAACTGCTTCCATTCTTTAGAACGTGTCTTGCTCCGGATGGAAAGCCCTCAAATTCCTTTATCATCTTTGAATAAAGCTCATATTCGCTATTCAACTTCGCGAGCTTTGTTCTCCGTTCTGAGAGTAATTTCTCCAGCTTCGACGATTTTTCTTTAACTTCACCGGCCTTTTCAGACAGTTCCTTCCGTCTATCTTTGTTTTTGTTCAGATGCTGCTGAATTGATTCAACCTCTGAATAGACCTCTTCTTTCTCACTTGACAATCTTGAACTTTCTTCTTCCAGTCCGAGCAGTTGATCTCTCCCGTCTGAAATGCGCGAATCAAGTTCGCTGAGAACAGATTCGTAATGCTCGATATCATTCCTCAATCTAGCCTGGTCCTGAACAAAACTCAGCTGAGTCTGTTTAAGATTTAAGAGTTTGTTTTTCAATTCATCCGCCCTGGATGAAAGCTCCTTATGTTCTTTTTCTAAATCGGCATTTTTCTCTTTACTCTCTTCTATTTCTTCATAAACCCTTTCACATTCTGAACTCACAGCATCAATCCTGCCGGCAATCTTATCGATCCGTTTTTTCGCTTCCTCTATTTCACTCTCAGCTCTCGTTATTATTCTCTGCATTTCTCCGCGGCGTTCCGACATCTGAATTATTCTTTCTTCAATCGACTGAATATTCTTCCTTAGATCATAACGTTTATCCTGAAACTCCCTGTTGTTCTTCTCCATTTCCACAAGTTCGAGTTTTCTGGCTTCTACATCTCTTTCAATCTCGCCTTTTGAGACAATTTCCCTGCCGGAAAGACTCTGTATTTCTGAAAGCTCTCTTTTCTCCTTAACTTTCTCCTGAAGAAAACCGGCAAGTTTATTGCGCAGGAGAATAAGTTCCCAATCCCTTATCTTATCCTTTAATCTTTTGAATCTCTTAGTCTTTCCTACCTGATAACGAAGGGAACGAACCTGCCTGCCAAGTTCCTCCATTATGTCTTCAAGACGAAGAAGATCTGATTGTGTCAATTTCAGTTTTCTTTTAGCTTCTTCTCTTCTCATTCTGTATTTAACAATCCCCGCGGCTTCTTCAAACATCTCCTTTCTTTCACCATGGGAATCGTTGAGCACATAATCCATCATCTCCTGTTCAATAACAGCATAAGAATGGCTTCCGGTTCCTGTATCGGCAAACAACTCCTTAATATCCTTCAATCGACAGGGGGTCTTGTTAATGAAATACTCACTTATACCTGAACGATAGACCTTTCTGCTTATCACAATTTCCGAATAATCCAGGGGAAAAGTCCCTTTTTCATTATCAAGTGTCAGATCTACTTTCGCGTAACCGACAGGTCTATGCGACTGAGTTCCATTGAATATAACATTTTCCATCTTACTACTTCTAAGTTGATGGGCGCTTCTTTCCCCAAGTACCCACCTGACAGAATCAACAATGTTAGTTTTCCCGCAACCATTTGGACCCAGAATCGCGGTAATTCCCTTGTTAAATTCTAGAGTTACCGGATTCATGAAAGATTTAAACCCGAAAACTTTTAATTTTGCCAGACTCACTTATATTTCCCTCCAAAGTTTAAATCCAGTTATTTGTCCACTTCAACCACTCTGGCGTAGGCAATTCTTTTCAACGGCAGCAATTTCATCTTTGTTTTATTTGCCAACTCTTTTGTCTCGTGTCTTCCAACCAACACACGGAACCATTTAGTATCTTTAACCGTTACCTGTTTTACAAAGACATCAAACCCCTTCTTCTCAAAATACTCGGCCTCATCTCCCGCGTTCTTTATATCCCTGAATGAAGCTATGTGAACAGAATAATAATCTGCCGGCGGCTTTACATCTTCTTCTATCTTATCCCCTTCTTTATTGTCTTCTGTCTCATCAGGAGAAACCCCTGAGGTTTCTTTTTCAGAAGCTTCCTGCAGGGAATCTGCAACTCCGGCCTTTGTAATTTCGTCCTTTTCTTTCTCTGTATCTGTTTTTTCTTTCTCTCCGGTATTTTGGCCGACATCTTTCTTGCTATCTCTACTGGCTTCCTGTATTGTCTGAACTGCTTTATTGATCCTCTCGCTGCTGCTCTTTTCCTTTATTGAACTTCCCCTCATAAACCACCAAGCCAAAAACGCAACAACAAAGAAAGCCGCGGTTACTAAAACTATTCTGAGCGGATTTATTCTTTTTCCGGGAAATTCATCTTCAGGTTCAATCTCTTCTGTTTTTTCTATGAATCCGGATTCAATATCGCCGGAATCCCCGCCGGCTGCAATCTTATCTCCTATTTCCTCATCCGCAGTCTCCCCTTTAGTTTCTTTTGTTTCCGGCTTCTTTTTCTTTTTTATATCTTCCTTCTTAACATCTTCCTCCCGCCGTTGTGTTTCTTTTTCTGTCTCATCCTGCCCGCTAAATGCACCGCCGAAGAAAATCGTTTTTACCGACGGGAACCCGGATGTTTCCAGATCGGTCAGGACCTTCCGCAGCTTCCCCTTCGGGAATTCTTCAGCCCGGCAGGAAATAACCGCGTCATCAACAAATTTAATAAGAGGATTTATTTCATTGCTGTCTGAATAAAGTGTTGAGCAATAGAGAATAACATCATTTCTTTCACGAAGGAAATGATTTACTCTGTCAAACTCCTTCGTGGCGAAAGGGACCGTTCTTGAAACTGGGAATGACCCCGGACCTATTGTTTTAACGCCTTCGATTCCAATCGGGCTGGCCACAGACTTTAATGAACTTCCGTATAAAAGGAGATCAAGAAACCCATTTTCTTCAACATTGTCAATAAGACCGCTCAGGCCAGGGCTGAGAAAATCACAATCCACAATAAGGAGCCTTTTCCCCTTTCTGGAAAAGAAATGAGCAAGTTGAAGAACTGAAAAATCCCTTGTAACCCTGTCCTCACCCAAAGAAAAAAGAAAAAATGACACACACCCCTTTTCTCTGATTTTATCCTCCAGCTTTCTGCCTATTTCTTCATAAAGATCAAGGTAATTTGTAGAGGAATAATCCCCTTCCTCGATAAACTTTATCATTTCCTCTTTACTCAGGGAAATTGAGTAAACATCTCTCTGGTATCCAGCATTATCTCTCAGAGAATCGTCTCTGGAATCACTATTTTCCATTAAAATCACTCCCTCGAGGCAATATCTCCCAGTCCCCTTACAATAGCTTTCTTAAGTAACAATTCTTCATCATAACTAACAGTCCGAAGATCTATAAATATAGAATCCCCTTTCACTCTTACTATAACCGCGGGGTCTTGCTTTCGCAGCAGACCCGAAACCCTGTCAGGATTCCCTTCTGCAAGAGTAATTTTAACAAGTTCACTTCGCAAGGAATAATTTGGGAATGATCCTCCACCCACCGAAGACAGGCCTTCAACAGTACATACTGAAATCTTTCCGGAAAGTTCTTCTTCAATCGACTTTGAGAAATTCACTGCTCTCTTTTTTATTTCTTCAGCACTCATATTAACAGATTCAAGCACGGGGATCCTTTCCAATTCTCCATTCCAATAATGGATAAGGACTTTCTCAAGACCAGCGAGGGTTAATTTGTCGATTCTAAGCGCTCTTGAAAGATGATTCTTCCTCATCCTCTCGATCAGATCGGATGAACCGAGTAATATTCCACCCTGCGGGCCTCCGAACATTTTGTCGGCGCTGAAACAGATCAGATCTACCCCCGACCCCATTATCTCGCTTATAGATTCCTCTCCCTCTATTTCACCTGCTTGAGTAGGGTA